>NZ_JAGHKN010000057.1:0-18785 GCF_023093475.1 Methylobacterium sp. 37f
TAGTCGTCCAGCGAACTGGGCAGCAACCAGGATTGCCGACGGTCCTGCCCTTCGACGAACCGACCCATGCCGACCTCCGCAGATGAGGCCGCAAGTCTACTTCAGATCGGGCTTTTGACACAGCCTCCACCCAACTCGGTCGTAGAGCGGACCGGCAGATCCCGACCCAACCCAGCCTCTCAGACCGCCGCCGGCACTTTTCCAAAGCTGCCATTCGTCAGGCGTGAGGCAACTACCGCTCGGAGTGGAGAGCAGCCACTCCCGGCTTGCTGTAAGGTTGCCTACCCTTTTCCCGCGGACAGCACGTGGGCAACGATGGCGTTGGCGTGGCCATGTCCCATCCCGTGCTCGCCCTTCAACATTGACACGAGGTCCATGTGCTTTGCGGGAAGCCGATCGCGGACAAGCTGCTGCCATTCGTTGATGGGGCGGCCGTACTTTTTCTCGATGGACGGGAAGTACGAAGCTGGCCCTTTGACGGGTTCGGTGGACACAGGTGGCCGTCCTTCTAGCTCATTGGTAGGCGCCAGCTTCGAGGCAAATCGTACGGGCTGCAACTCACCGGACAGCACCATGAGTGGACCCGCATCCGCAATGGTGGAAAGCCGACGTAGCTGTTCGATTGCTCGGTGGCAGCGCATCTGGGACGCCTCGGTGCCCGTACGGTGCATGGGTGGCTCAGGTCAGGCTCGTCCGCAGAGGACGTGGCCCCTGCCTTACTGAAGACGTCGGAGGCTTGATGGTCACTTAGGTCGGCATGACTGCCGATGCGTTCCCAGGATCCGCCAGTTCGACGACCATCGCATCGATGAACACCCTCGCTCTGGTCGACAGCGAATGGCCGGACGCGAACAGGGCGTAGACCGGCGATGGCGCGCTCGCATAGTCCGGGAGCACCCGCTCCAACCGGTTCGCGGCGAGGTCAGAGGCGAGGTCCAGAGCGGACTTCAGCATGATGCCTGCCCCTGCAAGAGCCCAATCGTGCACCGCGTCGCCGCTGTCCGAGCGAAGGCGCATCCTAAGACGGAACTCCGTCTCGACGCCTCCCGGACCAAGCAAGCGCCACGGCGTCGTCGCATCGCCGTAGCTCAAGCCTTCCAGGCCGATGAGGTCTTCAGGCTTCGACGGGCGTCCATGCCGGTCGAGGTAGGCGGGCGCCGCGACCAGGATGCGCCGATTGTCGGCTAGCCGACGCATGATCATCGTGCTGTCGCGCGGGGGCCCGATGCGGATTGCCACCTCGATGCGCTCGCCGATGAGGTCGGTAACGCGGTCGTCGAGCCTCAGGTCGACGTCAAGCCGGGGATGCCGTGCCGCGAGGCGGCCCAGGACCGGTGCGACGTGCCGCCGCCCGAACGAGACCGGCGCGCCGACCCGCAGCAATCCCATCGGCTCGTCACGCCCGGTCGCGAGGCGCTCCTCGGCGGATTCGATGGCGTCCAGCGCCCGTTCCACCTGAACGAGTAGGGTCTGGCCCTCGTCCGTTATCGACAGGCTCCGCGTGGAGCGTTGGATCAATCTCACACCGGCCCTGCGTTCGAGCGTCGTCAAGCGCTTGCTCACGACAGCCAGCCCGACCCCGAGATCGCGCGCCGCCGCCGTTAGGCTGCCGAGCGCCGCGATGCGACGGAAGGTGCGTAGCTCGTTCAGATCGTCAAGCATCGACACTCAACCCTCGTGCAAGAATGACTCAACTGTAATCCGGCTTATCAGTCGAAAAGCAAGAGTTAGGTTGTGTTGACGAACGGGGTCGCTTCCCCGGCACAACTGAGAGGAGACTGATGCCATGCCTCTGGACCTGAACGGACGGAAGGTCCTCGTCGTCGGCGCCGCCGGCGGGATCGGCTTGGCCACTGCGCAGCTCTTCACGCGGAACGGTGCGCGCGTCGTCGCAGCGGGCCGTCCAGGCACGAAGCTCAACGAGGCCGCTCGGACTGCAGAGGTGGAGGCGGCCGCGCTCGATTTCACTGACGAGGCTGCGATTGAAGCCTTTTTCGGCGGTCGGGAGCCTTTCGATCATGTGGTGGTCGCCGCGGCCACCACGAGGACCGGATCGGTCGCCGAGCTCCCGCTGGCGGACGCCAGGTCGGCGATGGATTCAAAGTTCTGGGGCGCCTACCGCATCGCCCGGTCCGCAAAGATCGTCGAGGGCGGCTCGCTGACCTTCGTGTCCGGCTACCTCAGCCAACGTCCCGGTCCCGCCGCCGTGCTGCAGGGGGCGATCAACGCCGCGCTTGATGCCCTCGCCCGCGGCCTGGCCTTGGAGCGGGCGCCGGTCCGGTTCAACACGGTGTCGCCGGGGCTCGTGGATACGCCGCTCTATGCGCGGATGGATAAGGCCGACCGGCAGGCGATGTTCGAGCGCCGCGCTGCGCAGCTGCCTGCACGCCGGATCGGGCATCCCGACGACATCGCCCAGGCCATCCTGTTCGTGGCCACGAACCCCTATGCCACCGGCTCGACCGTCACCGTCGACGGCGGCGGCACCATCGCGTGAAGGGCCGCCGATGCGCCTCGACCACGCCACGCTCCGCACCCGCGACCTGGATGGCCACCGTCGCTTCTTCACGGATGTCTTCGACCTGAGCGAGGGCTTCCGCCCGGCCTTCGGCTTTCCCGGGCACTGGCTCTACGCGGACGGGGAACCAATCGTGCACCTCATTCCAGCGCGAGCCGGCGTGCCAGTTCCGGACGGGTCGGCCGAGTGCATCGACCACGTCGCCTTCCTCCGCGACGACCATGACGCCTTCCGCCGGCGCCTCGACGACCGTGGCATCCCCTACAGCCGGATGGAGCTCCCCGAGATCGGCGAACGCCGCATCTTCCTGCACGCCCCGGGCGGCACGCTGATCGAGGTCGCCTTCCGCGACAGTGAACCGACAGAAATGAGCCAGGAGCTCAACCGATGATCCCGTCGCTTCGTTTCGCCACCATGGCCGTCGTGCTGGCGACCACCCCCGCCGCCGCAGAGACGCTCGTCTCGCCAGGCGTGCTTGTCGTCGATCCCGGCCAAGCGTCGCAACAGCGCGAGGCCGTGGTGCTGGCAGCCCGGCGATACGCCACTTTCTGGAACACCGGCGACCCGGCCTACGCCCGGGCGGCGCTGTCCGAGGACTTTGTGGACGAGACGCCGCCGCCCGGGCGGGTGCAAGGTCCGACCGGACCGCTCCTGGCCTCGGAAGGTTTTCGAAAGGCTGTTCCGGACCTCACCTGCGAGGTCGAACAGATGATCGTGGCGGGCGACCGGGCCGTGCTGCACCTGCGTTTGCGCGGTCATTTCACCGGCACATTCGAGGGTCGCCAGGGCCGGGGCGAGCCGGTGGCGTTCATCGCCACCGATATCTACCGCGTCGTTGACGGTCGCATCGCAGCCAACTGGCACATCGAGGACAACCTTACCCTGCTTCGGCAGCTTGGCACCGTTCCATCTCCATAAGCCTAAGCGCCACCTCGCCAGGACTGCAGACCATCGGGAAACGCATCATGACCGTCCCTCGTCGTAACATCGTCGCGAGCCTTACCCTGTGTTTCCTGGCGGGAGCATTCTCACTGCCCGGCTCCACTCGTTCGTTTGCGGAAGAGGATCCCCGCCTCGTCACGGCGATGACCCTCGACACACCATCGACCGGGGTTAGCATCGCCCCCGATGGGCGCCGTTTCCTCGTGCTCGCGCGGCTCGACGGCTCGGCTGGTCCGCAGATCGTGGAGTGGAAGGACGGCATCCTCGTCCCATATCCGGACGTGACGTGGAACGGCTGGGCGAAGGGCCAGGACCCGTCCAAGGCCTTCGTGCGCGTCAACGCCCAGCGTATCGGGCCCGACGGGGCCCTGTGGCTGGTCGATACCGGCGCCCCCGGCATCGGAAACCCCGTCCTACCCGGCGGCCCGAAGCTCATCCGCATCGACCTCGCGACGAACCAAACCACACGCGTCTATCTGCTGGGCCCGGTGACGAAGGCGGACAGCTTCGTCGACGATGTCCGCTTCAACGGCGGCCATGCCTATCTCACCGATGCCGGCGCGCCCGGTCTGATCGTACTGGACCTTGCATTGGGCCAGGCACGACGCGTCCTAGACGGCGATCCATCGACCGTGAGCGACCGAGCGGTCTCGGCCGAAGGGCGTCCGATGCACGGCCCGGATGGTAAGCCGCTCCACATTCACGCCGACCAGATCGAGGTCTCCCCCGACGGGCGATGGGTCTACTACCAGCCGAGCTCGGGCCGGATGTCGCGCATCGATACCCGCTATCTCGATGATACGGACTTGGATGCGGCGAGCCTCGCCACCCATGTCGAGCGCTTCGCCGATACGCCTTCGACCGGCGGGACCGCCATCGATGCCGAGGGCAACATCTACGTCAGCGACACCGACCAACTCTCCGTGCTGAGGCTCACGCCCAACGGAACCCGCACAACAGTGGTGCGGGACCCTCGCCTCGTCTGGGTCGATGCGATGTGGATCGACGCTGACGGGCGTTTGTGGATGCCGGCGGCGCAACTGAATCGAATGGCCCCTTTCAACGGCGGCGCTGACCGGGTGGCGAAGCCATTGAGGGTATTCACCCTCGACATCGGTGCAAAGCCTGCCCCCAACGACCATCGCTGATCCGAGGCAGCGACCGGGGTTGGCCAGCGCTGTTATGAGGTGGGTGCCGAACCGCGCCCCAACGATCATCGCTCAGGAGCGAACATGTCGGACTCGACAAAGACCGGACGTTTCGACCTCGCGGCTATCGCGGCCGCGCTCCCCGAGACGGCGCAGACGCTTCTCGTCGACACTTATCTGACCGACCGCGAGGCGGCGAGCGCTCGGGTTTTCCGCGTCTATCGCCCCACGCCGCCGCATTACCACGCTACCTGCGACGAGTACCTCTACGTGCTGTCGGGGCGCGGCACATTCTGGATGGGTGATGCCGGAAAGGAGGCAGAGTTCGGGCCGGGAGAACTCCTGTTCTTCGAACGTGGTACCGTTCACGCCCTGCCGACACTTTTGGAGGAACCTGTGGTTTTCCTCTCGGTCGATACGCCGCGTCGCCCACCTTCCGATATCGTCTTCGTCGATCCCGCCGACGGGTCGCCCGAGACCTTCATGGCCCGCAATGCTCCAACGCGATGAGCGTCATCTCTTACCCGCCGAGCGGCTTCAGGCGCGCAATCTGATAAACACTATGTAGTCTTAATCGAAAGCTCGTTGAAATCTGTGGTCATATGTTAAGTGGATTTTGAGCGGTCTTCGAGGTTATGTCCGCTTGATACATCCACCGTCTGGAAGCGGACTGATGGAAATCCACCCAATCATATCGTAAGAGAATTTGTGCATCCTCGGAAGCAGCCGTAGAAAATGTGTCTTATAAGACGGGAGGCTGGCCGACGAAATATATTGATCTTATACATAAAGTGATTTTGTAATAGTTTCACTAATGTCGATTTTAGGGGGCCGCCAATCCTGTCGGCGGCCCACCTGCGATCAGTCCTTCGCGCGATATGCATCCGGTATGACGAACACTTCATCAGCTCGGGCGTAGCCGCCATCCTTGACCTCTTCGATCAAGACCATGGTATGTGTTCGAACCGCTTCGCTGAAGTAATCGACGAACAAGTTGGTCACCTTATGGACGATCTCTTCCTTCTGTGTGCGGCTGAGCGCCGCCTCCGGGACCTTGATGTTAGCAAACGGCATCAGCCTTCTCCACGGTGGGTGAGTTGAACGGCGGCGTAGCAGGCGTGCTGGCCCAACAGCCTCAGCGCTGATTCTCGCGTGCCTTGCGGGCGGCATCGTTCAAGGTCGTCACAGCCTCGTCGAAGCGGTGCTCGGCTTCGGCGTTGCGCTGGAAGGCGACGCGCTGCACGAGGATCTCACGCGGGGTCCGCTGCTGCTGGAACAGAGCCATTACCTCATCGATGAAGTCGGCCAGCGGCAGGTAGCCTTCGCGGGTGGCCTGGCCGGGTGTTAGATCGGTCTGAACCGCCGGGGGTACCAGTTCGATCACTTCGATCCTGTCCTTCAGGACCTCTCTTAGCGATACAGTGTAGCTATGAATGGCTGCCTTCGTCGCCGAGTAGGTCGGTGTCGCCGTCAGGGGAACGAAGGCCAGTCCGGAGGACACGTTGATCAGTGCCGCACCGGGGCGGCCGAGCAGATGCTCGATCAGGGCGTCCGTCAGCCGGATAGGGCCGAGCAGGTTGGCGGTGATCGTCGCTTCTGCGTCTGAGAGGTCGCGCGCCTGATCCAGCGCCTCGAAGCGCATGATCCCGGCGTTGTTGATCACCACGTTCAGGGCCGGGTGCTCGGCCACGACCCGCTGCGCGAACCCGGCGATGTCTCCGGCATCCGCGATGTCGAGCGGCATCGCGTGCATGCCCGGGCGGCCGCTGGTGACCCGTTCCAGTGCCTCCACGCGGCGACCGACGACGATGACGGTGTTGCCTAGATCGTGAAAGCGATGTGCAAGAGCCTCCCCGATCCCGGAGCCGCCTCCGGTGATGAGGATGGTGTTGCCTGAGAAGTTCATGACGGCGACCTTCGTTGTTGTCGCCGAAGAAATTATCGATCACGCTCTCCAGACTGAAGTAGGCACCGAAAAGATTGGTACTTACCGAAAGGAGAGCGTCGGATGCGTAGGGCTACCCCAGACCCCATGATCGAGGCACGACGGAGGGGGCCGATCCCGAAGGACGTCGATCCGACGATCGAGGTGCTGGTGAACGACATCATCGCCAAGGTGGCCGACAAGTGGACTATGCTGATCCTTGAGGCTCTAGACGAGCATGGCACCCTACGGTTCACGCAACTCGGCAAGGCGGTGGGTCGAATCAGCCAAAAGATGCTGACGCAGACGGTTCGGCAGATGGAGCGGGATGGTCTTGTGCGACGTACCGTGCATCCGGTGATCCCGCCGCACGTGGATTACACGCTGACGCCACTCGGCGAGAGCTTGGGGGCAGCGTTCTGTGGTGTGTGGATCTGGGCTGAGACCCACCACGCAGAGATCGAGCGCGCCCGTCGGGCGTTTGCAGCGGCGGGTGAAGCGTCCGATGTGTCCGCTTGCATCGAAATACGGTGATGGCCGAGAGCTGTTATAAGCTTTTGCAGACCCTGACCCTTCTCTGGAGGCGGACCTGCCGCATCCGACCCAATGCGGATGCCTATCAGCCCTCAAAGGGATCTCGGAACTCGGAAGCGGACATGGATTTGGCTCAGGACCGACCATGCGGTGCCTTAACGAAGACCAAAACGGCTCGACCTATATCCTAAGTCAAAGTCGCGTGGCGCCCCGCGGGCGGCGGCTGCATGAATTCGATGGTGGAACCGTCCGGACCGACGGCATAGACCACCCGCGTTCCGGCCCGTTCGCCTGTGGGGATCGGCTGCGGTATGCCCTGGGCCTTCCAGCCATGGCCCACAATGCGGGACAAGACCGCGTCGAGATCGTCGACGATCAGGGCAAGATGTGCAGAGCCCGGATCGAACGGCGCGGGCGCCGCCGCAGGTGGGCTCGTTCCCCGATACTCAAGCAGTTCGACAGCTTGCCCCCCGAGCGACACCACTGCCATGCGCACCCGCGCGCCGTGGGCACCCGTGACCTGCCCCAGGAACTCGCCGCCCATGTCGCCGGTCCGCAACAGACGTGCGCCCAACCCCTCCACCCAGAAGCGGAGCGCCTCGTCGAGGGAGGCGACGGCGAACCCCACGTGGTCGGCGCGGCGGACGTTGAGGCTTGAGGTATCGATCATTCCTATCATCCTATCGAGGGCACCGACTTGATCAGCCCGGGATCCTGTCCGGATGCGGACGAATGGCCGGAAGGCGAACCTCGTAGTCGCGCATCCCTGGCCCGGCGCCCCTGACGTCGAGGGCACCCTCGGCGCCGAGTGCCAGCACGCGGCCGAACAGGACAACGTCGCCGACGCCCTGGCCCGGTGGGTCGACCTCGAAGGACAGGTGATGCAACGCCCGCCCGATTAACCCGGCGACGATCTCCCATTCCGGCCTGCCCTGCGCGACGAGGGCGGCATCGAAGTGCGTCAACGGCGCCGACACCAGGCATCCGTCCCGCACGATGCGGAGCGGCGCATTCTCGGCCCGCAACCGTGCCCATGTCGCTGACGCCGCGTGGGCCTCGGCTTCTGAGTAGGGGCGTCGTCTCTCCCTCAGGCCGGAGGTGACGATGTCCTCGGGCCGCATCAGGCCGAGAGACCACGGCGATCGCACGCCGTCCCGGGTGACGAAGTCCAGACCGGTCGCATCGACGATGTCGAACGGACGCACGGCCATGCGGAAGGCGAACTCCAGGAAGCAGGCGTGCTCCCCGGCGTCGGTCAGACAGACCCAATAAACCGGATACACGTCGGCCGTGGTCGCTTCGGCCCAAGGCTCCTCGGGCTCGCGCCAGTCATCGTCGGGAGCGCACCGCAGGACGGTTCTGACCCACGCCTGGCGCGTGTCCGGGTCCGGCGGATCGATGGGGCCATGGCTCAGGGTAGCGGGAAGCGCGACCACGCGTTCCGTACACCCTTCCATACGAAGGGCGTCGCGGATCGCATCCGCCCTGGAGATGCCGTAAGCCACGTGAACGGTCTCGATCGCGCAGGTCATCCCAGGTCCTCCGTCATCATCGACCGGCATGCTCAAGGCTTCAGTTCGGGACAGAGGCGGTAGCCTTCGGCTGCACTGTTCGTCAGGTCGGTGAAGGCCGTTGGACCGTCGACGCGAACGGTCGAACGCTCGGTCGCCCGGGGGAGATCCGGTCCGCCGTATTGCCGGCAGGACTGCTCGATCTCGAACACGTTTCCTTGCCGGGACACGACGCGGGGCCGGCAGTCGTTCGACTTGGAACTGCCGATGCCTGCGCCGTCGTAAGTCCGCAGGGCGACGTTCGGGGGATCCTTGCAGTCCGTGCCGACCGTCACGTAGGCCCCGTGGCGGAGCGGCAAGGTGTCGGCCATCGCCGGCCCGGCGAGCAGGGCCAGGACGCATGCGGATACGGGTCGCGATCGCGTCGGGTTCACGGTCTTTCCCATGATCGGTGGTCGTCGGATGTCAGGCCGGAGCGCCGACAGTTCGCAGCCAGGCCTCGTACCTGCCCGGCCATTGCGCGCTCGGCGTGCCTGGCCGGCCCATCCCGAAGCCGTGGCCGCCGCTGACGAGCGTATGCGCCTCCACGCGGACACCGGCGCGTTCGCACGCCTGCACCATGATCCGGCTGTTCGCGATGTCGGAGATCGGATCGTCCGCCGCCTGAGTCAGGAAGACCGGCGGACAACGGGACCGGACATGGGTCTCGACCGACCATTCCGCGCTCTCGCTCGGCGTCGGGTGGCGACCGACCAGTTGGACGCGCGTCGAGGTGTGGTCGTAGGGCGGTTCCAAAGTGATGATCGGGTAGATCAGGGCCGCGGCGGACGGGCGTGCGGGCAGGTAAACGCTCGCGGTCATCGCGAAGAACTCGCCCGGGTTCTTCAGGACATAGGCGCCCGCCGAGTAGAACCCGCCCTCCCTGGCCCGCCCGTAATAGGTCAGGATGTCCGCGTTCCGATTCCCGCCTGGCAGCATCCGGAAGTGGTAGATGTGCATGTACTCGTGTAGCAGGATCGGTCGGTCGTCGTTCGGGTCTGCAACTGCGATGGTGACGCGGTCGCCGCCGCTGTAGTGGCCGCCAACGTTGGCGCCGGTCTGCACCACCACCGGGAAGCGCCGAAGAAAGGCCTTGGTGCGCGCATCGAGCCCGGTGGCCTCGACGAGGTCGACCTGGTGTTCGGCCGCTCGACGCAACTGGTCGAGCTCCGCGTTCGGGACATCCGGACCGATCTCGATCAGATAGCCACGATAGGTCTCGCTCCCATCACCGGATCGGGACGTCGCGGCCGCGACCTGTCGCGGTGCGGCGTCGACCGTGCCGCCGTGGACGGCCATCGTCCCCGCCAGGGCGAGCGCGGTCACGACATGCCAGAGCGGGGATGCCAGTTGGGCTGGAGCCATGCGTCCGTCGCCTCGTTTCGTCGGGGCCCATCCGAGGGCCTCCGTTGCGATGCCGGTGACCATCGCGGCCGGACCGATCCAGGATGTGACGAGATGCGCGTGCCGTGTAACGTTTTGTGACAGCGACCGGTTTCGCGTTGCGGCCCGGTCGGGGCGGCCTATCCTCGTGACATGCCCGACAGCATCACCATCGCCATCGTCGAGGACGACGACGACATCCGCATCCAACTCACGGGCTATCTGGAGGGCGAGGGGTTCCGCGTCGTCGGCGTCGACGGAGGCGCAGGTCTCGACCGACTTCTCGCGGCCGGACCCGCCCCGGACCTGATCGTCCTCGATTGGATGCTGCCCGGCGAGGACGGCCTCTCGATCTGCCGGCGCCTGCGTGCTGCGAGCGGGCCGCCCATCGTGATGCTGACCGCCAAGGACGAGGACATCGACCGGGTGCTCGGCCTGGAGATGGGAGCCGACGACTACGTCTCGAAGCCGTTCAACCCGCGTGTCCTGCTGGCCCGCATCCGCGCGGTCCTGCGACGGTCACAGGGGACTGGCGCCCCGGCGTCCGAGGACGCCGCCGAGATGCTCGGCGTCGTCGATCTCGTCATCGACCTCGCGGCACGCCGGGTGACGGTCGGCGAGGCACGGACCGAGATCCCCCTCACCAGCGCCGAGTACGACCTGCTGCACTGCTTCGTCACCCGGCCGCAGCGGGTGCTCTCGCGCGACCAACTCCTGGACTGGACGCGCGGCCGGACGGCTGACGCCTTCGACCGCACCATCGATGTGCAGGTGAGCCGCCTGCGGCACAAGCTCGATGCCTCGGGCAGCGCCGCGGCGGCGCTGCTCAAGACGGTGCGCAACGCCGGCTACATCCTGGCGGCGCCGGTGGGACGGGCATCGTGATGGCGCAGATCAGCCTGCTTGGCCGGATCATGCTGATCCTGCTCGGCGCGCTCTCGCTGCTCGTCCTCGCCACCTTCGCGGTGGACAAATGGCAGCGGCACGAGGAGGCCTCGCCCTACGCCACGCGCTTCCCCCGCCTCGATCAGGCCGCCGGCATCATGACCCTGCTGCGGGACGCGGACCCCGCGCAACGCCCGGCGATCCTAAATGCAGTGAACGGGGAAGCCCTGAGGGCCGAGATCACGGACGCACCTCCGTCCGAGACCGGACTAATCCGCGAGCCGCGCCTCGAAGCGCGCCTGCGGCGGTTGACAGGGGACGCGAATGGCCAGGTTCGGGCCTTCACCGATGTCGACATGCTGCGCAGGGGCGTCGATCCGGCGGAAGTCGCCAACGCCGACAATCGGAAAGTGATGGGCCGTCTGGCGACCGCCACTTACGCCCTGCCCGACGGCCGGACGGTCGTCGTCTCCGCCATCGAGCGTCACCACTCGCTGATGCCGTGGCTGCTCGGCCAGCCCCTGAGCCTGTGGGTCGCGGTGCTCGGGCTCGTCGTGGCCGGCCTCGTCCTCGTCGGCGCACGTCACGAACTCGCGCCGTTGCGGCGGCTGACAGAGGCGGTCTCCCGCTTCGACGGTCGTGCCCCCGAGCCGGCCCTCGTTCCGCAAGGCGCCCCCGAGATCCGCTGTCTGTCCCAGGCCGTCCAGGCCATGCAGGAGCGCATCGTCGGCCTCATGGGCGAGCGCTCATTGCTGATCGGCGCGATCTCGCACGACCTGAAAACGTACCTGACCCGCCTGCGGCTACGCGCCGAGGGCGTGGCCGAACCGGAGCGCCGGGAGCGACTGGTCGAGGACCTCGACGCGATGACCGCCCTGCTCGACACCTCGCTCGGCTTCGCCCGCGGCACCGCCGTCGAGGTCGGCCGCGCACCCGTCGATCTCGGCGACCTCGTGGCCATCGAGGTCGCCGAGCACGCCGCGCAGGGCGTGAACATCGGCTTGACCGGCGAGGACATACCGGACGCCGTCGTCGCCGGCGACGTGGTTGCCCTGCGCAGGGTGCTCGCCAATCTCATCGGCAACGCCGTCAAATTCGGGCGCTCCTCGGTGGCGGTCGCGGTACGGCGCACGGGTCCGGATTGCGAGGTGGCGGTCGAGGACGACGGCCCCGGCATTCCCGAATCGGAGCGTTCCGCGGTGTTCAGCCCGTACTACCGGATCGAGCGCTCCCGGAACCGCGGGACCGGCGGGACGGGGCTGGGGCTGGCCATCGCCCGGCAGATCGCCGAGGCGCATGGCGGTACCGTCGTGGCCGAGGCGACCGCGCTCGGCGGCGCCCGGCTCGTTCTGACGCTGCCCGCCATCGCCTGACCACCCAGGCCGTCGTTACAAATCGTTACGCCGACGCATCCGCCCGTCACATCCGGGAAGAAGCCCGGGACGATCCTGCCCTCATCGGTCGCGGCGCCGAGCCCCGACGAGAGCAGAGGATGCAACGATGCTGAAGTATCTCGCCCCGGTCGCCTTACTGGCCGCCATCACGGTCCCGGTCACCGCCGCGCCCCTGATCCAGGATGCCGTCTCCAACGGGTCGGATGGTGCCGAGATCATCCAAGTCTACGGCGGCTGCGGACCCTACGCCCATCGCGGCCCCTACGGCGGCTGCCGAACCGGTGGTCAGGCCGGTGGCTACGTTCGTGGCGCCTCCTGCCCGGCTGGCTTCCACATCGGGCCCTACGGGCGCCGCTGCTGGCCGAACTGAGCCGTCCAAACCCTTTCCCTTTCCCCACATCCGGTCGCGTGCCGAATACTTCAGGAGCGAGACATGTTCCGCAGGATCGTCGTACCCCTTGCCCTCGCCGCGGGGCTTGTCACGGCCGGCTCGGCGGCCGAGGCCCGTGACGGCTGCGGTCCCGGCTTCCACCGTGGCTTCTACGGCTGGTGCCGTCCGAACCTCGGCTTCCGTCCGCTCGCCTACGGCCCCGTGTACCGTCGCTTCGGCCATCACGGGTGGGGCGGCCGCCGATGGCACTACAGCTACCACTACAGCTGGCATCGTCGCTTCGGTTGGCACGGCGGCGGCCATCGCTGGGGCGGGTTCCGTCATGCGGGTTCGCACCATCGCTGGTGATGCGTCTGCATAGGTCGGTCAGTGAGATATCTCTGCCGACCTGGCCGTCTCGCCGATGAAGGCCAGGAACGCCTGGACCTTGGCGGAGGTGTGCCGCCGGGTCGGGACGTAGGCGTGGAGCGGGAAGCGTTCCCCCGTCCACGCCTCCAGGAGCGGCACCAGGCGACCGTCTTCGATGTAGTCCTTGGCGTACAGCTCCAACGGCTGCGCGATGCCGAGGCCGGACAAGCAGGCCCTGAGCAGCGTCCCGGTATCGTTCACCGTCAACCGACCGCTGCCCCGGACTGCCACGCGCTCCGTGCCGCGGTGGAATTCCCAATCGAAGGGATGTCCGGTGGCGGGGTTCCTGAACTGGATGACGGTATGATCCCCGCCGTCCAGGTCCGAGGGGTGATCGGGTCGGCCATGACGGGCGATATAGTCGGGCGTCGCGCAAGTAAGCACCCGCGTCCGCAAAAGCAGCCGAGCGATCAGCGCAGACGGCTCGGGCTCGCCGAACCGGACGGCGACATCGAAGCCTTCCGCGACGAGGTCGCCCATGCGGTCCCGGACCACCACCTCGACGGAGAGGTCCGGAAATCGCTGCAGGAAATCGCCGAGCCTTCGGGCCAGCACGAAGTGCCCAAAGGCGGCATCGGTGTTGATCCGCAGTTGCCCGCGCACGGCTCGCGCCGATCCCGCGGCCCGGGTGGCGGCATCCTCCAGGCCGTCGAGCAGTGGGCGGACCTCCTCGTAGAAACGGCGGCCCTCGTCGGTCAGGGTCACGGCCCTGGCGGTGCGGTGGAACAGGCGGATGCCGAGACGCCCCTCCAGTCGGGATACCGCCCGGCTAACGCCCGATTGCGACAGGCCGAGCGCCTCGCCGGCCCGGGAAAAGGCCCCGGCCTCGACGATGGCGGCGAGGACGCCGATCCCGCTGAGCACCCGTGCATCGTAGGCCATGATGACGTTTTAGCATCCTCAAGCTGAGGAGAATGCGTTCGCCTCAACACAGCTCGGATGTCAATCCTTTGGCATCGGCGAAGTGTGGAGTGACAGTCATGTACGCGATCACGGGTATCACGGGTCAGGTTGGCGGGGCGGCTGCGAGCAGGCTTCTCGAAGTCGGTGCGCGGGTCCGCGCAATCGTCCGTGATGTTGCGAAGGGTGACCCGTGGGCGGAGCGCGGCTGCGAGGTCGCATTGGCCGAGATGACCGATGCGGACGCCCTGGCGAGCGCGTTCGCTGACGTCGATGCAGTGTTCGTCGTGATCCCGCCGATATTCGACCCGGAGCCGGGTTTTCCCGAGGTTCGAGGTGTCATCGCTGCCCTGAGCCAAGCCCTAACGCAGGCGCGGCCTCGCCGGGTGGTGTGCCTGTCCACCATCGGCGCCCAGGCTGCAGAGCCGAACCTCCTCAGCCAGCTCGGGCTGGTGGAGCGGTCGCTCGCCATGCTCCCGCTGCCGGTCGCGTTTCTCCGCGCGGCCTGGTTCATGGAGAACGCCGCGGGCGACGTCGCTTCCGCGCGCACGGGTCTGATCCCGAGCTACCTACAGCCGCTCGACAAGCCCTTGCCGATGGTCGCGGTGGCCGACATCGGTCGCGTCGCCGCCGAGATGCTTCGAGAGCGGTGGGTCGGTCGCCGCGTGGTCGAACTGGAAGGTCCGGTTCGCGTCCGTCCAAACGAGGTCGCGGCAGCCTTCGCCGCAGCGCTTGGGCATCCCGTGCGCATGGAGGCGGTCCCGCGCGCAGCATGGGAGGCCACGTTCCGGTCGGCGGGTGCCCGCAATCCCGGGCCCAGGGCGCGCATGATCGACGGCTTCAACGCCGGCTGGATCGAGTTCGAGGCCGGCCAAGCCGGTTCGACGAAGGGAGCCACCGGCATCGACGCCGTCGTCCGCCAACTCGTGGCCCGAGCCTGAACGCCAACGTCGGAAACACCCGCAAGTCGGAGGCACCATGGCACGCATCTTCATAACCGGGTCGTCGACCGGGCTGGGCCTCATGGCCGGCCAGCTGATGATCGAGCAGGGGCACGAGGTCGTGCTGCATGGGCGAGACGCGCGCCGGTCGGACACCGCCTTGAGGGAGGCATCGGGCGCCGTCGGAGTAGTGACGGGTGACCTGTCCTTGATGCGCGGGATCAGGGAGGTGGCCGAGCAGGTCAATCGCCTGGGCCGCTTCGATGCCGTGATCCACAATGCCGGTGTCGGCTACCGCGAACCCCGACGGATAGACACCGAGGACGGGCTGCCACACGTGTTCGCGGTCAATACGATGGCGCCCTACCTCCTGACCGTTCTGATTGAGCGTCCCGAGCGACTGGTCTACCTGAGTTCCGGCCTTCATCACGGCGCCGGGGCCGACCTCGACGACCTGCTCTGGAGGAGGCGTCGCTGGCAGGGGTTGGCGGCCTATGCCGAGAGCAAGCTCCACGACGTGTTGTTGGCCTTCGCAGTTGCCCGCCTATGGCCGGACGTGCTGTCGAACGCGCTGGAGCCAGGTTGGGTGGCGACACGAATGGGCGGCGCAGGCGCTTCCGACGACCTTGCCCAAGGACACCTCACGCAGGCGTGGCTCGCCACGGGCGACGACGCTCTCGCGCGCTCGACAGGCCGGTACTTTTATCATCGAGCTACACGAGAGCCCGATCCGGTGACCGCGATCGAAGCGACCCAGGACGCTCTCCTGATCGCGTGCGAGCGCGTTTCCGGCGCCACCTTCCCGCGTTGAGCACTGCGCCGAGCCAACCGGCTCGGCTCATAGAGGGATGCTCAGTGGCGGAACCTTGCTCGGTTCTTTGGCGCAGAGGCGCCTCACAGCGTAGCCGCGATGTTTGCGCCCCGGCTATCGCGTGCGTTCCGGATCGCGGGCGAACGCGGATACGGCGTCCGCTTCCGGTATTTCTCGCCCCGAAGCAGACTTGCGGAAATCCACCCTTCGCGGACGATCAACGATTAGTACCGACCGTCAAGTTCAACTGCCAGCAGCGGCATGCGATCAATGAGGCGCCTGGGGTCGCTCTGTCCTTAGCACGAGTACGCGCCTGATGCGGCCGCCCGCATCGAACTCGATCTCGTCTTCCTCCGAAACCCCAAGCAGCTTCGACCCCAACGGGGAGTTCACCGGAAGGCGGCCATTCGCTTCGTCGTGGTGCCCATGAGCCAGCGTGAAGGTCACGGTCTTGTTGTCGTCGAGATAGCGTAACACGATGCGATCTCCCGCCTTGACCCCTCCGGCCGAATGATCGCCCTTCAGCTTTCCAGACCCCACCTGCAGATCATGATCCGCGGAGGGTTCGATGGCGCTGTCGTTAGGCGAGGCGTCATGCAGTCTGCCTACGGTATCCCCTGACCGGGCTGCCGTTAGGTGCAAGGTGTAGCCGGACTGGAGTTCGGCGGCGCCGCCGGGTTCGATACCGGCTCGTTCGAGCGTCTCGAACAGATCAAGCATGCAGCCGTCCGGATCGAGGATGAAGCTCGACGACCAGCATCTCCAGAACCGCCATCCGACACGTTCCAGGATGCGCTGACGACGCATGTCGTCCGCCCAACGCTCCGGCCCGTGGTACCTGTCACCGTCGCATTCGACAGCGAGGCGGCGTCCGTTCGCGCCCTCTACGACGAGATCTATCCGGTAGCCCAGCGCGCCGACCTGCGGGAGAACCCGGTAGCCGCGCCCGACGAGACGTCGGAGGACATCCCGCTCAAAATCGGAATCGCAGAGTGCCTCCAAATCGCCGGTACGGGCCTCGACACCTGCCATCGGGTCGCGAAAGTGCCGTATTACCCGTGCCTTGAGGTCGTCCGGCTTGAGCTCGTCCTCCTGTACGGATCGCACGAGCACCAACCGATCCCGGGCCCGGGACATCGCCACGTTGAAGCGCTGCTCGAACTGGGTGGCGGTCTGGGCTTGCTTACTGTCAGGATCGGCGATCATCGACAGGAAGACCACGTCGCGCTCGTTTCCCTGGAAGGTGGCGCTGTCGCCGCAGGCGATGCGATGGCGTCTCACGAGATCCTCGCCGAGTTCTTCCAGCAGCATCTTGTTTACGAGGGCGGCCTGCTTCGATCCGATGAGGGATACGACGCCGATCGTTCGCCAACGGTCCTGCGCCTCGATGCGAGCAAGGCTCGGGTCGTCGACGAGCTTGCGGATCTCCGCGACGATCACCTCGGCCTCGCGGGGGTTCTGCTTGTCGCCCTTACGGCGACCGTCCGGGACGTAGATGTCGATGAGCGGAGGATCGAGCCGCTCGTGCGCGGTCGGCACGCGTAGGGGCACCAGGGGTTCAGGATAGAACTCCATGGAGAACCGGATGATCGGCTCGACGCAGCGGAAATGCTCCCTCAGCATGACGAGCTTGTCCGGGAACATCACCTTCGCCAGGTCGTAGAGCGATGCCCCCGGCAGAAGCAGGGTCCTGAAGGGCTGGCCCTTGAGGAACCCGTGTTCCAGCCGGTCTATCTTGGCGTTCTCGATGAAGGCGGCGGACGGGCTCACCTGCTTGTCGTCGCCGACCACGAGGATCTTCCTGCCACGTAGCAGCGCGGGGAGTTCGCGTATGTCCGACTGTGAGGCCTCGTCCATGATCACCAGGTCGAACGAGCCGACCTCGCCGGGCAACTGCTCGGCGACACGCCACGCCGGCATGATCCAGCACGGTATCGCGGCGTAGCACTGCGCCATGGCCAGGCGAGCGTCGCGTCGATGGCGGCCGGCACCCTTGCCGGTGCCCTTGCCGGTCTTGCGCAGGGCGGTGGCGAACATCATCAGGGCCGCGCGCACCGTACCGGTCATCGAGCGACCAAGCTCGTAGAAGGTCCGCTCGCGGACGAGCCGTTCGAAGGTTTTTCGCACCTCGGCATCGAGCCGGACGCGCTCGTCGGCGAGCGTCCTCAGCCTGTCCCGGTCATCGATCCGTCTCAGGTAGGCGGCCGTCACCGCCCATTCCCAGGCCTCGCGCCAATCCCCCGGCAGCAGCGGGTCTGTCGTGTCCTGGGCCGGTTCCCTGCGAAGGCGTGAGGCCCAGACCGGCGCACCGCCTAGGCGGATGACCTCGGTGATCGATCGGACCACCTCGAAGTAGCCCCGGCCCTGACCCAGGTCGTCGATCTGGCGACGCAGGGCAGACCAGAGGGACGAGATCTGCTCTGCCCCCACCCCTTGGCGTCCGACGGCCTCAGATAGGACGTCGCGGGCGAGCTGGCCGATCTTCCCGGCTGTCTCGGGGAAAAGGTTCTGAAGCCGATCGATCTCGTTCCGCGATGCGGAGAGTTGCGCCGCAGCCGCGGCATTCCGGAAAGCCTTTTCGACGAGGTCGAGCCGTCGGCGATCCAGCCAGAGGTCGCGAACGGACCCGCCGCCCGGGACGAGATCCGCGAACGCCTCGCCGAGGACGCGCGTCGCGCGTTCGGCCCCTACGAGGATGGCATCGAGCGTTCCGACAAGCTGGCCGAGTTCGCGGGCCGTGGCGAACGGGGAAGCGCCGATCTCGTCCGCCAGCGCCCGCCAGCGGATCGCGAGGGATGCGACGGCATCCCGCCATGCCAGATGGTCTCGGACGTGCGCCCAATCCCCGGGCCCGACTGGAGGGCGCCCCTGAACCCGGATGGCGTCGACGATCGGACGCAGCGACTTTTCGCGGAATGCGAAGAACCCGAACACCGGTTCTTCCGCGGCCAGCCGGCGAACGATGCCGGCGATTTCCTGCGAAGCGGGCTCGAAGGCCTCGGGGAGCTCGACGGGAAGGCCGAGGTACCGCTCCCGTTCCAGGGCGATGGGCCGGG
>NZ_JAGHKN010000058.1:0-18401 GCF_023093475.1 Methylobacterium sp. 37f
CCCCTGCCCCGCCCATCCCACCGTCAGGCAGGCGATGGCCACGCACCAATCGAACCGCATGCTCGTCAACGCTCCAAGCCCGGTCGTACCCGATCCCGGGCACGACATGCGGTCAGGATCGGGGGTCGAGGCGGAAACCCGGTGAAGGAGTATGGTGAATCGTTCGGTCCGGGGTGGCTGCGAACAGGCGAATGGATTCAGCGTGAACGCACCGTAAAGGTTGCCGAGCGGTTGCGACGTTCAAGAAATCGAAATCAGTTGGCCCCAAGGTGGCCCGGCTTCTCTCTTGTTGGCTGATCGCGACCGATGACTCTCAAACGTTACCGCATCGAAGACAGTCTCGGCCTCGCGAACGCCCCCGTGGCGGTGGCATCCGCCGTCTCGTCGGAAGCGGCCGACCTGAACAACAAGCGCTTGGACGAAATCCTGTCCGCGATTCAGGATCTGCGAAAGGTGACGCAGACCAGCACGGTGGAGACGATCGAAGCGTGTCGGAAGGAGCTGAACGAAGCGTTCGCGATGCGCTCGGAGCTCGACATCATGAAGGATGCGATCACCCGCACCAAGCAGGAGATCGCGACCCTCTATCGCTCCGAGAACACCGGCAAGGGCATGCGCCGCGTCGCCGGCGAACTCGATGCCGTGGTGGATTCCACGGAGCGCGCCACCAGCACGATCCTGGGTGCGATCGAGGAGATCGAGACCAACGCCAGCATGCTGCGCGCCATGACCACCACCATGGCCGGGCGCGAGAACATCGACGCCATCCTGGATCGGGTCGTCGTCGCCTTTGAGGCCTGCAACTTCCAGGACCTGACCGGCCAGCGAATCAACAAGATCGTGGGTGTGCTGAAGTTCATCGAGGAGCACCTGGACCGCATGATCGAGGCCTGGGGCGGCCTCGACAGCTTCAGCGATCTGCTGGGCGTGGCGCCCGCAACGGTGGATATCGACGACGAGAGTTCGCTGCTCAACGGGCCGAAGCTCGCCGACGACATCGGCCACGTCGACCAGGGCGACATCGACGCGCTGTTCGATTGAGGGCCGAGGGCGGCCTTTGCCCGGTCCGCCCCTTTCCTCGCCTCGGCGCGAGGCTTAAGTCAGGCTCATGAGCCGCGCGCCCGCGAAAGACCACGCCTCGAGAGAGCGTTCCGCCAAGGATCTGCCCCCGGACGGCTTCGACGACCAGGACGGATTCCAGGAGGGTGGATTCCGGGAGGACGCCTCCGAGGACCACGCCGAAGCCGACGATGCGCCCGAGATCGACTTCGATTTCGAGGAGGGCGCGGTCAAGGCCGGCACCGAGGTGATCCGGCGCTTCTGGACGACCCTGCCGACCTCGCCGGGCGTCTATCGGATGTTCGACGAGAAGGGCGACGTGCTCTACGTCGGCAAGGCGAAGAACCTCAAGGCGCGGGTCGGGTCCTACGCGCGCGGACAGGCGCATTCGAACCGTATCGCCCGCATGATCTCGCAGACGGCGGCGATGGAGTTCGTCACCACCGCCACCGAGACCGAGGCGCTGCTCCTCGAAGCCAACCTGATCAAGCAGCTGAAGCCGCGCTTCAACGTGCTGATGCGGGACGACAAGTCGTTTCCCTACATCCTGGTCACGGCCGATTCGGAAGCACCGCAGATCATCAAGCATCGCGGCGCCCGGCGCCGGAAGGGCAGCTATTATGGGCCCTTCGCCAGCGTCTGGGCGGTGAACCGCACGGTGAATGCCCTGCAGCGCGCCTTCCTGCTGCGCACCTGCACCGACAGCTACTACGAGAACCGCACCCGTCCCTGCCTGCTCTACCAGATCAAGCGCTGCTCGGGCCCGTGCACCGGCGAGATCGATTTGGACGATTACCGGGGCCTCGCGGACAGCGCGAAAAGCTTCCTGGCGGGCAAATCGAACGCCGTGAAGGACCGCATGCGCGAGGAGATGCAGGACGCCTCCGAAAAGATGGAGTTCGAGCGCGCGGCCCGGTTCCGGGATCGCATCGCGGCCCTGTCGGCAATCCAGGGGACGCAAGGGGTCAACACGCAAGGGGTCGAGGAGGCCGACGTCTTCGCCATCGACGAGCAGGCGGGCCAGTTCTGCATCGAGGTGTTCTTCTTCCGCAACTTCCAGAACTGGGGCAACCGCGCCTACTTTCCCAAGGCTGACCGGACCATGACGCCGGACGAGGTGCTGGCCTCGTTCATCGGCCAGTTCTACGACGACAAACCGGCGCCGCGCAGCGTCCTGGTCTCGCACGCCATCGAGGATGCTGAGCTGCTGGCGGCGGCTCTGTCGAGCCGCACCGACTACCGGGTCGAGATCCACCAGCCCCAGCGCGGCGAGCGCAAGAACCTGGTCGAGTACGCCCAGCGCAACGCCAAGGAAGCGCTCGGCCGGCGCCTCGCCGACACCGCCTCGCAAGGCAAGCTGCTCGCCGCCCTCGGGCAGTCGTTCGGGCTCGCGGGCGCGCCCCGGCGAATCGAGGTTTACGACAACTCGCACATCATGGGCACGAACGCCGTCGGCGGCATGATCGTGGCCGGCCCGACGGGCTTCGCCAAGCAGCATTACCGCACCTTCAACATCAAGTCGGAAGAGCTGACGCCGGGCGACGATTACGGAATGATGCGCGAGGTGCTCCAGCGCCGTTTCAAGCGCCTGGTGAAGGAGAACCCGCGCACGGCCAGGGAGGCTGCCATCGCGGCGAGCGAAGGGGGCGCGCAGGAGCCGGTACCGGAGGCGGCGCCCGAGAGCGACACCCTGCCGGTCTGGCCCGACCTCGTGCTCATCGACGGCGGCAAGGGGCAGCTCGATGCCGCCCGCACCGCCCTCGAGGAGATCGGCATCAGCGACGTGGCCCTGGTCGGCATCGCCAAGGGACGCGACCGCGATGCGGGGCGCGAGACCTTCTTCGTGCCGGGGCGGCCGCCCTTCAAGCTGCCGCCGCGCGACCCGACCCTGTACTTCGTACAGCGCCTGCGCGACGAGGCCCACCGCTTCGCCATCGGCAGTCACCGGGCCAAGCGCAAGCGCGAGATGGTGCGCAACCCCCTTGACGAGATCGCCGGCATCGGTCCGAGCCGCAAGCGCGCACTCCTGCACCACTTCGGGACCGTGAAGGCGATCCAGCGCGCGGCCTTCGAGGATCTGGCGAAGACGCCCGGTGTCAACGCCGCCACGGCGCGCGCGGTGTACGACTTCTTCCACACGCAGGGCTGAGCGCGGAGCCGCGCCCGCGCATGCGTGAAAATGTTCGTTCGCAGGAGCGGTTGACCCCCAACCCCGCACATGGTTTCACGCCTGCGATGAATTCCGTCCTCCCCCGCCGCCGCTCGCCAGCCTGGACGCTCGCGAACTGCCTGACCTACGGTCGGCTCGTCGCGGTGCCCGTGCTGGTGGCTCTGCTGTACTGGCCGCAGGAACCGAGCGCCCGATTCGGCGCCCTGGCGATCTACATCCTCGCCGCCATCACGGATTACCTCGACGGCTACGTGGCGCGGACCTACGACCAGAGCTCGGCCCTGGGCCGGATGCTGGACCCGATCGCCGACAAGCTGCTGGTGGCGGCCTGCCTGCTGATGCTGGCGGCCGACAACACCATCGTGGGCTGGACCCTCTGGGCCGCCATCGTGATCCTGTGTCGGGAGATCCTGGTCTCCGGCCTGCGCGAATATCTCGCCGAGCTGAAGGTCGGCGTGCCGGTGAGCAAGGTCGCCAAGTGGAAGACCACCGTCCAGCTGATCGCCATCGGCTTCCTGGTGGCTGGCCCCGCCGGGGAGTCGATCCTGCCGGGGACACTGCAGGCCGGCACGATCCTGCTGTGGCTCGCCGCCGCGCTGACGCTGTATACCGGCTGGGACTACATGAGGGCCGGGATCAAGCACGTCATCGACGATCCGCGCTGAGGGACACCACCGCGATGAAGCTCGTGTATTTCGCCTGGGTGCGCGAGCGCGTCGGCAAGGCCGAGGAGATTCTGGATCTCCCGGCCGACCTCGTGACGGTGTCCGATCTCGTGACCTGGCTGCGCGGACGAGGCGAGGAATACGCCTACGCCTTCGAGACGACGGGCATCGTCCGGGCGGCCATCGACCGGGTCCATGCCAAGCCAGACGCGCCGATCGCCGGCGCCTCCGAGATCGCGTTCTTTCCGCCGATGACGGGAGGCTGAGGCCGGACGCCTCAGCGTTTGCCCAGCGCCGCCGTGAAAGCCGAGACGTTGTTGCGCATCATCGCCACGTAGGTCGGCGCCGGGCCGTGAGGGCCCGACAGAGCGTCGGAGAACACCTTTCCGCCGATCACGGCGCCGCTCTCGCGGGCGATCTGCTGCATCAGGCGCGGATCGCTGATGTTCTCCAGGAACACCGCCGGGATCTTCTCCTGCCGGATCTGGCGGATGATGCGGGCGACGTCGCGCGGGCTCGCCTCGCTGTCGGTGGAGATGCCCTGCGGGGCGATGAAGGTCAGCCCGTAAGCGGCGGTGAAGTAGCCGAACGCGTCGTGCGTTGTGATGATCCGGCGCTGCGCCTTCGGGATCGCGGCGATCGCCGCCCGCACATCGGACTCGAGGGCATCCAGGGTGCCGAGATAGGCCTTCGCGTTGGCCGCGTAGGTCGCCGCGTGGGCCGGATCGATCCGCTCGAGGGCGTCGCGGATATTGCCCACGTAGATCCGGGCGTTGGCGATGCTCTGCCAGGCATGGGGATCGTCGTGATGGCCGTGCCCGTGATGGGCGTGATCGTCGTCCTCGGCCTCGATCGGCTTGACCCCGGCGGAGGCGACGACGACCGGGGCCTTTGTGCCGGAGGCCTTGATCAGGCGGTCGAGCCAGCCTTCGAACCCGAGCCCGTTGACCACGACGAGGTTGGCGTCGGCCAGGGTCTTGGCGTCGCTCGGCGCCGGGGCGTAGCCGTGGGCATCGGCGTTCGGCTGGACCAGCGACGTCACGGCCACCCGGTCGCCCCCGACCTGGCTCACGAAATCGGCCAGGATCGAGAAAGTCGCCACGACCCTGATCTTGGCCGCCGGTGCCGAGGGAGTGGCCGGTGCGGGCTTGGCATCCTCCGCCCAACCCGGTCCCGCCAGACCGAGCAGGAGCACGAAGGCGGCGGAGAGGCGCCAGAATGGAAGCCGGAGCGGCATCGGGAACGGTCCTTTCGATCAGCCCACCCGCTCTACTGTAACATTATCACGTTGCCAAGCTGATCCCCGGTCCACCGAGGGGGGACGCGTGCCGCGCATCCGCCCGGGGTGGCTTTCCCTTGATCTCGCCGGCAGGCGGACGCAAACACCCGGGCAGTCACGGCCCAAGCGCCGTCGGGCGGGCACGGACACGGAAAGAGCGGATCAGATGGCGCGACGAGCGCTTCCCAAGGGCGACATCCTTCCCCTCCTCGGCCGGGTCTGGCGGGAATGGCTGCGGCCGCACCGGGCCACCCTCGCAGTGGTCCTGGTGCTCATCGCCATCGTGGGTGCGGCGACCGGCCTGTATCCGACCCTGATCAAGCTCGCCTTCGACGCCTTCGACCGGAAGGACATGGCGGCCCTCGCCTACGGTCCCGTCGTGGTGATCGCCATCACGTCGATCCGCGGCTTCGCGCTGTTCGGCCAGAACGTCCTGACCAACCGGGTGGTCACCCGCGTCGAGGCCGACATGCAGGCGGCCCTCTATGGGCACCTCATCGACTCGGACCTCGCCCAACTGGGGCGGGAAAGCCCGGCGGCCTTCACCCAGCGCTTCACCACGGATTTCGCCTTCATCAAGGAAGGCCTGACCCGGATCTCCACCGTCCTCCTGCGTGACATCGCCATGCTGATCGCCCTGGTGGCGGCGCTGGTGTGGATGGACCCGATCCTCACCCTGGTGGCCGGCGTGGTGGTGCCGTTCGTGGCCGGCCCGATCGGACGCGTCGGCAAGAAGCTGCGTCGGGTCTCCACAGCGACGCAGGAGCGGATGGGCCTCACCGCCAGCCTGATCACCGAGAGCCTGCAGGGCGCGCGCATCGCCAAGACCTACGCGCTGGAGGGCTACCTGAAGGGCCGGGCGCAGGGCGCCTTCGATGAGGTGCGCCGCCTCAAGATGAAGGCCGCCAACGCCCGCGGCCGCCTCGACCCGCTGCTCGAGATCGGCGGCGGCTTCGCAGTCGCCGCCGTCCTGGCCCTGGTCGGCCAGCGCGTGACCTCGGGCGACCGCACGGTCGGCGACTTCACCGGCTACGTCACCGCCCTCCTGCTCGCCTCGCAACCGATCCGCACCCTCGGGACCCTGAACGCGATTCTGCAGGAGGCAGGCGCGGCGCTGCAGCGCTACTTCGCCCTGATGGACGAGGCCCCGCGCATCCGGGACGTTCCGGGCGCCCCGCCCTTGCGGATCGCGGGCGGCGAGATCCGCTTCACCGGCGTGCAGTTCCGCTACCGCCCCGACGCACCGGCCCTGGAGGGGATCGAATTCACGGTTCCGGCCGGTGCGACGGTAGCACTGGTCGGCCGCTCCGGCTCGGGCAAGTCGTCCCTCCTGAATCTCGTGCCGCGCCTCTACGACGTGACCGAAGGGACGGTCCGCATCGACGGCCAGGATATCCGCACCGTCAGCCTCGCCTCGCTACGGGCGACCGTGGCGGTGGTCTCGCAGGACGTGGTGCTGTTCGACGACACCATCGCGGCCAATATCGGGTTCGGCCGGCCGGGTGCCACGCGGGCCGAGATCGAGGCCGCGGCCGAGGCGGCGGCGGCGCACGGCTTCATCAGCCGCCTTCCGGAGGGCTACGACTTTCAGGTCGGCTCCTCCGGTGGGCGCCTGTCGGGCGGCGAGCGCCAGCGGATCTCGCTGGCGCGCGCATTCCTCAAGGACGCGCCGATCCTGCTCCTCGACGAGGCCACCAGCGCGCTCGATTCCGAATCCGAGCGCCTGGTGCAAGCGGCCCTCCAGCGCCTCATGCGAGGCCGCACCACCCTGGTCATCGCCCACCGACTCTCGACCGTCCGCGACGCCGACAGCATCGTCGTCATGGACAGTGGCCGCATCGTCGAGACCGGCCGGCATGAGGCGCTGATCGCGGAGGGACAAATCTATGCCCGGCTGCATCGGATGCAACTCGCCGGTGATGCCGAAGCCGAACCCGCAGGGCTGCCGGCCTGACGACAGGACGGCTTGACGGGACCGATCCGCCATCGACGCGTTGAGCCGGGGAACACCAGGACGGACACCATGCAGGCGGAGCCTTTCGGGACGACGGGCGCGGGCGATCCCGTCACGCGCCACACCCTGGAGCGGGGCGATCTGCGGGTGCAGATCCTCGATTACGGCGGCATCGTCAGCCGGATCGATGTGCCGGACCGGACCGGACGCCGGGCCAACGTCGTCCTGGGGGCCGCCGATCTTGCCGGCTACGCGGCCAGCGACGCCCATTTCGGCGCGGTCATCGGGCGCTACGCCAACCGGATCGCCGGCGGGCGCTTCCACCTCGACGGCCGGAGCTACGACCTGCCCCGGAACGAGGGCCGCAACACCATGCATGGCGGGCCGGAAGGCTTCGACCGCCGGGTCTGGCGCGTCACGGCCGCCGAGGCCGCGAGCCTCACCCTGACCTACCGCTCCCCGGACGGCGAGCAGGGTTTTCCCGGCAACCTCGACGTCACCGTCACCTATCGGTTGGCGGACGATCACAGCCTCGCCATCGACTACGCCGCCGTTACCGACCGGCCGACCATCCTCAACCTGACCAATCACAGCTACTTCAACCTTGCCGGCGAGGGCGCCGGCAGCGCCCTCGGGCACATCGTCACCATCGCGGCGGATGGGGTGCTGGTCACCGATGCCGAGCAGATCCCGACCGGCGCGATCGCCTCCGTCGCCGGCACGCCCTTCGACTTTCGCATGCCGGTCGCCCTTGGCGCGCGCATCCGCGAAGCGCACCCGCAGCTGGCGCTCGCCCACGGCTACGACCACACCTACGTGCTCGGGGGCGACGGAGCCCTGCGGGAGGTGGCACAGGCCGTCGACCCGGTGAGCGGGCGCTGCCTCACCGTAGCGACGACCCAGCCGGGCCTCCAACTCTACACCGCCAACATGCTGGACGGGACGGTGACCGGATCGGGCGGAGGGCTCTACCGGGCCGGCGACGCGGTCTGCTTCGAGGCGCAGGGCTTCCCGGACGCGCCGAACCAACCGACCTTCCCAAGCCCCGTCCTGCGGCCGGACGCGCCGTTTCGGGCGACGACGGGTTACCGCTTCACGTCGCTCGCGTAGTCCATGGACAAGCCTCTCGCGACCCTCGCGATCTACGCCGCGGCCGCCCTGGCGGAGATCGCCGGCTGCTTCGCCTTCTGGGCTTGGGCGCGGCTCGGGCGCTCGGCCCTGTGGCTCGGCCCCGGCATCGCGGCGCTGGTGCTGTTCGCCGCCCTTCTGACCCGCGTCGAGAGCGAAGCGGCGGGACGGGCTTACGCGGCCTATGGCGGGATCTACATCGCCGCCTCGCTGCTCTGGCTCTGGATCGTCGAGAGCCAGAGGCCGGACCGCTGGGACATGGCCGGCGCTACCCTGTGTCTCGTCGGCGCCGCCGTCATCCTGTTCGCGCCGCGCGGATAGAGGCGGGTTCCCGCCGAACCGCGCGCCGCAGCGATCGCGGGAAGCGGGGTCTCGTGTCGGGAAGAATGGAGCCTGGGCCGGGTACGGGATCGACCCTCCCCCCTCTGCGGAGCAGGCGGGAGAGGGTGACGCGCAGGCTGCCTCCAAGATGAGAAATACGATCGCCCTCGAAAGCGCAGACCGTTCGCGTCTCGCGACGGCTCAGGCTCCTGGCGCACCCGATCGCGCCTGCGTTCAGCTTTGGTGCGGATCCGGCTCGACCAGGATCTCGCGCTTGCCGGCGTGATTGGCCGGGCCGACGATGCCCTCGATCTCCATCTTCTCCATCAGCGAGGCGGCACGGTTGTAGCCGATCTGCAGACGGCGCTGGATGTAGCTGGTCGAGGCCTTCTTGTCCCTGAGCACCACTTGGACGGCCTGGGTATAGAGATCGCCGCCGGCCTCGCCGAAGCTGCCCTGATCGAACACCGCGCCGTCCAGCTCGATCTCGTCGGAGCCGCCCTTGGCGGGCTTCTCGTCGCCGCTGCCGTCGTCGGCGGTGACGGCCTCGAGGTAGGACGGCCGGCCCTGGCGCTTGAGGTGGGCGACCACGCTCTCGACTTCCGAATCCGAGCAGAACGGACCGTGCACGCGCGTCGTGCGCCCGCCGCCGGCCATGAACAGCATGTCGCCCTGGCCCAGCAGCTGCTCGGCGCCCATCTCGCCCAGGATCGTCCGGCTGTCGATCTTGCTCGTCACCTGGAAGCTGATCCGGGTCGGGAAGTTGGCCTTGATCGTGCCCGTGATGACGTCGACCGAGGGGCGCTGCGTCGCCATGATCAGGTGGATGCCGGCCGCGCGCGCCATCTGGGCCAGACGCTGGATCGCACCCTCGATGTCCTTGCCCGCCACCATCATCAGGTCGGCCATCTCGTCGACCACGATCACGATGTAGGGCAGCGCCGAGAGGTCCATCTCCTCCGTCTCGTAGACAGCCTCGCCGGTTTCGCGGTCGAAGCCGGTCTGCACCGTCCGGGTCAGGATCTCGCCGCGCCCACGCGCCTCGGCCAGTCGGGCGTTGAATCCGTCGATGTTGCGGACACCGACCTTGGACATCTTCTTGTAGCGCTCCTCCATCTCGCGCACGGCCCACTTGAGGGCGATGACCGCCTTCTTCGGGTCGGTGACCACGGGCGAGAGCAGGTGCGGGATGCCGTCATAGACCGACAATTCGAGCATCTTCGGATCGACCATGATCAAGCGGCACTCCTCCGGCTTCATCCGGTAGAGCAGCGACAGGATCATGGTGTTGATGGCGACCGACTTGCCCGAGCCCGTGGTGCCCGCCACCAGCAGGTGAGGCATCTTGGCGAGATCGGCGATGATCGGCTCGCCGCCGATGTTCTTGCCCAGGCACAGGGCGAGGCTCTGCTTGGTCTCGGCGAAATCGGCAGAGGCCAGCAATTCGCGCAGGTACACCGTCTCGCGCCGGGCATTCGGCAGCTCGATGCCGATGGCGTTGCGACCGGGGACCACGGCGACGCGGGCCGAGACCGCCGACATCGACCGGGCGATGTCGTCGGCCAGGGAAATCACGCGGCTCGACTTGGTGCCGGGGGCCGGCTCCAGCTCGTAGAGGGTGACGACAGGACCGGGACGCACCGCAAGAATGTCGCCGCGCACGCCGAAATCGCTGAGGGTCGCCTCCAGCAGGGTGGCGTTCTGCTCCAGGGCCTCGGACGAAATCTGGCTCGAGGCCGGCAGGCGCGGCGCCTCACCGAGCAGTTCCAGGGCCGGATGGCGATAGTTCTCGGATGGCTGCTGGGGCGGAGTACGGCGCGCGGCGGCGGGCACCGGCGGGGGAGCGGCGGGCGCGACACGCGAGCGCGCCGGGGCCGGCTCCTCGACAGGGGCCGGACCATCGGCGTCCTCCGCGTCGTCGAAATCCTCGTCGTGATGGACCGGGGCCGGCCGCCGCTGCGAGACCGCCGCCGGCGGGGCGGATGAGACGGTCGGCGATGGGCCGGGCGAGGCCGGATCGAAGGGCTCAAACACGGGTTCCCGCCGTCCGTCGGACGGTCCGAGGCGGGCCTCCGGGGCATGCGTGGCCCAGGGCGCATCCTCCGGTGCCGCGAAGGCGCGCTGCGCCGCGAGGGCCGGCGAGGCCCCCGCATAGGCGAGCGATGTGGCGGCGGCGGCGCGCTCGGCACGCCACTCCCCGATCCGGGCCGCCAGGGCCGCGCGACCGCCCATCAGGGCCTGCGCCATCGCCCCGAGGGAGACGAGGCCGAGACTCGGCTCGTCATCCTCGTAGCGCCCGTCCTGGGTGTTATCGAAGCGACCGCGCTGGGGCTGGCGCACAGAGGCCGGAGGCGCATCGTAGGCATCCGCATCGTCCTCCTCGACCTCGCCGACGCGGCAGGCGCCCGTGAGGCACAGAATCGCCACGCCGGCGAACAGGAAGCCCGCGAAGGCCAGGAGCGGTGAGGCCAGGATGCCCAGCATCGTGCGGGCGGCATGCATCAGCGCGTCGCCGGCAACGCCGCCGAGGCCGGTGGGCAGAGGCCAGCGCGCCGTCGACGGCAAGGCGCTGGCCACCGCGCTCGCGGCGAAGAAGCCGATGATCCAGAGCGTCAGGCGCAGACCGCCGCGCGGCAGCGTCCGCGTGCGCATCAGTTGGATGCCCCACAGGGCCGGCGGCAAGACGAAGGCCAGGGAGCCGAGCCCGAGAAGCTGCATCGCCAGATCGGACACCACGGCACCGCCGGTTCCGAGCACATTGTGGGCGGGATGATCCGTGGCGTGGTTGAGACTCGGATCGTCGATCGACCACGTCGCCAGGGCAACCGTCAGCGCGGTGGCACCGGCAAACAGCACGAAACCGCCCAACTCCGTCATCCGCTTGGCCAGGAACGGGCGAAAGCTGTCGACGAAAGTATCGTAGGGCGATGCGGAACGGCGAAGCGAGCGCATGCGGTACCAGACACGATGGGGAACTGTCCGGTGACGCTACCGTCTTCGGAGTTAACGGTTGGCTAAGGTTGAGATTTCCCTTCGCCCGGCTCGGACAGCAATCCTGTGTCGGACCGGCCTCGTGGCCTGCGCGTCCGTCATGCCGCGCCGGCCAAGACGAAAAAGGCCCCGGTCGCGAGGACCGGAGCCTTCCGAACCGTGGGCTGAAGCGCCCGCGATCCTAGTAGTTGTAGGCGCGCTCGCCGTGATCGGCGATGTCGAGGCCTTCACGCTCCTCGTCCTGCGTGACGCGCAGGCCGATGGTGAGATCGACGAGCTTGTACAGGATGGCGGACCCGATACCGGACCACAGGATGGTGAAGCCGACGGCCTTGACCTGGCTCATCACGGCGGCGCCGGTCTCGTAGGCGCCGACGGCGAGTTCACCGGGCTTGGAGGTGTAGTCCGGCAGACCGACGCCGCCGAACTCGGTGTTCACCAGGATACCGGTCGCGATGGCGCCGAGGATGCCACCGATGCAGTGGACGCCGAAGACGTCGAGCGAGTCGTCGTAGCCGAGCGCGTTCTTCACCGTGGAGCACATGATGAAGCAGACCGCGCCGGCGACGAGGCCGAGGACGATCGAGCCCATCGGGCCGGCGAAACCGGCGGCCGGCGTGACGGCGACGAGACCCGCGATGGCGCCCGAGAGCATGCCGAGCAGCGACGGCTTGCCCTTCAGCATCCACTCGACGAACAGCCACGACAGGGCGGCGGCGGCGGTGGCCACGAAGGTGTTCAGCATCGCCATGGCGGCGGTGCCGTTGGACTCGAGGTTGGAGCCGGCATTGAAGCCGAACCAGCCGACCCAGAGCAGCGAGGCGCCGATCGAGGTCATGGTCAGGGAGTGCGGGGCGAGCAGGTCACGGCCGTAGCCGATGCGCTTGCCGAGCATGAGGCAGCCGACGAAGCCAGCGATACCGGCGTTGATGTGCACCACGGTGCCGCCGGCGAAGTCGAGGGCGCCCCACTTGAACAGCAGGCCGGCATCGGCGTTCACGGCGTCGAGGGCGGCCTGAGCCGTTGCCTTCGAGGCGTCGTCGGTGGCGGCGGCCAGTGCCTTGGCGGCGTTGCCGACCGCATCCGGGCCGCCCCAGTACCAGACCATATGGGCCATCGGGAAGTAGATCAGCGTGGTCCAGAGGATCATGAACACGACCAGCGCGGAGAACTTCATCCGCTCGGCGAAGGCGCCGACGATGAGGGCCGGGGTGATCATCGCGAACGTCATCTGGAAGCAGATGTAGACGTATTCGGGGATCACGACGCCATTCGAGAAGGTGGCGACGGTGGAGTTCGCGTCGATGCCCTTCAGGAAGGCCTTGGACAGACCGCCGACGAAGTCGTTCAGGCCGCCGCCGTTGGTGAAGGCGAGGCTGTAGCCGAAGATCACGAAGAGGAGGCTGGAGATGCAGGCGATGGCGAAGACCTGCGTCAGCACCGAGAGCATGTTCTTGGTGCGCACGAGACCGCCGTAGAACAGGGCCAGACCGGGCACGACCATCAGCAGCACCAGGGCGCTGGAGATGAGCATCCAGGCCGTGTCGCCCTTGTTCGGGACGGGCGCAGCGGTGGCGGCAGCGGTCATCGCCTCCGTCGTCGGGGTCTGCGCGAGGGATGGCTCGATGAACAGGAGGGCCAGCGCGGCGCCTCCCAGCCCGAGCGCCAGGGCATTGCGAAGCTTCATGGAAACGAGACTCCCGATCGCGGTGCGATGCTGATGTGAAGGATTGTGTCAGGGGCTGGCGGACGGAACCGTCCGGGTATGGCGTTGCCTCGGCGAGCGTCGCTCAGAGAGCGTCGACGTCGGTCTCGCCGGTGCGGATGCGGACCGCCTTCTCCAAGGGGACGACGAAGATCTTGCCGTCGCCGATCTGGCCCGTGCGGGCGGCCGCCGCGATCGCGTCGATGACGCTGCCCGTCAGGTCGGAGGCGACCGCGACCTCGATCTTCAGCTTGGGCAGGAAGCTCACCGCATACTCGGCCCCGCGATAGATCTCGGTGTGGCCTTTCTGACGGCCGTAGCCCTTCACCTCGGTCACGGTCAGGCCGTGAACGCCGATGCCGGTCAGAGCGTCGCGCACCTCCTCCAGCTTGAACGGCTTGATGATGGCCATCACGATTTTCATGGGCGACGCCCCTTTGGCTACGAGTGGATTTCGCGGATGGGAACTTGCGCGAGTGCGACCTTGCGCGAGTGCAAACCTGCATGACTGGAGGCCACGAGCCGGCGCACGCACGCACGCACGCGTCGCGACACGATCGACCCCGCCGGTACGCAGGGGCCGTTCCCGACCCATGCGCTCGACCACCCATATTCAAGGACTATGCCAGAGGAACTTTTTCGCTGAGCCTCGATCTGCCCAAGAAGTGTCCGCCGGCTGATTTAGGACGCGGCGTTTTTCCGGCCAAGTTTGCCCGCAAAGCAGGCATGTCGTTCACAGAATAGGCATAACCAGCAGAACAGAGGCAAAGACCTAGGCTGCAAGGTGCCTCAACCCTCGGCGCGGCGCGGCCGGATCATACCTTCCTGGGCCACCGAGGCGATCAGCGTGCCGTCTCGGGTGAAGATCTGACCGCGGGCGAAACCACGGGCCCCCTCGGCGCTGGGGCTGTCCTGGGCGTAGAGAAGCCAGTCGTCAGCCCGGAACGGCCGATGAAACCACAGGGCGTGGTCGAGGCTCGCCGACTGAATCTCAGGATCGAACACCGTCTGCCCGTGCGGGATCAGGGTGGCGTCGAGAAGCGTCATGTCTGACGCATAGGCGAGGACGGTGCGATGGATCGCCGGATCATCGGGCAGGCGGTCGACCGCGCGCATCCAGACATGGAAGCGCGGCTCGCGGGGTGACCGGCGCAGGTAGCGTTCGATCTCGACGGGTCGCAATTCGATCGGCCGCCGGCGTCCGAAATACGAGAGAATGGGAGCCGGGATGGTCAGGCCCTCGCGCGCGGCCTCGGCCGTGACGGCCGGCGCCTCGGGGACATCCTCCGGGGGCGGAACATCGGGCATGGTAGCCTGGTGGGCGGCACCCTCCTCGGCATCGTGATAGGACACCGACATGGCGAAGATCGCGCGCCCGTGCTGGTGCGCCACGACCCGCCGCGTGGCGAAGCTGCGGCCGTCACGGATGCGCTCGACCGCGTAGTCGATGGGCGCCTTCGGATCACCGCCCAGGAGGAAATAGGCGTGCAGCGAGTGCGGCGGCCGGGTCTCCGGCACCGTGCGCGAGGCCGCGACGAGGGCCTGGGCCACGACCTGCCCACCGAAGACCCGGAACCAGCCGGTCTGCAGGCTCTCGCCCCGATAGAGATCGGGCTCCAGGCGCTTCAGGTCGAGGATGTCGAGGAGTTCGGTGACGATGCCTGCCATGCCGCTTCCCTGGTCGCCCGCGTGATCCTGTCGGGGAGATCGCCCCCGAGGACCATGGCCGACCCTTCACATGTGAACGATCGCGCTGGCAAGGTGCCCCGATGCATCCTGGACGCGACGCGGTGGGCTGTACCGACCACCGGGCGAGGCCCACCGCAGCGGCGATAAGGTCCGGGCTGAAGGACGGCCTCGTGCGTTGCCCCCGGCACCGAGGAGTGGCACTCCGGGCAGCGAGGATGTCGGGGGTTGCCATGGGCGGCGCGGGCGAATTCGAGGCGGGCATGATCCAGGCAGGCACGGTCGAGGCGGGCACGGTCGAAACGAGGAAGCGTGCGGACCAGCGCAGCATGGTGATCGCCGGAGCCGGCATTCCCGGCCTGACGCTCGCCCTGGCGCTTGCGCGCGCCAACGGCCCCGCCGTGTCGGTCACCGTGTGCGATCCCGGCCTCGGCGCCGGCGCCGCCCGACATGCCGGTCGGGCCTATGCGGTCGCCGCTGGCGGGCGGCGCATGTTCGAGCGCCTGGGAATCTGGGACATCGCCAGCCGGTCCGCGCAGCCGATCCACGATATGGTGGTGAGCGACAGCCGCCTGTCCGACCCGGTCCGCCCGGTGTTCCTGACCTTCGCGCAGGATGCTGAGGCCGGCGCCCCCTTCGCCCACATGGTAGAGGCCGAGCCGTTGGTGACGGCCTTGCTGGAGGCAGCCGCGGCCGCGGGCGTGGCCCTCGAACCCGTCGGCATCGTCGAGGCCGTCCCGGACGGCGCTCGCATCCGCTTGTCGCTCAGCGACGGCCGTTCGCGCGACGCCTCGCTCCTGGTGGCTGCCGACGGCGCGCGCTCGCGCCTGCGCGAAGCGGCCAAGATCGGCTGGGTGGGCTGGTCCTATCCACAGATGGGGCTCGTCGCCACCATCGGCCATGAGCGCGCTCACGAGGGTCGGGCCTACGAGCATTTCCTGCCGAGCGGACCGTTCGCGATCCTGCCGCTGGTGGATGGCGGCACGCTCGGGCATCGCTCCTCCATCGTCTGGACCGAGCGCGCGGCCGATGTGCCGGCCCTGACCGGAGGCGGCCCGGAAGAGACCCTGGCCGAGATCGAGCGTCGCTTCGGGCTCAATCTGGGGCGGTTGGCGCTGGAGCGGGGACCGAGCGCGCATTCCCTCGCCTTCGGCCTCGCCCGTAGCTTCCGGGGCGAGCGCCTGGCGCTCCTCGGCGATGCCGCCCACGTCATCCACCCCATCGCCGGACAAGGCTTGAACCTCGGCCTCGCCGGCGCGGCTGTGCTGGCCGAGGCGATGACCGACGCCCTCCGCCTCGGGCTCGACCCCGGGAGCCCGGACGTGCTGAAGCGCTATGAGCGGGCGCGGCGCTTCGACACCCTGGCCATGGGGGCGGTGACGGATGGGCTGAACCGCCTGTTCTCGAATGACGTGCTGCCCCTGCGCCTGGCGCGCGATCTCGGCCTCGGCCTGGTCGACCGGCTGCCGGGGTTGAAGCGGCTGTTCATCGGCGAGGCCGCCGCGGCGCGGGGGACGCAGCCGCGCCTGCTGCGCGGCGAGGCCCTCTGACACAGCAAAACGGCGACCCTCCCGGTTTCGGGAAGATCGCCGCGTTGTCGACCCGTCAGCCGGGAAGACCGGCTTGGGCCTCTCCGTCCTCGACTTTACTTGCCCTTAGCGGCCTTGCTGGCCTTCTCGCGCTCGATGCCTTCGAGGATCAGGCGGTGAGCTTCGTCCTTGCCGCCCCAGCGCTTGATCTTCACCCACTTGCCGGGCTCGAGATCCTTGTAGTGCTCGAAGAAGTGCTGGATCTGGTGGATCGTGATGTCGGGCAGGTCGGTGTAATCTTCGATGCGGTCGTAGCGCATGGTCAGATGGCGCGACGGCACCGCGATGATTTTCTCGTCCTCGCCGGAATTGTCCTCCATCACCAGCACGCCGATCGGGCGGGCGCTGATGATCGCGCCGGGTGCGATGGCACGGGTATTGGCCACCAGCACGTCGCACGGATCGCCGTCGCCCGAGAGGGTGTGCGGGATGAAGCCGTAATTGCCCGGGTAGTGCATCGCCGTATAGAGAAAGCGGTCGACCACGAGGGCGCCGGCTTCCTTGTCCATCTCGTACTTGATCGGGTCGCCACCGATCGGCACCTCGATGATGACGTTCACGTCGTCCGGCGGGTTTTTCCCGATCGAGACCGCATCGATGATCATTTGTTAGCTCCCGGAAGCGCGGGCATTCCAGCCCCGTTGCGGCGTCTCATAAAGCCCTTCCGCCGCGAAGGAAATCGCACCTCCCCGAGGGCTCACAACGTTTGCACGAAATTGTCGGGCCCGGCCTCAGGGCCGGTCCGACGATCCGAAGCGCCGCCGCCACCAAGCCGCCAACCGCGCCCAGGTGCGCTCCAGCCAGCGCGCGGCATGCTCCAGGGGTACCTTGAGGGCCGGGACGTCCTGGCTCAGGAGCGCGAGGCCCAGCGGCAACATCCACAGACCCAGGACCGGCAGGATCGAGAAGATCCCGCCGAGGATGAACAGGATGGCGGCGCCGAGACGGATCCAGAACCGAGACGGCTCACGCAGCCAATCCACCGCGCGACGCGCCCGGTCCGGCAGTTTCTCGCTCAGCGCCGTGACGCGCCTGTCCCAATCCGCCGGCGTCACGCTCATCCGCAGCCCCGCTCCCTACCCGACGGTCCGGTCCGGGGAACGGATGCCGACCGGTCGCGACGGGGCATCCCGCCGATTCAGGTGAAGCGGAAACCGATTTTGGGCAAAACCGTTCCGGCCATTCGGTCGACGGCGCGGGCGATCTCGGCACCGCCGAGCCCGCTGTAGAACGTCCGGGCGCGGTCGTTCTCCTCCAGGGCCCAGACCCCGACCCGGGCGAGGCCATGGTCGGCGAGGTCGTTGGACACGGCCCGGAACAGGCGCCGGCCGAGTCCGAGGCCCTGGTAGGACGGGCGCACGTAGAGTTCGTCGATCTCTCCGGGGGCCTGAAGGGTTCGGCCGCGGGCCGGTCCATAGACCGCGTAGGCCACCAGCGCGTTCTCCCGCTCGACCACGACCAGCGGTCGGCTGCGCTGGGTAGCTCCAAGCCACCATTGCGAGCTGCGTTGCGAGATCATCCGCTCCAGTGCGACACCCGGGATGATGCCGCGATAGGCCTCGCGCCAGGTCTCGTCGAACAGGTCCGCCAGAAGGTCGACGTCGGCCGGGCGGGCGCGGCGGATGCTGATGGTGCTCGTACGCATGACGGGTCTCCGCGCTCGAAGAGACGAAAGACGGTTCGCATCGGTGTCGATCTCGCATCGGAGCCGACGATCCGGGCGAAGACAAGGCGGGCTCGGGCCTCGCAAGGTCGATGCCGATTCGCCCCCGCGATCCACCGCTCGTTTGCCGCGGCGGTCGCGCGCTGGTAGATCAGCCGCCTCGCACCTCCCCACCCTCCCCGCCTCTTCGG
>NZ_JAGHKN010000059.1:0-18192 GCF_023093475.1 Methylobacterium sp. 37f
ACTGCGTCCAGGACGCGAATGCGCAGATCGTGACTGTAGGCACGGGCCATGGCGATCTCCCTGACGAACCTTCAGGGATCAACGCTCACCTCGCCGCAACGACTCAGGGATCGTGGAAAACGCTCTAGCAGTTCGGACAGGGGGCCGCCGCCCCGGATCATGCTGCCGGCGACACGCCCGACGCTTCCGATGTGCGAGATCTGAACGGCATAGGCGAGGCGATGCGCCTTCCGTGAGGCGAACCAGGCGCCACCCTGCGGCAGGAATAGATCCGCGCACAACAGCCTTGTTAACCAGAATTGCAGCGGCACTCAATTGCCCGGTCCAGGCGTTCTCAGAACCTGCCGCGGATGAAATTGCTCTAATGGCCGAGCTGGTGCCGCTTTGGCTCGCGATCAAGCACCAACAGGATCGCATGAAGGTTCTGAGTATCGCTCGCAGTGTTGCGCCGACGATTGCCGCGGCAGAAGCTCACTGAAGCGGACGGGTCTTACAAGCGCCCACTCAAAAAGTTATTTTTGAAGGTGTTGGCGCAGCGTATGTATCCGACGGCTGGGTCAGGGGGCTGTGGCCCGACATCCGCACCTAATCCGCTGGATCCTTCCGGGCTCCCTTCGCGACAATCCGCATCATGGGGTCTGGCAGGGGGCGTTGAAGATCTAAGGCGATCTCGGTCGGGGCGCTGAGCCAGGTGCTCCACTCCTCAGGTGTTGTCAGTAGCACCGGCATCGCCTTCCTGTGGATCGGGCCGACCACGCCGTTGGCCTCGCAGGTGAGGAACGAGAACAGGCGGTGTGCTTCCTCGACGCGGTCGGGGTTCTCGGCCTTTGTACCGCGCACGCCCTTCCAGGGCCGCCAGATGCCCGCAAACGCGAACAGTGGTCGGTCCTCACCGAGAGCAAACCAGTTCGGCGTCTTCTTCGGTTTGGTGTCGGCGTACTCGCTGAAGGATGATACGGGCACGAGGCAGCGGTACTCCGGCTTCAGCCAGGGCCGCCAATGCGGGCTCTTCACGTTGCGCACGTTGGTGACAGGGTGCTCACCGAACTGCTTCGGGCCCGGGATGCCCCAGCGGAACATCTCCAGGACGCGTTCGCCGTTCTCGGCTGCACGCACGATGGGCGCCCGCTGGTCCGGGAATATGCCCGGCAGCGGCGGCAGGTTGCCGGCATGATCCACCAAAACCCCGAACGAAGCGCGGATCTCCGCTTGGGGCGTGACCAGGTTGTAGAGGTTGCACATGGCTGAGCTCCTCGCTGCGTCGGCTATCGCCCCCCCAGAGACGCAGGCTGACCCGGTAAGGCGATGCGGGTTCCGGTGTCCGTGAGGGTGTCCCCGGTGATTTGATACACGCCGAGCGTCCGGTCGACGTAGTTGCCGATGTAGACGTAGGTGCCCGACGGGCTGAACACGATGCCCTGGGTCACCGCTCCAGCTTCAGCCTCGGCGACGCGCCGAACGCGGCCCTCCGGCTCGATCGCCAGGAGAGCTATGGAACCGCTTGGCGTGTAGCCGGGGCTGACCTGCGGCGCGCTCGCGCCCCGGACCACCGATACGGCCGCGTGGCGCCCGTCGGGTGCGATCGCCAGAGCTTCGGGGGTGTCGCCGATCCCCACATGGTCGATGACGACGGGGCGCTTCGCATCCGCTCGGATCACGCTCACCGTATCGGCGTGGCCGTCGCTGGGCTCGGGACCCGTGTTGCCAGTGAGCGCAAGCGTGCCGTCCGGCGTTAGGTCGAGGCCGTAGACGCCGGATCCAACAGGCATGTCAAGGCTTCGGTCGTAGCTGACTTCCGTGCGGTCGATGGCAAGGACGCCGATCTTCCCAGCCTTGTTCTTGGCGAAGAAAGCCCGCTTGCCGTCCGGCGCGAAGGTGACAGCAGCGGCCTCGTCACCGACATCAACCGTGACGACTGGGCGAACGACGGTGCCGCCGATTGTCAGCGCCGTAACGCTGCGCCCCTCGCGGTTGGCGATAAGCATGAGGTCGCCCACCTTGTTGATGGCGAGGCCGGACGGCTGCAGGCCGACCTTCAGGGTCTCGATCAGGCGCGGCGGCTCGGCTGCGAGGTCGATGACGTGGAGCTGGTTATCGGCTTGCGCGTACCAAGCCGGTCCCTCCTGACGCATGAGGACTGAACTCGCCACCAGCCCAAGCTGTCCATCTGGCGTGATCCGAAGGTTCGTTGGCGGCCCATAGACCGAGTTGTCGAGGGGAAGAGTGTGAACGAGCCGTGGGTTCGCCTCGTCGCTGACATCGAGGATGCCGACCGCGTCATGGCCGTTCGGTCCGTTTCTCCCGCCTTGCGCTTCGAAGAAGGTTTTGCCGTCGAGGCCGACGAGGATGAAAGCTCTCGTGTCCGCTATGGCTGCGCTGGGAACAGCCAAAGCCAAGAGCGCAGCGGTTCGGAGCGTGTTGGCCTGGGATCGTCTCATCAGCCGAATATAGGGCAGACGCGGCCGGAACACTGGACCCTCGCTGATCCTGGCCGCATCGAGCCGTTCATGGACTAGGGCAACCGGCCGGATGAAGCGGCCGAGCGGGATAGCCTTCTCGAAGCCCCTCCCCTCCAGATACGTCTTTGAACGCCGTACAATCGCGCGCAGGCCGAACGAGGCCCTATGTCGCCTTCGCGCCGCGTGCCCGCCAACTCGCCTGGATCTGCGCTCTAAGCTTCGCAATTCGCGTCTCGTGCGCAGCCCAGTACGCCTTCTCGAACTCAGGCGTTCCTCGCTTTAAGCCTTTCGGCAAAGGCGTTTGAGCTAAGGACAGCGAGGCGGATCGGGGCGATGAGGGTGCAGGCGCTTGTACCACTCTCATGGCCTCAGGGATCTTGAGGACCGCTTGCGCCCGCGAGCAGTAGCTCACGGACAAGGGCGACATCGTCTCCGACCCATGACCGGCCCTATACTTCATCAGAGCGCGGCAGAGGTCGCCCTTTGCGAGACGCCATGCCTCTGCCAGATACCGGACACCATAGCGAATGTTCACCTCAGGCTGCGCGAGTTCGGCTGTGCTGCCTTTGAAGCCTAGCATAGCCGCTGTCGCTGGCCGGACCTGCATCAGGCCGATCTCTCCGACGCCTCCGATGACAGAGGGGTTGTAGCCGCTTTCGATCTGGGCGACGGCATCCGCGATCTCAACGGGCAGTCCCGCTGACACCGCTTCACGGTGGATGATGGACAGGTAGGCAGCACGAGCACTCTTACCCGCCGGGTGGGGCGTGGTGCTATCCGGGAAAGAGGCCAGACCATTCTCATGAGCCAGGACCATGCTGGCTGGCTGCGCCACTGCTGCCGATGCCAAGCAAGCTAAACCCAGCGCCATAAGCGAACGAAGCATCGGCTCTCCTCACATGAGAGAGCCTCGTACCATCGCCGCGCTAACAAGAAGCTGCATTCCTTTGAACGCTTAGTCTGGTAAGGAAAACGACGTGACCCTGTTGGCGAATTCCGAGGGGTGGTGGTCTGGGTGTAGGATGGCCGTCCCGCCCGGAGGCCACTCATGTCGCTCCGCCCGCAATCCGTGCTCCCGCCGGTGCCTGAGGACACCGCCCGGATCGCTCGAACCGCGTTTCGCCGCGGCAATCCATACCTGCTGCTGCGGGACCGCCTCGGTCCCATCTTCACCGACGCGACGTTTGCCGACCTCTATCCGGCGCGCGGGCAGCCCGCCTACGCGCCCTGGCGTCTGGCCCTCGTCACGCTGATGCAGTTTCGCGAAGGCCTGAGCGATCGCCAAGCCGCCGAGGCCGTCCGAGCTCGGATCGACTGGAAGTACCTGCTGGCGCTCGACCTCATCGATCCCGGCTTCGACCACAGCCTCCTGTGCGAGTTCCGGGGCCGGCTCCTGCAGCACGCGGCCAGCGAACGCTTGCTGGGCCGCATCCTTGACGCCGCGCGCGATCAAGGCCTGCTCAAGGCGCGGGGCCGTCAGCGCACCGACAGCACGCACGTGCTGGCGGCCGTGCGCGACCTCAATCGGGTCGAGCTCCTGGCCGAGACACTGCGTGCGGCCCTCAATGCCATCGCAACAGCCGCCCCGGCTTGGCTGCGTGCTCTCGCCCCGCCCGAGTGGCACACCCGCTACGATCATCGCGTCGAGGAAACGCGTCTGCCGGAGACCGGCGCGAAGCGGGAGGCTTACGTGCTCCAGGTCGGGGCTGATGGCCATCGCCTGCTCGACGCCCTGGACGACGCGGCTGCGCCGCCATTGGCCGCGGCCTTGCCCGCCATTGCTGTCCTTCGGCGGGTGTGGGCGCGCCACTTCGAGCGGTGGAACGGCACGGACGGCGAAGCCGACCCGGTGCGATTACGCGACGCGCGCGGGCGTGGTCCGGGCGACCGGGTCGAGTCGCCCTATGACATCGACGCCCGGTTCCGGGCCAAATCCGGAACCGACTGGACCGGGTACATGGTCCACCTGACAGAGACCTGCGATCCCGGCCTGCCGCGGCTGGTCGTCCACACTGACACCACGCCGGCCAACGTGCACGAAGCCGTTCGCACCGGCGCGATCCACGAGGCGCTGTCCGAGGCAGGCTTGGCTCCATCCGAGCATCTGGTCGATGCCGCATACGTGAGCGCCGAGCAGCTGGTGGTGGCCAACGCACGGCACGGGATCGACCTGATCGACCCGACGCGGTCCAATCATAGTTGGCAGCGGCGCAATGCCGAGGCGATCCAGGTGACGGACTTCGCCGTCGACTGGGAACGCCGCAGCGTGCGTTGCCCGGAGGGGCATGAGAGCACGAGCTGGGGCGAGTACCGGGACACAGTGAGCGGTCGCCCGTTCATCCGAGCCGGCTTCAGCCCTGGCGATTGCCGGCCCTGTCCGGCCAAACCGCGCTGCACCCGAGCGGCAAGCCGTCGGCTGACCCTGCATCCGCGTGCCGAGCACGAGGCATTGGCGGCAGCGCGCAAACAGCACGAGAGCAAGCAGGGCCGGCGCCTGTACGCGCAACGGCAGGGCATCGAGGGCACGATTTCTCAGGGCGTGCGCAGCTTCGGCCTGCGCCGCTCCCGCTACCGCGGACTGGCGAAGACGACCTTCCAGGGGGTGGCCACGGCCGCTACCCTCAACCTGGATCGTCTGGCCGCCTGGTTCGGGCACAGACCCCTGGCCTCGGCCCACACCTCACGATTCAGCGCTCTCGCCGCATAGCCGCCGACTTCGCCAACAGTGTCCGACGTTATTCCCGACACTAAGTTATGAGCGTAGTTGTCCAGATCCGTTCGTAGAGCGTACTGGCGGATCGCGACCCAACCCAGACGTAACAGTCACTGCGAGCACCGCCCGAAAGCAGTCATAGAGCCGAGGGAGGCTGGACGGGAAAGATCGGGGCGGAAGTGGGCATCGGGTCGTTCACATGCGCATGGCTTCGACGAAGGCTCGGAATGCCGCGCTGGGCTGTCGACGGCTCGGATAGTAGAGGTGGTTCGGCGGCAGGACCGGTGCCCAACCCGCGAGGACCTCGACGAGCGCGCCGCTCTCCATCTGTCGTTCCACATGCGGCCGCGGCAGGCAGGCGACACCGAGGGCGGCGTCCGCGGCGTCGCGCATCACGTCGACGTCGTTGGTGACGAAGGACCCGGGCACCGCACGCCCGAACCGATGTCCGTCCCGCTCGAACTCCCAGACGTGGATCGTGCCCGAGGAGGTGTAGCGGTAGCAGAGGCAGCGGTGCCGGCCGAGGTCATCGGGCGCTTGCGGGGCATCGTTGCTTTTGAGGTAGGCGGGCGCGGCCACGAAGACGAGCGGCACGGGGTCGCTGATCCGTACCGAGATCATGTCACGCTGCAGTTCGCCCTCATGCCGGACCCCGCAATCGAAGCGTTCGGCCACGATGTCGACGAGCCCGTCGTTGACCACGAGTTCCACTGCAACGTCGGGGTAGCTGGCGGCGAACGGCGTCAGGCGCGGGAGGACGACGTGCACGGCCGCTGGCCGATGCGCGTTTACTCGGATACGGCCGGCGGGCCGCTCACGGTTCATGGCCAGCGCGCCGAGCGCCCCTTCGACGGAGGCCAGGGCCGGGCGGAGGCTCTGCAGGAGATCAACACCCGCCTGCGTCGGAGCGAGTGAGCGCGTGGTCCGCTCAAGGAGACGGATGCCGAGCTTTCCTTCGAGAGCACGCATGGTGTGGCTGAGGGCGGAGGCGGAAAGACCGAGGCGCACCGCTGCCCGCGCGAAGCTGCCGGCCTCGACGATGGTGGCGAACACAGCGAGCCCCGACCAGAGGTCGCGATCCATTCCTGAAAATCCTTCAGCAACCCGTGCGGCTTTCCCTGTCTAATCCGCATGCTTGTTCCGGTCCATGTTCGCCCTGCTCACCCCGGGAACTCCCTTCCTTCCCCCCGAGCCGTTGAAGTGAGACCGGCTCCGTGCATGCTGGTGACAGAAAGCTTCCTGATGAACCTTCACTCCTATCGCGCTCTCGGCAGGTCCGGGCTCCTCGTGAGCCCTCTCGCGCTCGGCACCATGACCTTCGGCACGCCACGGTGGGGCTTGGACGAGGCAGACAGCCGCGCGGTGTTCGACCGCTACACCGAGCTCGGCGGCAACTTCGTCGATACGGCCGACGTCTACGCAGGCGGCCGATCCGAGGAGATGGTCGGTGCCTTCGTGGCAAAGCGTGGTCTCCGGGAGCGTTTGGTCATCGCCACGAAGTCCGGCTTTGCCACAGGACAGGGCATGCACCAGGGAGGCAACGGCGCACGGCACGTCCGGGCGGCGGTCGAGCGGTCGCTGGCCCGCCTACGGACCGACTTCATCGACCTGTACTGGGTGCACGTCTGGGACGGCATTACGCCGGCCGAGGAACTGTTGGAGACGATGACGGCCCTTATCCGGGCAGGCAAGATCCGCTACTGGGGCCTGTCCAACACGCCGGCTTGGTACGTAGCCGAGATCGCCACGCTGGCGAGGCTGCGCGGCCAGCCCGTGCCCATCGGATTGCAGTATTTCTACTCGCTCGTCGAGCGCGGGGTGGAGAACGAGCACGTCCCCTTGGGACAAGCGTTCGGCCTTGGCCTCGTGCCGTGGAGCCCGCTCGCCTACGGCCTGCTAACGGGAAAGTACGACCGTGCCGAGGTCGAGGCTGGCCCTGCGCGGCGCGGGGGAGTTCCGAACCAAGGAGTCGCGAATGACCAAGCGCGCCCCGAGGGAGACAAGCGGCTCGACGGCGACAATCCCTTCGGGGACATGCTGTTCACGGACCGCAACTGGCGGATCGTGGACGTCTTGAGGCGCGTCGCCGAGGAGGCGGACCAGACGCCGGCCCGCGTGGCCTTGGCCTGGGTCGTCGGACGACCGGGTGTCGCCTCAACACTGCTAGGGGTGAGCCGGGCCGAGCAGGTGACCGACAACGTGGCAGCGCTCGGTCTCACTCTCTCGGCCGAGCATGCCGCGGCGCTCGATGCGGTGAGCGGTGGCAGCGAGAACCTCCTTTACAGCTTATCCCGACCACCCCTCCGCAACCAGGTCGTGTTCGGCGGTGCCGAGGTTCAGGGTTGGCAAGCATGAACGGCGCTTCGCCACGGCAGAGTCGCGGGCCCCTTACAGGGAGAGCTCGCGAGGCCCCTTGGTCAAACATAGGCCCTCCTGTCCCGCCATGTCGGGAGGGGGGGCGCCTCGGACTGGCCGTGCCCGCCGTGACGCCCGCAGTGCTGTCAGATGCCCTGGCCGCCGGAGACCTCGATGCGCTGCGCGTTCACCCAGCGGTTCTCGTCGGTCAACAAGCTCGCGACCATCGGTCCGATATCGTCCGGCACGCCGACGCGGCCGAGCGCTGTGAGACCTGCGAAGAGCGTATTGAGGTCAGCATTGTCGCGCACAGCGCCGCCGCCAAAATCGGTCTCGATGGCGCCAGGGGCCACCGTGTTCACCGCGATCCCCCGGCTTCCGAGCTCTTTGGCCATGTAGCGGGTCAGCACCTCGACCGCGCCCTTAACGGCGGCGTAGGCACCGTAGCCGGGTAAGCAGACCCGGGTCAGGCCCGACGAGAGATTCACGATGCGACCACCATCCGCGAGGAGTGGCAGCAGGGTCTGGGTGAGGAAGTAGACGCCCTTGGAGTGAACGTCGACCAGCCGGTCGAACTGCTCCTCGGTCGTTTGCCCGATCAGGGCGTAGTCGCCATGGCCGGCATTGTTCACAAGGTGGTCGAAGGTGTCCCGGCCCCAGGTCTCGCGCAGGGCCGCCTGCAGGAGCTCGGCGAAGGTGGCGAATACGCCGACGTCGCCGGTGTCGAGCTGCAGCGCGACCGCCTTATGGCCCATTGCCTGGATCTCCGCGACGACCGCTTCGGCCTCGCCTGCGCGGCTGTGGTAGGTGAGGACGACATCGCCGCCGTGGCGGGCGATGCTGAGCGCGGTGTTGCGGCCGAGCCCGCGACTGGCTCCGGTGACGAGGGCGATCTTGGTCAAGGGACGGCTCCGTTCGTTGGGCTAGCCGGGTATGCCGCTCCAGATCCAGCGCGTGTTACCGGAACCTCTCAAGTTCTTGCCTGATCCTACGAAGGATGATGCGTTCTTGCGGGCAATCGCCTACACTTTCCTTCCATGACGCCCCGCATAAGGCGATCCTGGCCCAGCCTTCCGACAAGGTGCCGGTGGATGCGGTCCGCAATGCCTTGCTGACGCTTTCCGCAGGCTTCCGCACCCAAGAGTTCATCGGCATCGACCGTGTCCTGCGGTCCAGCGAAACCCTTAGAGCGCGTAAGCAGGCAACCTATGGCCTGCATGAGCAGTCACTGCATGCCACGCTTGCCGAGCGGTGGCCGAGTCCTGACCGCAGCACTTCCTTGCGCCTTCTCGCGATGGCCTCGCACGGCGCCATGCGCTTGGCCATCGAGGACTGGATCCAGGCGGGCGGGGATCGGCCGCTGGACTCCTTCCTACACGCTGCGTTCGATGGGCTCGCAGCCGAGTTCTGCCGACCCCTGCAATAGCTTCGCACACATGTGCCGAAGGTTTGGACTGCCGAGATCCGACAGCTCCGGTACGTCCCCTACATCACCTTCGTCGCTTCCCATCAGCAGTCATTCGTCGGAAGTCCCGCAACTTCGGCTCGGGGTGGCAACCGGACCGTGGCCTTTCGCCCTTGAACCAGGCTTGCCATGTCCGACCTGACCTTGTCGTTCCAGATCTCCGCGGCAGTGCTCGGACACCGCCGTCACTTACGGATCACATCGCCATTGAGCCGAAGGACAACGGCTTCGAACGGACGACCAGCGGTGTTCATTCCGCCGCTGCGCGAAGGGGTGCTTGTTGAACGGCCGTGCCGTCGGTCCCGTCGCGCCAGCCTGTGCGGACCGGAGCGAGCGCCACCTGGTTACGACCGTTGTTCTTGGCGCGGTACAGTGCCGTGTCGGCGGCCTTGACGAGGTCGGCGCTGTTGCCGGACGTGCTCGGCACGGAGGAGACTCCGAGGGAGGCGGAGATCTTCGCCCCGTGCGCGCCCGAGAGATCCTCGATCCGGGCGCGGATCTGCTCGGCCTTCAGGGCGGCATCCGGGAGGTCGCAGTCCGGCAGGAACACGATCATTTCCTCGCCGCCGTACCGACACGCCACGTCGGTCTCCCGCAGGGCGCCGATGATCGCGGCCGCGGCCTCGCGCAACACGGCGTCGCCCGTGGCATGGCCATGTTCGTCGTTGAGGCGCTTGAAGTGATCGAGGTCGATCATGATCACCGAGACTTTCCGGCCCTCGCGTTCGGCGAGGCGGACGTACCGGTCGAGGCTGTCCTCCATGTAGCGTCGGTTGTAGAGGCCGGTCAGTGGGTCGCGCAGGGCCTGGTTGCGCAGCTTCTCCCGTAGCGCGATGTTCGAGAGCGCCAACGACATGGCGTCCCCGAGGGCCGAACTGAGCGGCAGGATAGCGGCGAGGCGCTGCTCCGCGTCCGAGCCCTCGGCGAAGATCTGGAGCAGGCCGAGATTCTCGCCCCGCGCGACCATGGGGATTTCGAGGGCGGCGGAGCCGGAGGCGTGATGCTCGCAGCACAGAGCCTTCGCGCCGCTCCGGTTGATGTGCGGCTTCCCGCGCTTCATCGCCCAGCACTGGTTGATGGTGATCGATTCGGGCAGGGGCGCTCCGTCCTCGCAGGCCCAAGAGGTCGACAAGACGAGGCGGTCGCGGGAGTTGTTGAACACGTAGAGGGCGCCGCCGAAACCCGTGATCAGTTCACCGGCCGTGGCCCGCAGGACCGCATTGGCGTCGTGGTGGTCGGTGGCGCTCTGGAGCATGTCCGTCATCTCGAACAGGTGCCCGACCTGCGTGCGCGAGGCGTCCATCGCCAGGATCGCCGCCGCTCGCGCCTGCGCCTCACGCGCACCGGAGCGGAAGGCGAAGATCATCACGCCAGCGATCAGGAGCTGCGACAGGAGCACCACGCTCTTGCCGATCTCGATCCGCGTCTCGTGGTCGGCGAAGTGCGTGTTCCAATCCGCCAGGAAGGTCTCGAACGCGTGGCGCATCTTCCCAACTAGGGCGGCACTCCCGCGCTCCCTGAGGAAGCCCTGGGCTTCGTCCAGCTTCCCGGCGCGCACAAGCGCGAGGGCGTCGGTCCAGAGCGTCTCGAGGGATTTCAAGGTGGCGTCCGCCGACAGTCCGCTTCCGTCCGGCGCCTTGAGGAAGCGATCGAGCCTTACGAGGTGGGAATCGCGTCGGCTGTGGAGTGCCTCGAAGGCGCGGCTGTACTCGCCGTACTCGCTGTCCCGTTCGCCGATCGCCCGATTGAGAACGTAGGTCTCCGCATCCATAAGGGCTTCCTGTGCGATGCGCATCTGCCGCCCGCCCTCGCGCAGGTCGATGAGCGCCTGCTGGTGCGTGTTGGTGTAGAAGAAGCCCGAAAGGACGATCGTGATCATGACCACGACGAGGCCGACCTGCGCGATAAAGCGCTGAGGGGCGTTGCCGCGCCATCCTCTCGGAACGACAGTCGCGTTTGCATGTTCGATGACCGCCATGTTCTCAACCGAATCCCAGGGTCGCGGGCGAGCGACGCTAGGAAGCAGTGAGGCACCAACTCGTTCCGCTCCATGAAACAACATGGCTAAAAAATATTCGGCTTGTGGATGGCCTTCAACAAAGGTCTAACCACCTTAGTCTCTCGCCGAATTAAGGCTGCCTTTCCGCTCTTCACTCAACCAAGTCTAACCGCGGACTTGCAGGTCCCGACTCAACCTCGTCGTGCATCATTGATGAAGCGGATCCGGAAACCGGACGTAGTTCGCCAGACGATAAAGGTACGGCCGTCAGTGGGCGACGAAGTGCTGGACGACGTGTTGGCGCGTGTCGACGCGGCTGAGGCGGAGATGAGGCGTTCGTGGGATCGGCTGGACTCGCTGGATGATACCAGCGGTTCATTCCTGGGTTTGGGCCGGCGACTAGTGGGTGAGCCCTGACGGTTGAGTCCGTGTGGGGTTTCGGTTTGAGGTTCGTCCTGCGAGTCTGGTGAGATACGCAGTGGCATCTCTTTCACGCTCTCCACCTCAGATCGCCTTCGGCTCGAAGCACTCGTCGCAGATCGAAACACGTCGCAGAAGCACGTCTGGCGCGCGCGTATCGTGCTGCTGAGCGCCGATGGGTTGGGGACGCATGCGATCATGCGTGAGGCGGGCGTGTCCAAGACGGTGGTCTGGCGCTGGCAGGACCGCTTCGCGCAGGAGGGCGTCGATGGGCTCCTTCGGGACAAGACGCGACCGGCGCGTATCCGGCCGCTGGGGCCGGAGGTGGCGGCGCGCGTGGTGGCTCTGACGCAAGGAGAACCACCCGGCGAGACCACGCATTGGACGGCCGCCGCCATGAGCAAGGCCGCGGCCATCAGCGTCTCGTCGGTACAGCGGATCTGGCGGGGGCACGGCCTACAGCCACACCGGGTCCGGCAGTTCAAGCTCTCCACCGACCCGGCCTTCGCCGCCAAACTGCGCGACGTCGTCGGGCTCTACGTCGACCCGCCGGCCCACGCCGTCGTGCTCTCGGTCGACGAGAAGAGCCAGATCCAGGCGCTCGCCCGCACGCAGGCCCCGTTGCCGATGAAGCCGGGCCAGCCGACGACGCGCACCCACGATTACAAGGGCCACGGCACGACGACCCTGTTTGCCGCCCTGGACGTGCTGGAGGGCAAGGTGATCGGCCGCTGCATGCAGCGCCACCGGCATCAGGAGTTCATCCGCTTCCTCAATGCGGTCGAGGCGGCGGTTCCGGCAGGCAAGATCGTCCACGCGATCCTGGACAACTATGCCGTCCACAAGCACCCGAAGGTCCGCGCCTGGCTCGACCGCCACCCGCGCTGGACCTTCCACTTCACCCCGACCTCAGCCTCGTGGCTCAATGCCGTCGAGGGCTTCTTCGCCAAGCTCGCAAAACGCCGGCTCCAACGCGGCGTGTTCGGATCGCTGATCGAGGTGAAGACCGCCATCAAACGCTTCATCGCCGAGAGCAACGGCAATCCAAAGCCCTTCGTCTGGACCGCCGACCCGGATCGCATCATCCAGGCCGCAAAGCGTGGGCACCAAGTGTTAGACTTGCACCACTAGGAAATACGAGAGAGTGACGGAGCTTGGAACCTTTGGATATCTGCCCGGTAGAAAGGCACGGCGGGTAGCCTTCAGCCTACTTCGCGGTGGGGACCAATCTCGGGGCTCTGCGTTAATCCAGGTGAACATCTACCGAGAGGCTAACGAGCCGCCACGAACCGGGCGGTAATCGAATGCGCCTTTCCCGCACCATGGTGACCATGCCCGCAGATACATCAGGCCCTGCCGCCCCAGGTTCCCGTCTCATCGCCTCCACCGGCATTCCCGGCCTCGACGACATCCTGATCGGCGGCTTCACCCGTGAGCGCCTTTTTCTGGTCGAGGGTACGCCTGGCGCGGGCAAGACGACGCTGTCGCTGCAGTTCCTGCTCGAAGGTGTCGTCCGAGGCGAGAAGGGCCTCTACGTCACACTATCGGAGAGTGCCGACGAACTTCGCGCTGGTGCCGCCTCCCATGGCTGGAGCCTGGACGGCATCGAGGTCTACGAACTCGTCAGCGAGCTCGGCCTCGACCCTGATAGTGAGCAGTCCATCCTGCATCCGTCAGAGGTCGAGCTCGGCGAGACCGTGCGCGAGGTCATGGAGCGCGTCGACGCGCTCAAGCCCGCCCGAGTGGTGTTCGACAGCCTGTCCGAACTCCGCCTTCTCGCCCAGAACCCGCTGCGGTACCGGCGCCAGATCCTGGCCCTGAAGCAGTTTTTCGCGTCGCGTCGCTGCACGGTGTTGATGCTCGACGACAACACGGCGGACGTCCAGCTCCACAGCATCGCCCATGGGGTCTTGGTCCTGGAACAGATGGAGCGAGAGTTCGGGTCCGAGCGTCGGCGCATCCGCGTGGTCAAGATGCGCGGCGTGAAGGTGCGCGGCGGGTTACATGATTTTGCGCTCGGTACAGGCGGCCTCACAGTCTTCCCGCGGCTCATCGCGGCCGAGCACGGCGCGAACTTCGATCCGGTCACCACCTCGACCGGTCTTCCCGAACTCGACCTGCTCCTTGGCGGCGGGCTCGTCCAGGGGACCAACACCCTGCTCATGGGTCCGTCCGGCGCCGGCAAGACGACCACTGCCGTCCGCTGCCTGCTCGCTGCGCTGGAGCGGAGCGAACACGCAACCTACTTCCTGTTCGACGAGGGCAAGGCGACCTTGCTCGCACGTTCCGCACTCCTCGGCATGGACCTGCGGCCCTATGTGAAGACTGGGGCCCTGAACCTCATGCAGATCGACCCGGCCGAGATCTCGCCGGGCGAGTTCGCCTGCCGGGCCCGCGAAGCCGTCGAAGACCATGGCTCGACCTTTATCGCCATCGACAGCCTCAACGCCTACGTCCACGCCATGCCGGACGAGCAGTACCTTGTCCTACAGATGCACGAGCTGCTGAGCTACCTCAACCAGAAGGGGACCACGACCGTCCTAGTGCTGGGACAACACGGGGTCATCGGCGAGATCCGGAGTGACGTCGATCTGAGCTACCTCAGCGACGGCATCGTGCTGTTCCGATATTTCGAGGCCGAAGGCGCTGTCCGTACGGCCCTTTCCGTGGTGAAGAGCCGGGTCAACGCGCATGAGCGCACGATCCGCGAACTGATGATCTCAGGCACGGGCCTGCAGGTCGGCGAGGCGCTGACCGACTTTCAGGGCGTCCTCACCGGGTTGCCGGCATACGGCGGCAAGGTTGCCATGCTGAAAGCTGATGCCGCCACGACGCCCGGCGCAAGCGCATGACAGCAATGACGGACGTCGAAAACCGGGTCCTGATCCTGGCGCCGCGCGGTCGCGATGCCGGGGTTATCGAGCAGTTGCTCGCGAAATCGGGGACGCCCGCCTGCATCTGCCCGGACGTCGCGAGCTGGGTCAGCGAACTGCGGAACGGCGCAGCCGCTACCATCGTCACCGAGGAGGCACTGGTCGAGGCCGACACAACCTCCCTAAACGATTGGGTTGACCATCAGCCGCCGTGGTCGGACTTCCCGTTCATCATGCTGGCGACCCGCCAGGCTGGGCGCCGCCCCGCGCGTGCCGCCGCCATCATCGAGCGGCTCGGCAACGTCGTACTGCTGGAGCGCCCCATCAACGCCGAGACACTGGCAAGCGCGGTCGCGTCCGCCTTGCGGGTCCGGCGCCGTCAGTATCAAGCGCGCGGGCACATCCTCGAACGCGAGCAGGCGCAGGAGCGTCTCAGGATTGCGAACGAGACGCTGGAGCGTCGCGTCGAGGAGCGGACGCACGAAGTCGAGGCGGCGCGCGAGACGTTGGCATTCGCGCTCGATTCCGCTGGCATGGGCTCGTGGGACCTCGATCTCATCAACGATACTGCTCGGCGTTTCGGTCGCTACGACGCGATCTTCGGCTACGATGCTCCGATGGCGTCCTGGGGCCGTGCCGACCTCCTCGGCCATGCCGTCCCGGAGGACCGGCCCCTCGTGGAGGCGGCCTTCGCGTGGGCGTTGGCGACCGGCGTCCTCGACATCGAGTGCCGTATCCTACGCCCGGACGGCGCTGTCCGATGGATCGCCGCGAAAGGCCGCGCGGAATATGATCGCGATGGGCTGCCCGTCCGCATGGCCGGCATCGTCCTCGACCGGTCCGAGCAGCGCGTGACCGAAGATGCCCTGCGGCAGGCCCAGAAGATGGAAGCCATCGGGCAGTTGACCGGGGGCGTGGCGCACGACTTCAACAACCTGCTAACGGTCATCGTCGGCGGCCTCGACATGGTGATCCGCAAGCCGGAGAACACGGAACGGGTCGTACGCCTCGCCGAGGCTGCCATGGCGGCCGCGCGCCGGGGCGAGCAACTCACCCAACAGCTCCTGGCCTTCTCCCGACGCCAGATGCTACGGCCCCAGACCCTCAATCCGAACCGCCTGCTCCTCGACTTCCGGCCCCTGGCAGAACGGGCTGCCGGTGCTGCCATCGAGATGGTCTTCGATCTAGATCCCGCCATCGATCCCATCCGCATCGACCCCGCTCAGTTCGAGGCCGCCGTACTGAACCTGGTGGTCAACGCCCGCGACGCAATGGAGGATAGCGACGGTGTGGCCCGCATCGCTGTGCGGAGCCGCAACGTCCGCCTCGACACCGCTGCTGTCGCCGACAAGGGCGTGCCTCCGGGGGACTACGTCGAGATCTCCGTCTCTGACATTGGCAGTGGCATCCCGGCCGAGATGCTCGCCCGCATCTTCGAGCCGTTCTTCACGACGAAGGAAGTCGGCAAGGGAACGGGTCTGGGCCTGTCCCAGGTCTATGGCTTCACCCGCAGCGCCGGTGGCTACGTCGATATTCAGTCCGAGGTCGGAGCTGGCACCACGTTCCGGCTTCGGATACCCCGCTCCGCCGATGCAGCCGGGGAGGAGGTCGGTACCGGCTCCGCCAGCGTGCTGCCTCTGCGTCGCGCCACTGAAGGCGACACCGTCCTTCTGGTCGAGGACGACGAGGGGGTGCTCGCAATGGCGGTCGAGAGCCTGGAAGAGCTGCGCTATCGGGTGATCGTCGCGCGCAATGCCGCGGAAGCACTGGACCACCTGAGAGGCGTCGGGCGCATCGATATCCTGTTCTCTGACGTGGTGATGCCCGGCGGGATGAACGGGTCGCAGCTCGCGGTCGAGGCACAGCGCCTGCGTCCCGGCATGAAAGTCCTGCTGACCTCCGGCTACGTCGCCAACCTCGACGAGGGCCAGGTCATCGGAAAAGGTGAGCTCACCGTGCTGAACAAGCCATACCGGCGCGACGAGCTCGCCCGCTCGCTGCGCTTGGTCCTGAACAACGGGGCCGCCTGAAACCCTACGACGGTCGGCGCCTCAATGGACCGTTGGCGTGAGCCATCTGTCTGCCGATGGTTCGAGGGCAACTTCCCCGCCTCGGCATGCTTCTCATCCACATGAACGCTGAAGTGCTATCGACCCTACCCCATTCCACTGTTTCAGATCCGCTGAGGGTAACGCTCGCCCGGGATTGGGCTGAGACCGCACTCGGACCAGTGCAGACATGGCCGAGCTCGCTTCGAACCCTGTGCGAAGTCATCGACGGCTCGGCTCAGCCGATGTTCACTGTCTGGGGACCGGAACGCATCCTCATCCACAACCAGGCCTACGCGCCCATCCTGGCCGAGAAGCGCGCCTTGGCCCTCGGACGGCCGTTCCTCGACGTCTGGTCCGAGATCCGGGACGACCTCACGCCACTCGTCGAGCGGGCCTATGCCGGCGAGGCCGTTCAGATGGACGACATCACGCTCCTGATGCATCGCCGCGGCGAGCTGGACGAGGCGCACTTCGCCTTCTCCTACACACCGATCCGAAGCGAGGATGGACAGGTCGCTGGCTTCTTATGCGCTTGCTGGGAAACCACCGGCCAGGTCATGGCCGAACGCGAGCGACGGGCAGTTGCGGACCGGATCCAGGCAGCCCTCGCGATCAGGACGGTCGGCATTATCCACTGGAGCGAGAACTACCGGCTGACCACGGTGAATGAGGCCTTCCTGAAGATGACCGACTTCACCGAGGCTGAGGCGCTCGGCAGAACCTGGCAGGAGCTGACGCCTCAGGAGTTCTGGCCGGCCTCGAAGCGGGCAGTCGAGCAGGTCGCCACGCTGGGCGAGGCGGTGCCCTACGAGAAGCAATACTTCCGCAAGGACGGCTCGCGGTGGTGGGGCCTATTCGCCCCGCGTAAGGTCGAAGACGGCGCCATCGAATTCGTGCTCGACATCTCCGAACGCAAGCAGGCCGAGGAGCACCTGCGAGAGCGTGAGCAGCGTCTGCAACTCATCCTAGACAGCGCCACCGACTACGCCATTCTCACCCTCGACCCCGACCGCCGGGTGACCGGCTGGTCGGCCGGTGCCCAGCATACCTTCGGCTTCGAGGCCGGGGAAATCCTTGGACGGTCCGGCGACCTCCTCTTCACGCTGGAGGACCGCGACGCGGGCGTGCCGGAACAAGAGGTTGAGACGGCAAGGCACGAGGGCCAAGCCGCCAATATCCGATGGCACCAGCGCGAGGACGGCAGCCGCGTCTTCGTGAGTGGTTCGATGACCGTGCTTCGCGGTCCGGCGGGCGAGGAGATCGGCTTCCTCAAGGTCGTCCGTGACGAGACGGAGCGGCGCCAGGCCGAGGAGGCGATCCGGGAGACCGAGGAGCGCTACCGGCTTGCGGTCCATGCCACCAACGACGCGATCTGGGATTGGAACCTTATCACGGACCATATCCGCTGGAACGAGGCGGTGAGGACGCTATTCGGCTACAGACCCGAGGAGGTCGAGCCTAGCGGAGTATGGTGGAAGTCGCACATCCACCCCGATGATCGAGGCAGGGCGGCAGCTGGTATAACGGCAGCTATTGAGGGACGAACAGAGGGTTGGATTTCCGAGTACCGCTTCGAACGCCGGGACGGCACCTTTGCCGATGTCCTGGACCGCGGAACCGTCATCCGAGACAGCCGAGGCCGAGCCGTCCGCATGGTCGGCGCGATGCATGACCTCACACCCCACAAGCAGGCGGAGGCGATGCTGCGCCAGCTCAACGAGACACTGGAATGTCCGTCGTCAGATGATTTGGGACATTCAGCGGTGTTCAGGGACAGAGGCTCTGGTCCATCTGGGGTAGGAGGTTAGGCGGCCTGCGCGTGGTGGCGCAAGCGGCGATCCATCAGGGTCTGGCGCT
>NZ_JAGHKN010000005.1:0-199267 GCF_023093475.1 Methylobacterium sp. 37f
GGCCGAGCGCACGGTCGATCGGCTCTGGACTGTCGTCGGCAATCTGCTCGACGCCTTCACCCCAACCGAGTGCGCAAACTACTTCGCTGCCGCCGGTTACGATCCGGAGTAGGTGGAAACCGCTCTAGCTCCACGCTCGCAGACTTTCCGGCGTGGTGAAGTCCCGGGGCCGGACGTCGCGGGCGGCGCCGCGCATCGCCGCGACACCCCTCGGAAAGCCGCTGCGGCTCCGGTAATCCGCCCGCACCGGCTCCGAGGGGGCCAGCGGCGCATCCGAGAGCGCCCGGGCGCAGAGCAGATCGACCACGCCGACGCCGGCCAGCGCACCGAGGGCGACGGCGGTGTTGGCGCGATGACGCGGATCGCCGGTGAGGCCCGGCAGCACGGTGGCGAGGTCGAGGCCGTCTCCGGCGACCCGAGCCCAGATCCAGGGCGTCGGATCGTGCGCGCCCAGGATGCCGGCGCCCTGGACGATCTCGCGGACACCGTAGGCCCGCACCAGGGCACCGGCGCGCGGCATGCCGAGCCAGCGGGCGATCGCGTCGCCGCAGGTGACCTCCGTGACCCCGAGGGCGAGCGAGAACCAGCCGAGGCCCCGCGCCACTTGGCGGGTGGACGGATCGGGCCGGCGGCGGCGGTCCGAGGACAGCCGGGCGGACGGGGCGTCGGCTCCCCCGCGTGCGCGGTGGGCGCTCGGCTCCTGACGGGACGCGGATGCGGGCATGCGGGCCTCCTGATTCGGTCTGGATACGGGAGCGGACGGTCAGGGCCGGAGCACGACCTTGATGCAGTTGTCCTTCTTGTCGCGGAAGGTCTTGTAGAGGTCCGGACCGTCCGCCAGTCCGCCCCGGTGGGTGATCACGAAGGACGGGTCGATCTGGCCATCGGCGATGCGGGCGACGAGATCGTCGGTCCAGCGGTTGACGTGGGTCTGCCCGGTGCGGAGCGTCAGCCCCTTGTTCATCAGGGCGCCCATCGGGATCTTGTCGACGAGCCCGCCATAGACGCCCGGAATCGAGAGGATGCCGGCCGGGCGACAGACATAGATCATCTCGCGCAGAACCGTGGCCCGGTCGCTCTCCAGCATCATGGCCTGTTTGACCCGGTCGTAGACTTGCTCCAGCGCCCGGGGGGCGTGCGCCTCCATGCCGACGGCGTCGATGCACTTCTCCGGGCCCTTGCCGGAGGTGAGCTGGTTCAGGCGCTCGACGGTGCTCTCGGTGCTGTTGTCGATGGTCACGGCGCCGCCGGCGCGAGCCATCTCCAGGCGCTCGGGCACCCGGTCGATGCACACCACCTGGCGGGCGCCGAGCAGGATCGCGGAGCGGATCGCCATCTGGCCGACGGGACCGGCGCCCCAGATCGCCACCGTGTCGGTGGGCTGGATGTCGGCCTGCACCGCCGCCTGCCAACCGGTCGGGAAGATGTCGCCGAGGAACAGGACCTGCTCGTCGGTGAGCCCGTCCGGCACCTTGATGTGGGTCTTGTCCGCGAAGGGCACGCGGACGTACTCGGCCTGCCCGCCCTGATAGCCGCCGGTGAGGTGGGTGTAGCCGAACAGCCCGGCGGTGGTGTGCCCGAACGCCTTGGCGGCGAGGTGCTTGTTGCGGTTCGAGCGCTCGCAGACCGAGAAGAAGCCACGTTTGCACTGGTCGCACTCGCCGCAGATGATGGTGAACGGGATCACCACCCGCTCGCCCTTGCGCAGGGTGCCGTTGACGCCCTTGCCGGTCTCGACCACCTCGCCCATGAACTCGTGGCCCATGACGTCGCCCTTCTCCATGCCGGGCATGAAGTGGTCGTAGAGGTGCAGGTCGGAGCCGCAGATGGCGCAGGCCGTGACCTTGATGATCGCATCCCGATCGTCCTCGATCCGCGGATCGGGTACAGATTCGCAGCGAATGTCCTGGGCGCCGTGCCAGACCAGAGCCTTCATCGCGTTCCTCCCATCGTCCGTGTTCCCATCGCCGATGCTGCGAGAACCGTGAATCCGGGCGTGGGTTCGGTGATCACGCGCTGACGGAGGTGGTGGCGTCCGCATCGGCAGGCGGAGAGTGCGCAGGGACCGGGTGCGCAGGGACCGAGTGCGCAGGGGCTAAGCGCTCAGGGGGAGAGCGTGACGGCAACCGGTCACGCTCCAGCCGCAGGAAGGCGATCAGGCGTTCCGCGAGATGCCCCGGTGGCCGGCTCGCCGGACGGATCAGCATCGTGTCGATCGGCAGGGCGGGCCGGAACGGCCGCAGCACGATCGGCAGGCCGGTGAGTTCGCGGGCCGGAAGGGGATCGACCACGGCGAGCCCCAGCCCCTCGGCGACGAGGCCGCAACGGGCCGCCGTATACTGGGCCATCAGGGTGAAGCGCGGGGTCAGGCCAGCGGCCGCGAACCGCGCCGCGACGGCCTCCTGGAACAGGCCGGGGCCGCCCGCGATCAGCGTCTCCCCGGCAAGGTCCGCGACCCCGATGCTGCGCTGGCGCGCCAAGGGGTGCGTGCGCGGGACGGCGCAGACCGCGTCGACCGTGAGAAACGACTCGCTGATCACGCCGGCATAACCGGAACGAGGCCGGGTGAGCCCGAGATCGCATTGGCCGGAGGCGGTCCACGCCCAGATCGTTTCGGGGCTCGGGACATGGACGGAGACGCGCACGCCCGGATGCTCGGCGACGAGGCGGCGGATCGCCCGCGGCAGCAGCCGTGAGGCGAGGGAGGGCTGACAGGCGATCCTGAGCGGGCCGGTGCCGAGTTCTCGGATCTGGCGGGCCGTGGCAGCGAGATGGTCGAGCCCCGCATAGGTTCTCTCGACCTCGCGGGCGAAGGCTTCGCCTTCCGGCGTCGGACGGGCACTGCCATGGCCTCGCACGAACAGGGACAGCCCGAGTTCAGCCTCGAGCTGCGCCATGGCGCGGCTGACATGGGGCTGGCCGATGCCCAGGATCGCGGCGGCCCGCGTCATGCCGCCATGGCGCATCACGGCGCGGAAGAGATCGAGATGGGCGGGATTGATCATGCCATTTGGATCATTCCGGCCGGATTATACCGGCCGGATTATGCTGGTTGGACCCTTCCAGCCGCGACATGCCTGATCGGAATGGAAACGAGCGAACTCGTCATTTGACGGCATGGCTTGGCGGTGGTTGTCAAGGCGCCCCAGCCAGCCGATCCCGAACGGGCTCGCGGCACCATGTCCCCCAGAAGGTCACGGGCCCATGCTCAACCTCGTGCTTCCCCTCGCCCTCTCGATCATGGCGGGCGCCAGCATCGTGGTGCAGCAGGCGTTGATCGCGAACCTGCGGATCGCCCTGAACTCCTCGGCCTGGGCCGGGTTCGCGAGCTACTTCGTGGGGCTGCTGTCGATGGTGGTGCTGGCCCTGGCCCTGCGCGATCCGCTGCCGGCGGCGGGCCTGGCGGCGCGCATTCCCTGGTGGGCCTGGAGCGGCGGGTTCTTCGGCGCGGTCTTCATCGCCCTGGCCACCATCCTGGTGCCGCAGCTCGGTGCCGCCACCTTCCTGGCGCTGCTGGTCACCGGACAGATGCTCGCCTCGGTGGCGTTCGACCATTTCGGCTGGCTCGGCCTCGCTCAGCGCGCCCTCGACGGGCCGCGCATGATCGGGGTGGCGCTCCTGATCGGCGGGGTGATCCTGATCCGGCGATGACCGAACCGGCGATGACCCAACCGGCGAGCGGCGCCGGCGATCACGCCCCGAGCGCCTGCAGCACGATCTCGCGCCGGTGCGGCCGGTCGCGGTGCTCGACGAGGTAGATCCCCTGCCACGTCCCCAGCGCGAGGCGGCCGCCCGCCACCGGGATCGACAGGCTCGAATCCGTCACCATCGTGCGGATATGGGCCGGCATGTCGTCCGGCCCCTCGGCACCGTGGACGTAGCCGGCATGGCGGGGGGCGAGGCCGTCGAGGGCGGTCAGGAGGTCGGTCTGTACGTCCGGGTCGGCGTTCTCCTGGATCGTCAGGGAGGCCGAGGTGTGCCGGCAGAACACCGTGACGAGGCCGTCCGCGATCCCGCCCTGCGCCAGGAACGCCGCCACCGCCCGGGTGATGTCGGTGAAGCCCTGGCCCGGGGTCGAGACCGTGATCGTGGCGCCGGCCTGACGCGTCGCCGCACCGCTGGCGAACCCCTGCACCGCGCTGATTTTTCCCGTCGGCCTCATCCTTGCGCCTCCGTCAGGGTTTCGCCCGGCGCGATCTCGCGCTCGCCGCGGGCCAGGATGGTCTCCAGGGCGTCGATCCGGTCGGCCTCCGCCGCCGGCTTGTCCCAGCGGATGCGGGCCACCCGGGGAAACCGCATGGCGACGCCGGACTTGTGCCGGGTCGAGCGCTGGACGCCCTCGAAGGCGATCTCCAGCACGAGGCCGTGGTCGAGGCCGTAGGACACCTCGCGCACCGGGCCGAAGCGCTTGGTGGTGTTGTTGCGGACGTAGCGGTCGAGCTTGGCGAGTTCGGCATCGGTGAAGCCGTGATAGGCCTTGCCGACCGGCACGAGTTCGGGCGTGCCGTCCTCGCGGTCGCGCCAGACGCCGAAGGTGTAGTCGGAATAGAACGACGAGCGCTTTCCGTGCCCGCGCTGGGCGTACATCATCACGGTGTCGACGCGGAACGGCTCGCGCTTCCACTTCCACCACGGCCCCTTGGGCCGGCCCGGCAGATAGACGCTGTCGCGGGCTTTCAGCATGACGCCCTCGATGGCGTCGGCATCCTCGCCGGCGCCGACAGCGGCCGGATCGGCGCGCGCGGCGGCCAGCTCGTTCCAGGTGGTGAAGGGCACCAGGGGCGAGAGGTCGATGCGGGCGTGGTCGAGGGCGGCGACGAACGCCTCGAGCCGCTGCCGGCGCGCTTCGAAGGGCAGTGGGCGCAAATCCTCGCCCTCCGCCTGCATCAGGTCGTAGGCGCGGACATGGGCGGGAAACTCCTCCAGCAGCTTCGGCGTCACGGCCTTTCGGTTCAGGCGCTGCTGCAGCACGTTGAAACTCTGCACGCGCTCCTCGCGCAGGATCAGCAATTCGCCGTCGATGGCGCCCGAGAAGGTGATGGCCTCGGCCAGATCCGGGAAGGCGCCGGAGATGTCCTCGCCGGTGCGGGAATAGATCCGCGCCACCTGCACCCCGGCCTCGTCCCGTCCGCCGACGAGCTGGACCCGGATGCCGTCCCATTTCCACTCGCCGGAGAACGCCGCCGGATCGAGTTTTTCGAAATCCGCCTCCTCGTCGATCGGGTGCGAGAGCATCGGCGGCCGGAACGGGGCCGGGTTGAGGGTGGTGGGACGCTCGGCCCGGCCCTCGACCCAGGCGAACAGGGTGGCGTAGGGAGGCTCGAGCCCGTGCCAGACCTCCTCGACCGCATCGGCCTCGTGGCCGCCGAGCGCCCCGATGGCGGTCTTGGCGAGGCGGGCCGAGACGCCGACCCGGAGCGCGCCGGTGATCAGCTTCAGGAGCGCCCAGCGCCCCGTCTCGTCGAGGGCATCGAGCCACGCGGCGATCCGGGCGGGCAGGTCCGCCTTCTTCACGGTGCCGAGGGTCTCCACCACCTCGGCGAGGGTGGGCACGTGCGGGGGCGGGTTGTTGTGGCCGGGGCCGATGACCGGCTCGCCATCCTGGGCCAGGGGTGCCGGCCAGATCAGCGCCGTGGTCTCGGCGAGATCGCCGACGTAGTTGTGCGAGAGCCCGAACAGCACCGGATCGACGCGGGCCTCCACCAGCCCCCGGATCATCGCGGGCTTGGCCTCGCGAAAGCTCAGGCCGCCGGTCATCGCCGCCAGGGCGTAGCCGCGCTCCGGGTCCGGGGCATGGGCGAAGTAATCCTGCAGTAGGCGCAGCTTGGCGTTGCGGCGCGGCTCGTAGGCGAGGCGGTCGAGGAGATGGGCGAAGTCGTTCATGCCACGGCCTCCTCGGTTGCGGCGGTCGGCTCGGACTCGCCGTCGTCGCCGTAGCCGAGCAGGTGCAGGGGCTTGGCCTTGATGCCTTGCGTCCCGCACCAATGCACCAGGGCGTCCTCCTGCCCGTGGGTGACCCAGACCTCGCCGGCCCCGGTCTCCCGGATCGTGCGGCACAGGTCCGGCCAGTCGGAATGGTCGGAGATGCAGAGCGGGAGTTCGACGCCCTTCTGGCGCGCCCGGGCCCGCACCCGCATCCAGCCGGAGGCGAACGCCGTGACGGGGTCGGGGAATTTTCTCGACCATACGTCCTGAATCGAGGAGGGCGGGCACAGCACGATGGCGCCGTGCAGCTTGCCGCGCTCGGTGGCCACCACCTTGGGGGTCTCGCCCAGCGCAATCCCCTCCTGCTTGTAGAGCTCGGTCAGCTTTTCCATGGCGCCGTGCAGGTAGATCGGCCGGTCGTAGCCGGCCTCCCGCAGCAGGGCCATCACCCTCTGCGCCTTGCCGAGCGCGTAGGCGCCGACGATGTGGGCGCGCTCGGGAAACAGGGCCACCGAATCGATGAGCTTGCGCACCTCGTCGCGGGTGTCCGGCATCCGGAACACCGGCAGGCCGAAGGTCGCCTCGGTGATGAAGACATCGCAGGGCACCACCTCGAACGGCAGGCAGGTCGGATCGTAGGCGCGCTTGTAATCGCCCGAGACCACCACCCGCACGCCCTGCGCCTCGATCGCGATCTGGGCCGAGCCGAGCACGTGCCCGGCGGGGGCGAAGCGCACGGTGACGTCGCCGATGCGGATCGCCTCGCCCAGGGGCGCCTCCTGCCGGCTCTCGCAAAAATCGGCTCCGTAGCGCACCGCCATGATGCGCAGGGTCTCGGGCGTCGCCATCACCCGGCCGTGACCCGCCCGGGCATGGTCGGCATGGCCGTGGGTGATGAGGGCGCGGGGCACCGGCCAGGTCGGGTCGACGTGGAAGCCACCGAGGGGGCAGTACAGCCCCTCCCGGGTCAGGGTGAGAAGATCGCTGGCGCTGAATGTCATCGGCGCGGCATATAGGGCGCCCGAGGCCCACGCGCAGCCACATGTCCCGCACGATCACCTCCGGCGACCTCCTCGCCGACCGGCGCTACGCCTATGCCCAGGCCTGCCTCGACGAGGGCGACCCCGACGCCGCCGCCGAGATGGCCGAGCAATGCCTGGAGATCGCGCCCCGCTTCGCCCCGGCCTGGTTCCTCCTCGGCCGCGCCCGCGAGGCCCGCCACGGCCGGACCGGTCGGCCCGACGACCATCATGCCGCCCTGCGCGCCTACGCCAATGCGCTGGAGATCGACCCCGACGACGCGCAAGGCGCGCGCATCGCCCTGGTGCGGATCGGCGCGGGCGCGGCCCTCACGGCGATCTCGCCGGGCTACGTGCGGGCGCTGTTCGACGCCTATGCCCCGCGCTTCGACCGCCACCTCGTCGGCGGCCTGGCCTATCGCGGGCCGGACCTGCTGGTGGAGGCCCTCGATGCGCTGGTGGGGAGCGGCACGCCGCTCGGCCGGGTGATCGATCTCGGTTGCGGCACCGGGCTCGTCGGCGCCGCCCTCGGCCACCGGCCGACCCATCTCACCGGGATCGACCTGTCGCCCCGGATGCTGGCCGAGGCCGCCCGGCGCGGCGGCTATCACCGGCTGGTGGAGGGTGAACTCGTCGCCGCCCTGGCGGCCGAAGCGGCCGGCAGCGCCGATTGCGTCACCGCGGCCGACGTCCTGATCTATGTCGGCGACATGGTCGGGATGCTGGCCGGCGCCGCACGGGTTCTGCGGCCGGGCGGGCACCTCGCCTTCACGGTCCAGTCCCACCCCGGCGACGGATGGGTGCTCGGGCCGGATGCCCGCTACGCCCATGGGGACCCCCTGGTGCGGGACACCCTGACGCGTTCCGGCTTCACGCCGGAGACCCTCGCGCCTGCCGTGATCCGCCGCGAGAACGGGGCCGACGTGGCGGGCCGGATCGTGGTGGCGCGTCGTGATGGCACGTCGTGAGGGCATGTCGTGAGGGCACGGCCTGCGCGGCGATCACGATCCCGTTGCGCCCCTTGAACCCGGGCGGGCAACACGGTTGAACCAAAACTCAGCGTCGCTGTTGCCAGCCGGGACCCGGGCGCTTCAGGCGCACCGGGCCCCGTCAGCGTCGCGCCGCCCCTGACGGCATCATCGGCTTGCCTCGGTGCTGTCCCGACCGCCCTTCGCCGACTGTGTCGCCCCGCGCAGACCGGCACGCCCCACAAGCACATTGGAGATCTCATGGCAGAGCCGCAGAACAAGTCGTTTCCGGCGAGCGCCGCGACGCGGATTCCCTTCGCGCTGGCGCTCTCGGCGGTGGCGGGCTGCGCCGATTCCATCGGCTTCCTCGAATTCTCGCAGCTGTTCATGTCGTTCATGAGCGGGAACACGACGCGCTTCGGCGTGTCGGTGAGCCGGTTCGACTGGGAGAGCACCTCGCGGGTCGCCTCCGTCATCGTGCTGTTCTGCTTCGGCGCCTTTGCCGGAACCTTGATCGCCGCCTGGGTCGGGCGCTGGCGCCTGTCGGTGCTGCTCCTGCTGCAATCCGTCCTGCTCACCATCGGCCTGATCGTCCCGCACGGGACCTTCGCGTTCCCGCTCCACGCCTATCCCATCGTGATCGCGCTCGGCCTTCAGAACGCGACCCTGCAGGACGAGGGCGGGCGCAGCCTCGCGCTCACCTACGTGACCGGTGCGGTGGTGCGGTTCGGAACCGGCCTCGCGAACCTGCTCCTCGGCACGGTGGCGCCCTCGTTCTGGATCCAGGCGCCGCTCTGGGCGGCGCTCAGCACCGGCGCGGTCATCGGCGGCTTCCTGCAGATGCGTTACGGCGAGGACGCCTTCCTGTTTCCCGCGGCCGTCTCGGCCCTCCTGGCGATCATCGCCCTCGGGTTGACCATCGCCAAGCCCGGCAGCGCCTATGTCAGCGGCGAGGTCGAGACGCACCCGCCGGACGGCACGGCGGCGGTCCGGCCCTGATCGGCGCCGCCCGCGTCGGGGCGGTCCCACCGCCCTAATCGGCACCCCCGCTCCCGCGCAGGCGCTTGGTCGCGCTCCGCTTCAACTTGTCGTCGAGGCGGCGCTTCTTCGAGGCGAGAGTCGGCCGCGTGGCGCGGCGCGGCGTCGGCGGCACCGCCGCCTCGGCCACGAGTTCGGCCAGCCGCTCGCGGGCGTCGGCCCGGTTGCGATCCTGGGTCCGGAAGCGCTGGGCGCTGATCACGATGACGCCGTCCACCGTGAGGCGCCGGCCGGCCAGCCGCATCAGCCGCACCGCCACGGCGTCGGGCAGGGAGGCCGAACGCCGGGCGTCGAAGCGCAGCTGCACGGCGGTGGAAAGTTTGTTGACGTTCTGGCCGCCGGGACCGGAGGCGCGCACGAACGTCTCCTCGAGTTCCGCCTCGTCGATGGCGATATGGGGCGTGCAATGCAGGGCCAAGGCGGCGTCTCGTCTCTCGCTCGGGGCGTCGTTGCGCGATCAGGCCGCCTCGGCAGGGGTGCGGGCGCGCACCGCCAGGGCGTGAAGACCGCGCTTGAAGGCCGGATCGAGGGCCGCATTGACGATCCTGTGCCGGTCCACCCGGCTCTTGCCCTCGAACGCCGCCGCCACGACATCCAATCGGAAATGCGTCTCGCCCTCGGGCCGGGCGCCCATATGCCCCGCATGCAGGTGGGATTCATCGATGACCTGCAGGGCCACCGGGGCCAGCTCGGCCTGCAGCGTCTCGGTGATCCACGCCTTCAGGGTGGGGATTGCGGTCGCGTTTTCAGTCATGGCGGGTGGTTCCCTCGTTCGTTCCCGAGCGTTACGTCATGGGTCGCCGGAGCCTCGGCGACCCGCGTTCCGCGTCAACCCCCGACAGCCGCATGCGGCATCAGGCCCGCCGCTCTTGTGTCTCGGACCCACCCCCTCATAATCGCCCCATCATGGATCTCAACTCGCCCCTGTTCGACAGCATCCGCATCAAGCCGTCCTGCGATGAGCCGAAGACGGCTGCGACCCAGACCTGCGAGACCCCGGGGTGCAAGAATCCGGGCCTCTATCGCGCGCCCAAGGGGCGCAAGGCCGAAGGGCAGTACTGGCGCTTCTGCATGGACCACGTGCGCGCCTACAACGCCACCTACAACTACTTCGACGGCATGAACGACGCCGCCGTGCAGGCCTTCCAGAAGGACGCGATCATCGGGCATCGCCCGACCTGGGCGATGGGGGTGAACCCCGCCACCGCCGGCGAGAAGGGCAAGGCCGCCCCGAAGCGCGACTGGGCCTATGTCGATCCGCTGGACATCCTGCGCGCCGAGGGCGTCGGCGAGACCGCCCGGCGCAAGGCCGCGCCCGAGCCGCGCCGGCCCCGGCACTCGGCCGCCACCCTGAAGGCGCTGGACGTGCTCGGCCTCGACGAGAACGCGGATTCGGCGGCCATCAAGGCCCAGTACAAGACCCTGGTGAAGCGTTTCCACCCGGACGCCAATGGCGGCGACCGCTCGTTCGAGGAGCGGTTGCGGGACATCATCCGGGCGCACGATGCGCTTCGGGCCGCGGGACTCTGCTGAGGCGTTCCCCCGCCCGCGCCGGCGACGTTCCGGAGCCCCGAACCGACCCGGCCGAAGAGTTCCGGCACGATCGATGCACGTTTTCCGGGGCTCCCCTGCTCAAGGTGGGCGGCAATTGCCGCGCGAGGCCCTATATCGTGCGGAGTCACCCCTTGGCGTCGCCCGGCGCCGACCTTTAGATGGCGGTCGCGCGCGGCTCGGTTCCCGAGCCGTCAGACCCCGAAGCCCGAACAGCCTGCGTGTTCCGCGCCCGAAGCCCGGCGCCCGCGCCCCGACGAGGTCCTTATGCTCTCTGACGTCACGCCCGCCTCGCTGCCCGACCGGAAAGTCTCCGTGCGCGAGGCCTTCGGCATCGACCTCGATCTCATGGTGCCGGCCTTCTCGCAGCGCGAGGAGCACGTGCCCGATCTCGACCCGGACTACATCTTCGACCGCGAGACCACCCTGGCGATCCTCGCCGGCTTCGCCCGCAACCGGCGCGTCATGGTCACCGGCTATCACGGGACCGGCAAGTCGACCCATATCGAGCAGGTCGCCGCGCGCCTGAACTGGCCCTGCATCCGGATCAACCTCGACAGCCACGTCTCGCGCATCGACCTCGTCGGCAAGGACGCGATCGTGCTGAAGGACGGCAAGCAGGTCACCGCCTTCCAGGACGGCATCCTGCCCTGGGCGCTCCAGAACAACGTCGCGCTGGTGTTCGACGAGTACGATGCCGGCCGCCCGGACGTGATGTTCGTGATCCAGCGCGTGCTGGAGCTGTCGGGCCGCCTGACACTTCTCGACCAGAAGCGGGTGATCAGCCCTCACCCGGCCTTCCGCCTGTTCGCCACCGCCAACACCGTCGGCCTCGGCGACACCTCGGGCCTCTATCACGGCACGCAGCAGATCAATCAGGGCCAGATGGATCGCTGGTCCATCGTCACCACCCTGAACTACCTGGCCCATGACCGCGAGGTCGACATCGTGCTGTCGAAGGCGGCGCACTATCAGCGCGACGGCGGTCGCGACATCGTCAACCGCATGGTGCGGGTCGCCGACCTGACCCGCAACGCGTTCATGAACGGCGATCTCTCCACCGTCATGAGCCCCCGCACGGTGATCACCTGGGCCGAGAACGCCGACATCTTCCAGGATATCGGCTTCGCCTTCCGGGTGACCTTCCTCAACAAGTGCGACGAGCTCGAGCGCACCCTGGTGGCCGAGTTCTACCAGCGCGCCTTCGGCAAGGATCTGCCCGAGAGCGCGTCGAACGTCGCCCTGAGCTAGTCTCCGTCCCGCTCCTTCGAGGATACCATCGACCCGCATGTCGATCTCCAACCGCAAAGCCGGCGACCGGCGCGAGCCCGTCGCCGAACCGCTCAAGCGCTCGGTGGCAGGCTGCCTGCGCGCCATCGCCAAGCGCTCCGAGATCGAGGTGGTCTATGCCAGCGACCGCCCGGCCCTGACCGGCGACAAGGCGCGCCTGCCGGAGCCGCCGCGCAAGCTGACGCCGGAGGACGTGGCGATCCTGCGCGGCAACGCCGACTCCATGGCGCTTCGCCTCGGCTGTCACGACGTCGCCGTCCACCGCCGGCTGGCGCCCGAGAACGCCGGCGCCCGCGCGGTGTTCGATGCCGTCGAGCAGGCCCGGGTCGAGGCCATCGGCTCGCGCCGGATGTCCGGCGTCGCCTCGAACCTCTCGGCGATGCTGGAGGACCGCTACCATCGCGGCGGCAAGTACGAGGACATCACCGACCGCGCCGATGCGCCGATGGAGGATGCCGTCGCCCTGATGGTGCGCGAGCGCCTGACCGGCGCCGCCCCCCCGGCCGCGGCCCGGAAGATCGTCGATCTCTGGCGCTCGCATATCGAGGAGAAGGCCGGCCCGAACCTCGACGGGTTGATCGGTTCGATCGAGAACCAGCGCGCCTTCGCCCGCTCGGTGCGCGACCTCCTCAGCTCCCTCGACATGGCGGACGAGACCCCGTTCGATCCCGAGGACGACGACAACGAGGACGAGAACGAGTCGCAGGACGACGAGCAGACTCCCAGCGAGGGGGAGGCCGAGGAGCAGTCGCAGGGCGACCGCTCCGAGATGGAGACCTCGCAGGAGGCCTCCGACGAGTTGCAGGAGGGGGCCACCGAGGCCGCCGACGCTCCGTCCGGCGAACTGCCCGACGAGGCCGAGAACGCCGAATCCGACGAAGCCTCCGAAGCCTGGCGGCCGCCGTCGCAGCGGGCCAACGAGCCGCGCGGACCCGAGTACAAGGTCTTCAATCCACGCTTCGACGAGATCATCCACGCGGAGGATCTCTGCGACGTCGAGGAGCTGGCGCGCCTGCGCACCTATCTCGACAAGCAGCTCGCCCATCTCCAGGGCGTGGTCGGACGCCTGGCGAACCGCCTGCAGCGGCGCCTGCTGGCGCAGCAGAACCGGGCCTGGGACTTCGACCTTGAGGAAGGCCAGCTCGATCCGGCCCGTCTCGTGCGCGTGGTCACCGATCCCTACCAGCCGCTCTCGTTCAAGCGCGAGAAGGACACCAATTTCCGCGATACCGTCGTGACCCTCCTGCTGGACAATTCCGGCTCGATGCGCGGGCGTCCGATCACCGTGGCGGCGACCTGCGCCGACATCCTGGCCCGCACGCTGGAGCGCTGCGGCGTCAAGGTCGAGATCCTGGGCTTCACCACTCGGGCCTGGAAGGGTGGGCAATCGCGCGAGGCGTGGCTGGCCGGTGGCAAGCCGAACGCGCCGGGACGTCTGAACGACCTGCGCCACATCGTCTACAAGAGCGCCGACGCCCCGTGGCGCCGGGCGCGCAAGAACCTCGGGCTGATGATGCGCGAGGGGCTGCTGAAGGAGAACATCGACGGCGAGGCCCTGGACTGGGCGCACAAGCGGCTCCTGGCCCGCCCGGAGCAGCGCAAGATCCTGATGGTGATCTCGGACGGCGCGCCGGTCGACGATTCGACCCTCTCGGTCAATCCGGGCAATTATCTCGAGCGCCACCTGCGCTGGATGATCGAGGACATCGAGACCCGCTCGCCGGTGGAGCTGCTCGCCATCGGCATCGGCCACGACGTGACACGCTATTACCGCCGCGCGGTCACCATCATCGACGCCGAGGAACTCGGCGGCGCGATGACGGAAAAGCTCGCCGAACTCTTCGAGGAGGATTCGGGCGGCGCGGCTCCAACCAAGCGGGCGGCCGGCGGGCGCCGCTAGGCTCCCGCCCTCCCCTCAGACTCCGCCGCCGGCTCAGGCCGCGCGGCGCGACAGGGCGTCGAGGGCTTCGGCGATCTCCGTCGGGTCGAGCCGGCGGATGACCGGACCGGAGGTCCAGACCAGCATCGGGACCACCCGGCGCCCCGGATAGATCTCGGCCAGCAGCGCGGCATAGAGGGCGATCTGCCCGGCCTCGGCGCGCGGCAGCGGCGCGCCCTCGGCGGGCGGCCGGCCGGTCTTGAAATCCGCCACCAGCACGGACTCGTCGGTCAGCGCCAGGCGATCGACCCGGCCGAAGACGGGGCGCGACACGCCCCCGACCCGCACGCGCCCGGACAGGGTGACTTCGGCCCGCGCCTCCCGGGCTAAGAGCGGAGCGAGGCCGGGTTCGTCGAGCAGCCGCAAGGTCGCGGCGACGATGCCGGCCTGCTTGGCCCGATCGAGGCCCGGCGAGCGGGCGCGGACGAAGGCGGTGGCGGCGGCCTCGCGCTGGGCCGGCTCGATTCGCGGCAGGTGCTCCACCAGCGAATGGATCAGGGTTCCGCGCCGGCGTGCCTCGCTGTCGGCCTGCCGGCGGCCCGGCTCGCGGCGGGTGTCGGCCGCCCCCAGGGCACCGGACGGGGTCACGGGCGGCGCCGCCTCGATCTCGGACGCCACCGGCGCTTCGAGCCAGGCCGGCAGTCCCGGCGCGACCGGCGCCGCCGATGCCGGAGCGGCGTGCGGCGCCGCGGTGCCGCCATCCCGCCACAGGGTCGCGGGTCCGTGCGGCGTCTCCAAAGCGTCGCCCGGCCCGAATTCCTGCTCCAGACCGGTGCGGATCATCTCGCACCAGGCCGCCTCGCTCGGGGCCTCGTGCCCGCGATAGGGCGCGATGACGAGGCGGTCGGCCGCCCGCGTCATGGCCACGTAGAGGAGGCGGTTGTGCTCCTCGCGGGCGCGCGACTGCAGGGTGGCGCGGGCTTGCGTGACGGCGTCGCAATCGCCCGCCTTGGCCCCGGCCCAGACCGGCGGGAGCGGCCGGGCACCCTGGCCGAAGCGCTGCGCCCCCGGCAGCAGCGGCAGCAGCGGCGGATCGTTGCGGCCCAGCGCCTCGCAGCCGTCGATGACGACCACCACCGGAGCCTCCAGCCCCTTGGCGCCGTGGACGGTCATCACCCGGACCTCGTCGCGCCCGGAATCGAGGTCGCGCTTGACCGTGTGGCCCCCCTCCCCGCGTCCCGGGACGATGTCGTAGCGGGCGAGAAATCCGCCGAGGGAGGGCGCATCCGGCCCCTGCTCGGCCTGCGCCGCCGTCATCAGGAAGACGTCGATGGCGTCGCCCGCCTCGCCGCCGAGGCGTGAGACCAGGGCGCGGCGCCCGCCCCGGGCCCCCAGCAGCGTCGCGTAGAACCCGAACGGCCCCTCGCAGGCGGCGAGAGCGATCCAGGATTGCAGGGCTTCGTGCCCCCGGATCGCTGCCGGATCGCCGGCCGCGGCGTGGCGCGCCAGGGCATCCTCCAGGGTCTCGTGCAGATCGCGGCGCGCCGCGATCCGGACGAGGTCGTCGTCGTCAAAACCGACCAGCGGCGTCTTGAGGGCGCCCGCCAGGGTCAGGTCGTCGGCCGGCAGCAGCCCGGCCCGACCCACCGCCACGAGATCGTTGACGGCGATATGGGCGGCGATGTCGAGGCGATCCTGGCCGGCGACGGGCACGCCGAGGGCCTTCATGGCGCGGATCACCTCCTCGAAGGCGGCCGAGCGCTTGCGCACCAGGATGAGGATGTCGCCGGGCCGCCAGACCCGGCCGGTCTCGTCGCCGGTGGTGATCCAGGTCAGGGCCGCCCGCGCGACCCGGCGCGCGGTGACGATGGCGGGCGCGTTGGTCTCGGGCGCGTCGACCGGCGCCGCCCAGGCATCGGGCTCGGGCTCGTCGGCCGGCTCCTCCAGCGGCCAGAGTTCGACCGCGCCCGGCGCCGAGGCCCGGGCCGTGCTGTGGGTGGTGCCGACGGCGGTGTCCTCGAAGGACAGGCCCTCGTAGTGCTCGGGGATCTTGAAGGTGGCGTCGACCGCCCGCAGGACGCCGCCGGCCGAGCGGAACGACAGGTTCAGGTGGACGTCCGAGAAGGCGAGATCGGCCCCTTGCGCGGCCCGCTGCCATTCCCGGCGCGTGGTCTCGAACTCGCGCGGCTCGGCGCCTTGGAAGCTGTAGATCGACTGCTTCGGATCGCCCACGGCGAAGCGGGTGCGCGCCACCTCGCGAGCGCCCTCGCCGGACGCGAACTCGGCGGTGATGCGGCGCAGGATCTCCCACTGGTGCGGGTTGGTGTCCTGCGCCTCGTCGATGAGGACGTGGTCGACGCCGCGATCGAGCTTGTAGAGCACCCAGGTGGAATCGACACGGCCGAGGAGGTCGAGGGTCTTGTGGATCAGGTCGTCGAAATCGAGCGCCCCGAGGCGGGCCTTCTGCGTCTCGACCCGGCGGTGGATCTCGGCCGCCAGGGTGAACAGGGCACGGGTGCGCTGAAGGGCCTGGACACCGCGCAACGTATCCTGCAGCGGCTCCAGCCGGTCGCGCTCGTCGCGCAGGGCCTGCTTGACGTCGTCGGGCACCGCCTTGGTGCCGAGGCTCTTGTCGGCTTTCGGCAGCCCCTCCTTGGTGAAGAAGACGCCGCGATAGATCTCCAGAGCCTCCGCCGGGGATTCGGCGCGCGCGACCTGCACCAGCCGTTCGGCGATGCCCTCGTCGGTGGCCTTGCCGGTGCGCATCCGCGCGGCGACGTCCGTCAGATCGCCGAGAACACCGTCGAGCATGCGGGCCTCGATGGCCTTCACGCTGTCGCCGGGCCGGACCCCGAGAGCGTCGGCGAGCGCGGCGAACGACCCGTCGAGCCCGAAGCGGTCGGCCAGCACGTCCCGCGCCCGCATCGCGTTGCGGATCGCCTTGCGCAGGGCGTCGCCCGTCGCCTCGGGGCCGACGATGGCCAGGGCTTCGCGCAGGTCAGGATAGGCGCCCCCGATGGCGTCGGCCAGGACGTTGCCCGTCTCGATGAGGAAGGCGTCCGCCGCCTGCGTCTCGTCCAGCACGACGAAGCGGGCCGGCACGTTCGCCTCGAAGGGGAACATGTGCAGCAGGCGCTCGCACAGGGCGTGCAGGGTCTCGATCTTCAGGCCGCCCGGCGTCTCGACGGCGCGGGCGAACAGGCGCCGCGCCACCTGCAGCGTCTTTCGCGAGGGGCGCTCGCCCGTCAGCTCGGTGAGTTCCGCCGTCAGGGTGGCGTCGTCGAGGGTGACCCAGCGGCCGAGCACGCGGAACACCCGGATCGACATGTTGGCGGCCGCCGCCTTGGTAAAGGTGAGGCACAGGATGCGGGCCGGTGGCGCCCCGTCAAGGAGCAGGCGCACGACCCGGTCGGTGAGCACCTTGGTCTTGCCCGCCCCCGCATTGGCCGAGACCCAGGCCGAGGCCCGTGGATCGGCGGCGCGGCGTTGCGAATCCTTGGTGAGATCGTCGACGACGAAGGCTTCACGGACTGACACTACGCATCTCCCTCACCGCCGAGGGACCATTCGAGCACCCGGGCCAGGTGGTCGTAATCGCCGTAGGACTTGGCGTATTTCGGGTAGGGCCGCGAGGTGTAGGCGGCCTCGCCCGTGAGAAAGCGGGCGACCAGGCCGCGGAAGCGGGCGACATGCTCGGTCACGATGGCCGGGACCTCGCGCTCGTCGCCGCGCGGGGCCTTCACGGCCAACGGCTCGAACGGTTTGCGGCCGCCCGAGGCGTGGACGTAGAGGAGATCGGGCGTCAGCGTACTGGCCGGGAAGCCCTCGAAGGCGCCCGCCATGAGCATGGCGGCCTCCAGGGTGAGTTGGGGCGAGAAACCGGCGAAGACCTCCTTGTTGCTCGGTGGCAAACCGGTCTTGAAGTCGACGATGCAGGCGCCTCCGTCGCGGCGGCGCTCGATCCGGTCGGCACGGGCCCGCAGGGTGAAGCTCTCGGTTCCCATGGGGATCACCCACTTGCCCGAGATCTCGGGATGGACCCTGGCCACATCCGCGCGCCGCTCGGTCTCCCAGTCGAGGAATTTGGACGCCAGCCGCTCGTAGCGCGGCCACCACTCGGCATAGAGCTCCGGGTAGGTGTCCGAGATCGGCCGGAAGGCGTTGAGCGCGAGGTTGAACAGCCGCTCCACGGCGGCGTCCGGCAGGGCCTCGGGATGGTCCTCGGCGAATTGTCCGAGAATGTCGTGGATCAGCGTGCCCCGATCGGCGGCGCCGGGTTCGGCCGCCACCGGATCGAGGGGGTCGAGGCCGAGCACGTGCCGGGCGAAGATGACGTAGGGGTCGCGCACCAGGGTCTCGACCTCGGTGACGCTGAGCGAGCGCGGGAACAGCGCCGGATCGGGCTTCGGCCGCGGCTGCTTCAGGCGCGGCTGGGCCGGGCCGGTGCCCTGGTCGAGGGCGGCCGCGTAGGCCGAGAAGCGGCGCCCGGCCCCGAGTGCCCGATTCCAGCACGCCTCTCCGCTGAAGGCGCGCAGGCGCTGGAGGAAGCGCGACGGCACGGTCGGCGCGCCCTCGCGCTTGGCCGCCCGGGTGACGAGGGCGTCGTGGTGGCCCAGAGCCTGGACGAAGTCGTGCGCGCTCTGGCCGATGCGGCGCTCGGGCGGGTTGAGGCCGATGCGCTCGCGCATGGGCCGGTTGAGGAAGGCGTCGGTGGTCGTCTTCATCGGCCAGACGCCCTCGTCGAGGCCACCGAGCACCACGCGGTCGACGCTCATCAGGCGGGCTTCGAGCAGGCCGAGGATGCGCAGGCGCGGATGCGGGCGCCCGTCGCTGCAGGCGACCAGGCGTTCGCGGGCGAGCGCGGTGAAGAAGGCCGGATAATCGCCGAAGCGCCCGGGCAGAAGGCCGGGCTCGGCCATCTCCAGATCGTCGAACAGGGCGTCGAGCACCCCGAGGGAGGCGTCGTCGACGGCCTCGCTTTCGGCCGCATCGATCAACATGTCGAAGGTGGCACGGTGGTTCGCCGCGTAGGCGACGAGATTCCCGACGCCCCGATGGTCGACGTCGAGAAATCCCGTGAAGGCCAGTTGCAACCGATCCAGGAGATCGGCGGCCAGATCCCAGTCCTTTTCAGTCAGGCGGCGCTTGGCGCGCGGGCGCCGTCCGGTGGCGGCCCGCTGATCGGCCAGGGCCTCGCGCAGACCCGCAAAGCCCGGCGCCGGGGCGGGGCCGCGCAGGGTGCCGATCTCCAGGGCGGCGGCGGCCCGCACCACGTCGCTGCGGGGCAGGCCGAGCCGGACATACGGGTGCGACAGGAGCGTGATGAGCCGGGCCGGCTCCAGATCGGCGGCCAGTTCCGCGGCGAGCCGGGCGAGACGCCCGGCCCGGCTGCGCGACAGGGCCTCGCCCCCGGAATCCTCGGCGACGATCCCCCAGCGCGCCAGTTCGGCCGCGACCCGTACGGCCAGGGCCCGGTCCGGCGTGACCAGGGCCGCCGTGGCGCCCGGCACTTCCAGGGTCTCCCGGAGCGCGATGGCGATGATCAGCGCCTCCTCCCGCTCGTCGGTGGCCTCGACCACGGCGAGCCCCTGCATGCCGGCCTCCGCCAGGGCCGCGCGGTCGGGCGGATCGAGATCGGCCCAGGCCTCGGTGGTCTCGGCCGGACGCAGGGCCTGCGACAGCAGGCCGAAGCGGGCGCGGCCCTCGGCGGAGGGGTCGCCGAGGGCGACCACCCGCGACCGGTCCAGGTTCAGACAGCCCGGCCCGAGGAGGCGATGCAGGATCGCCTGGGGATGGCCGTGGGCGATCTCCCGCGAGAACCCCTCGCCGGTCTCGATGGCGTCCCAGCCGGAGGCATCGAGGTCGGAATCGAGCCCCGGCAGCACCACGGCGCCACGCGGCAGGCCCGCCACCGCGCCGATGAGGCGGGCGGTCGCCGGCACCGAGCCGGTCGAACCGGCCACGATCACCGGGTCGCCCGGGCGCTCGCGGGCGAGGCGCTCGGCCTCGGCCAGGACGAGCCGGCGGGAACGGGACACCGGGTCGCTCATGCCGCGCTCGGCCAGGATACCGGGCCACGCCTCGGCGGCGATCTTCACGAAATCCAGGGTCAGGCCGAAATAGCGCGAGTACTCGGCCTCGACCGCGCCTCCGATCTCGGCCCAGGGCAGGCCCTCCACCGTGAGGGCGTCCATCAGGCGTTCGAGGTCGGCGGCGAGACCGATCGCGTCGGCCGGGGAGGACGGCACCAGGAACGGCACGTCGTCGTCGATGGGCAGCAAGGTGCGGTCCACCGCCTCGGCCCAGCTCTGCACCAGGCGCGCCAGGATCAGCCGACGCTCCAGAGGCGGCATGGCCGGGGCGAGCAGGTCCGGTCCGTTCTCCAGGAGCGGATTGGCGGCAAGATCGAGTTCCGCCTCGTCCGCCTCGCCGAGGGGTACCATGCGCGGCAGGAGGGCCGCCTGTCCCAGCCGCGCCGCCAGGATCGCCGAGAGGGCACGCACCGCCCTCTGGGTCGGCAGATAGACGGTGACGGAGGCGAGCGCGTAGGGATCGCTGCCGATGTCGCCGACCAGCCGCCCGGAGATCAGGGCCTCGGCCAGGGTCGGCAGGAAGGGCGCGGCAGGCGGAATGGTGAAGACGTGGGATTCGTCGGAGGTCGGCATGCCATGATCCATGCCACCAAATGGCGCTGCCAGGAATGCGGCGCCCTAACGATCCCCGAGCGCTTCAGACCACCGGCGCCGTCGACTTCACGCGGGCCTCGGCGGCGGTGATCGCTTCCGGCGTTCCGACATGGAGCCATTGTCCGTCGAGGCGGAGCCCGTACAGGCGCCCGGCCGCGATGGCGCGGTCGAACAGCAGGTTGAGGGAGAACGCGCCCTCGGGCGTGTCCGCGAACAGCGCCGGCTTCAGGATCGCGACGCCCGCGTAGATGAAGGGCGCCACCTCTCGTTCGCCGCGCCGCTCGAGAGCGCCGGACGAGGTCATGACGAAATCGCCGCCGCCCTCGTAGCCGAGGCTGGTGGCGGTGGGGGCGACCAGGAGCAGGATGTCCATCGTCTCCGGGTCCCAGGCGGCGATCAGGCGGCCGAGATTCGATTCCGGCCCCTCCAGCCAGAACGAATCGGCGTTGAAGACGACGAAGGGCGTGTCGCCGAGGAGCGGCAGCGCCTTCTTCACCCCGCCGCCCGTCTCCAGCAAAGACTCACGCTCGTCCGAGATCACGATCGCGGGCGCGGTCCGGCGCTTGCCGACATGGCCCTCGATCAGGTCGGCGAGGTAGTGGACGTTGACCACGGCGTCGGTGATGCCGCCCTCAGCCGCCCGGTCGAGGGCGTGGTCGAGCAGCGCGCGGCCAGCCACCTCCACCAGGGGTTTGGGCACCGTCGCGGTGATCGGGCGCATGCGCTTGCCGAGTCCGGCCGCGAGGACGAAGGCGCGGGTGATGGGAGCAGCGTCGGACATGGTGGCTTCGTCTCGTCGGGTCGGGATGGGATCGGCTCAGGCGGGCAAGCGTACGCTGCCATCGGCCAGGGGCAGCAAGTCCGGGTTCCAGGCCACCTCCCAGAGCGCACCGTCGGGATCGGAGAAGTAGCCGGAATAGCCGCCCCAGAACGCGTCCTCCGCCGGTTTCACCAGGGTGGCGCCCGCCTCGACCGCCCGCGTCAGCACAGCGTCCGTCTCGGCCCGGCTCGCGGTGTTGTAGGCGAGCGCGAAGCCCCGGAAGCCATGGCCCTGCGGGGCGATTCCCGCATCCCCGGCCAGGGCCGCGCGCGGATACAGGGACAGCACGAGGCCGCCGACCTGAAAGAAGGCGACGCCCTCCGTCGCATAGGTCGAGCGCGTCCAGCCCAAGGCCTCGTAAAAGCGCACGGCCCGGGTGAGATCGGCAACTCCGAGAGTGAGGAGGGTGAGGCGGGGCTGCATCCTGGGTCTCACGCCTCCTCGGCCGCGTCCGGGGCGGCCTTCGGCACGAGGTGCGGCAGGTGCGCCTCGTGCCACAGGCGCAGGCGGGTCAGGGCCGGGTGGTTGAGGTTGCGGGCGAGATAGGCCTCGATGCGCGGCAGGTGGGCAAGGTAGCCGGGCTTGCCGTCGCGCCGGTCGAGGCGGGCGAAGATGCCGAGGATCTTAGTGGCGCGCTGGGCCGCCAGCACCGCGTAGGCCCGGGCGAAGGTCTGCATGTCGAACTCGGGCTCGCGGGCCCGGCGCTCGCGGACGTAGAGCCCGAGCAGGCGCAGTTCGAACTCGGCGGTCGCATCGACCCGCGCGTCCTGAAGCAGCGAGGCGACATCGTAGGCGGGATGACCCAGGACCGCGTCCTGGAAGTCGATGACGCCGATGCGCTCCAGCCCCTCGCGGTCCGGCAGCCAGATCAGGTTCGGCGAGTGATAGTCGCGCAGAGTCCAGGTCGGGCGATCGGGCTTGATGCTGTCGAGCACCTCCGCCCACAGGGCCACGAACTCGGACCGGGCGGCATGGGGCAGCTCGGCGCCCCGGACCGACGGGCAGTACCAGTCGGGCAGCAGCTCGGTCTCGAACACCAGGGCTTCGAGGTCATAGGGCGGGAGCACGTGGTCGATCCCGTCGGCCACCGGCAGGACGCCGGGGAGTTCGGTGGCGTGGAGCTTCGCCAGCAGGCGCACCGCCTCGGCGTAGCGCTCCGGACGGGGGCCATTGGCATCCACCACCGGCTCGGAGCCGAGGTCCTCGATGATCAGCAGGCCCTCGGCGAGGTCCTCGCCGTAGATCCGCGGCGCCGAGAAGCCGAGGGCACGCAGGCCCCGGTCGACGCCCACGAAGGCATGCACGGTCTCGGCGAGCTTGACGATGGCGCTGTAGGGGCGGCCGTTGCGCACCGGCGGGCCGTCCGGACGGGGCGGCGAGATCATCAGCACCGCGCTCTTCCCGTCCGGCTTCACCAGCCGCTCGTAGGCGCGCGACGAGGCATCGCCCTGCATGTTGATGCGGGTGGCCTCGTCCCAGCCGCTGCGGACCAGGAGGAGCCGGAGGGCGCGAGCCCGCTTGAGTCGCGCGTCCATGCCACCGCTGCCGTCGATGCGGGCGAAGCGGGCGCCATCGCCGAACTCGGCCCGGAGCGAGAGATCGATCCACAACATCGGCGCGTCGCGGGGGCCGAGGCGCTCGGGCCATTCCACCAACGTGATGGCGGTCTCGGCCATCTCGTCGAAGCCGAGTTCGACGAGTTCGTCGGGGCTGCGCAGGCGGTACAGGTCGGCATGCACGATCGGGCGACCGTTGGCCGCTTCGTAGGGCTGCATCAGCGTGAAGGTCGGGCTCGGCACATCGAGAGCCGGATCGCCGACCAGTTCGCGGATCAGCGCGCGGGCCAGGGTGGTCTTGCCGCCGCCGAGGCCGCCGGACAGGGCGACGATGTCGCCCGGCACCAGGAACTCAGCGAGGAAGCGGCCGAGATCCTCGGTGGCGCCCTCCTCCGGGAGCATGATCTCCCAGGCCGATTTCACCTCACGCTGGGGTGTGTCGGCACCATCCTCGTTCAACGCCCAACTCCTTCATGGCCGTGCGCCGTCGCGATCGGACCCGGATCGCGCGGAGACACGCTGTCATACCGGTGCATCCTTAACCAAATCGCGGGACCCACGAAGGCTCCCTCCCGTCGGTCCAAGGCTCCTTCCCAACGGTCATCGAGTCGTTGGTCCGACGAAGGCCGCTACTCGGCGGCATCCCGCCGCGCGCTCGGCTCGCTGATGGGAAAGGTGCAGGTGACGCGGGTGCCCGCGCCCGGGGCCGATTCCAGGCTGACGCGGCCGCCATGCAGTTCCACGAACGACCGGACGATCGACAGACCGAGCCCGACCCCGCGATGGCGCGTGCCCAGGGTGTTGCTCTCGAACCGGTCGAACACCCGCGCGGCGACCTCGTCCGGCATGCCCTGGCCCTGGTCCACCACCGCCAGGGTGAGTTCGGCGGCGTTGCGCCGGACCTCGACGCGGACCTGCTGGCCCGGCGACGAGAAGCCGACCGCGTTCGACAGGAGATTGAACAGGATCTGGCGCACGCGCTTGCCGTCGGCGACGAAGCTGCCGACGTCGTCGGGCACGTCGAGGTCGAGGGTGATGGCGGAATCGGCGAGCCGGTCCTCCAGGCCGCGCACGGCGGCGTCGACGGTGGAACGGACGTCGACCACCTCCCGGGACAGTTCGAGCGAGCCGGCATCGATGGAGGCGAGGTCGAGGATGTCGTTGATCATCACCAGCAGCGCGCCCGACGAGCGCATGATGTGACCGGAATATTCGCGCTGGCGCTCGTTGAGGGCGCCCACCGTCTCGTCGCCGAGGAGCTGGGTGAAGCCGATGATGTTGGTGAGCGGCGAGCGCAGCTCGTAGGAGACGTGATTCACGAAGGTGTCGCGCAGCTGCGAGGTGCGCTCCAGGGCGTCGTTCTTGTCGGTCAGCGCGCGCTCGACATTCACACTGGCGGTGACGTCGATCAGGGTGAGCAGGGTCGCGCCCTCGGGCAGCGGCTGGGCGGCGCAATCCAGCACCGTGCCGTCGACGATCTCCAGGCGACAGGTCAGACCGGCGCGGCTCTCGAGCCCCGTGATGGCACCGCGGATGTCGATCCACGGGTCCTCGTCGGGCGAGAGCGTCTGGCAGGCGGCGATGACCGCATCGACCCGGGGACGCTCGCCCAGGGTCTCGGGGTCGAGGCGCCACAGGGTGGCGAAGGCACGGTTGGCGAAGGTGAGGCGGCCATCGGCGCCGAACACCGCCACGGGCTCCTTGAGGGTGTCGAGGGTCTCGGCCTGCACCCGCATCAGCGCGTTGTAGCGCGACTCGAGCTTCATGTTCTCGGAAACGTCGTCGAACAGGTAGGTCAGGCCGCCCTGCGGGTTGGGGTCGGCGACGACCCGGAGGGAGCGCCCGTCGGGCAGGTACCACCAGGCTTCGTTGGCCTCGACCGCGCGATAGGCGGCCAGCACGTCGGCCTTCCAGGACTTGAAGTCGGCCTGTTCGGGCAACTTGCGCAGGGCCCGCAGCCGGTCGAGGATCTCGCCGTCGAGGGGGCGGCTGTCGAGGAAAGCCTGATCGAGGTCCCAGAGCTGGCGATAGGCGGTGTTGTGGAAGATCAGGCGCTGGCGGGCGTCGAACATCGCCACGGCGGTCGGCAACTGATCGAGGGTGCGGACATTGGCGTCCATCTGGCGCTGGAGGTCGGCGCGCACGCTTTCCAGCTCCGAGACGTCGACCGCGATGCCGACGCGGCCGGTCTCGATCGCGGTCTCGGTCACGTCCAGGGTCCGGCGCCCGCCGGCCACGACGGCGGAAAGGCGATGGGCGGCGCGACCGCCGGCGGCGAGCCGGGCGGCATCGTCGCGGGCGATGAACTCGCGCGCCTGCCGGTCGAGCAGCTCGACGCCGCCCTCGAGGGCGTTCTCGCGGGTCCCCGCCTCCACCGCCGCCACGTAGGCGAGGTTGACCCAGGCCAGGGCGCCGTCGCGGTTGCGGCGCCAGACCGGCTGCGGGATCGCGTCGAGGAGGCTGCCCAGGGCGGAGAGGCCGCGCTTGGCCTCATACAGGGTGAGACGCAGGTCGATGAGTTCGCGCTTCTCGTCCGTGGTCTCGCGCAGGCGCAGGATCGCGCGGCCGGACAGGGCCTGCCCATGCGCGTCGATGAAGCGGCCGGACTGGGTGCGCAGGCTCAGGCGGAACCCGGTTCCGCGCGCTCGCAGGGCCTCGACCGCCGTGTTGAGCGCATCGGCATCGACCGCGTGCAGCCAGGTCTCGAAGCTGAGGAAGCCCGCAATCGGGCCGGCGGCGGCGCGCTTGCCGTCGATGAGGCCGATATCACCCTCGACCGTCGGCGTTCCGCGGCCGGACCACGTCACCAGCACCTGGCGCTCGGCGTTGAGCAGCATCTCGGCACGGTCGTGCGATTCGCGCAACGCCGAGAGTTCGTTGACGAGGTCGCGCTCGCGCCGGGTCCAGCGGCTGCGCTCGCGCATGTGCAGCAGGGCGACGATGGTGGCGAACACCGTCAGGCCGATGAGGATCGCGAGCCCGGCCGCGTTGTGCGTGTACTGCCCGACCCCCGATGCGACAGCGCTGACGTCTATCCCCGGTCCGGCCGCGCGCGCCGGAGTGCCGGCGACGGCGACGACAAGGGAGCCGACGCACAGCAGAATGCGCGCCGCTCGATCGACCCTCATGATCCGTCCCGCCTCCACGAATCTTCGATGAGACGCCAGAGCGCGCCCTTCCCGCAGCCGCCTGAAGGCCGGCTGCGAGCCACTCCATCTGAGGAATCCGCCCACACTAGCGCGAGGCGGAATCCTCCCGGAAGAGGGTTAAGCTTAACTTTAGAGCCTTCAAGGGCGATGGGCGGCGGAGGGCGCAGAAAAGCCACACTGCGGCGCCCGGAAACGCGCCGCGGGTCCGAACACCCTCAGGCCCGGCGCAACGCAATACGTGTCGCAAAACGCAAGAAGCCTCGCAAAACGCAAGAAGCCCGGCACATGGCCGGGCTTCGCGCGCCGCGTCAAGCGTCGGACGGTGCCCCGGAGGGCACCGCACCGGGCTCAGTAGCGGTAGTGGTCGGGCTTGAACGGGCCGTTCTCGGAGACGCCGATATAGGCGGCCTGGTCGGGACGGAGCTTCGAGAGCTTCACGCCGATCTTCTCGAGGTGGAGGAGCGCCACCTTCTCATCGAGGGCCTTCGGCAGGGTGTAGACCTGCTTCTCGTACTTGCCCGGGTTGGTCCAGAGTTCGATCTGGGCCAGGGTCTGGTTGGTGAACGAGGCCGACATCACGAAGGACGGGTGGCCGGTGGCGTTGCCGAGGTTCACCAGGCGTCCCTCCGACAGGAGGATGATGCGGTGGCCGTCGGGGAAGGTGATCTCATCCACCTGCGGCTTGATGTTCGACCACTGCATGTTCTTCAGGCCGGCGACCTGAATCTCGTTGTCGAAGTGGCCGATGTTGCAGACGATCGCACGGTCCTTCATGGCCCGCATGTGCTCGATCGTGATGATGTCCTTGTTGCCGGTGGCGGTCACGAAGATGTCGGCGCGCGGGGCGGCGTCCTCCATCGTGACGACTTCGTAGCCTTCCATCGCGGCCTGGAGCGCGCAGATCGGATCGACCTCGGAGACCAGCACGCGGCAGCCGGCATGGCGCAGCGACGAGGCCGAACCCTTGCCGACGTCGCCGAAGCCGGCAACCATGGCGACCTTGCCGGCCATCATCACGTCGGTGCCGCGGCGGATGCCGTCGACCAGCGACTCACGGCAGCCGTAGAGGTTGTCGAACTTCGACTTGGTGACGGCGTCGTTCACGTTGATCGCCGGGAAGAGCAGCTTGCCCTCCTTGGCGAGATTGTAGAGGCGGTGAACGCCGGTGGTGGTCTCCTCGGAGACGCCCTTGATCGAGTCGGCGAGACCGGCGAACCAGCCCTTCGGCTTCTCGGCGAGCTTCTTCTTCAGAAGCGCGAAGAAGATCTCCTCCTCCTCGGATTCCGGCTTGTCGAGGAAGGCGGTGTCGCCGTTCTCGGCGCGCAGGCCCAGGTGCACGAACATGGTGGCATCGCCGCCATCATCGAGGATCATGTTCGGCAGGCCGCCGTCATGCCAGTCGAACAGCTTCGAGGTGTAGTCCCAGTATTCCTCGAGGGTCTCGCCCTTGATGGCGAAGACCGGGATGCCGGCGGCCGCGATGGCGGCGGCGGCGTGGTCCTGGGTCGAGTAGATGTTGCAGGAGACCCAGCGGATGTCGGCGCCGAGCGCCTTCAGGGTCTCGATCAGCACGGCCGTCTGGATCGTCATGTGCAGCGAGCCGGCGATCTTCGCGCCCTTGAGCGGCTGCGACGGACCGAACTCCTCGCGCGTGGCCATCAGGCCCGGCATCTCGGTCTCGGCGATCGAGATCTCCTTGCGGCCGTAATCGGCCAGACCGATGTCCTTGACGATGTAATCCTGGGCCATTTCGTAATCGCTCCGTCTCTCGTTGCGTGTCGGCGAGGGCTATAGCAGGGCGGGCGACGGGAGGCAATCAAGATATAAAGATGTCTTTATGCGAGGATCGAGGCCTGCGCCCGTGCGTCGCTTGCGTGCGGAATCCCTGACAAATCCCGTCCAACGTGTACCAAGGGATCATGGACGTGGCTGCCAAGGGCCGGTCCAGAGCGCAGGTTTGCGCTGTCGGGACCCCATCGACCCGGAGTGCTCCATGATACGGCCTTTGACCCGGCCTTCGATCCGTCCCACGGCCCTGGCAATCCTGATCGGCCTTCTCGGAACCGTCAGCGCGGACGCGGTCTCGCTCGGGATGCCGACCTTCCAGAAGGTGATGGCGGCGGGACGTACGCTCAGGGTCTCCTCGATGTCCGCCATCGACCAGACCTGCCGATCCCTCGGCCAGTTCACGATCAACATGATCGACGCGCCGCATGATGGCCGGGTGGAAATCAGCCACGGCAGCGACTTTCCGAATTTCTCGGCCCTGAACACGCGCTCCCGCTGCAACACCCCCAAGGTGCCGGCGACCTTCGTGTCCTACACCCCCTCCCCCGCTTATTCCGGGGAGGACGAATTCGCGATCGAAATCGTCGGGCCGATGGGCAATGTCCGCCGGGCGCGCTTCCAGATCTCGGTCCGATAGGGTCACGCCTCGTCGCGCAACTGGCGCCGGATGATCTTGCCCGTGGTGGTCATGGGCAGGCTCTCGCGAAACGCGATCTCGCGTGGATATTCGTGGGCCGAGAGGCGGGTGCGCACGAAGGCCTGGATCTCGCCCGCGAGAGCGTCGGAGGCGGCAAATCCGTCGCGCAGGACCACATAGGCCTTCACGATCTCGGTGCGCAGCGGGTCCGGCTTGCCGATGGCGGCGGCCAGCGCCACGGCCGGGTGCGCGCAGAGGCAATCCTCGATCTCGGCCGGGCCGATGCGGTAGGCCGCCGAGGTGATGAGGTCGTCCTCGCGCCCGACGAAATGGACGTAGCCGTCGGCGTCGCGCCGGGCGGTGTCGCCGGTGAGCATCCAGTCGCCCGAAAACTTCTTCTCGGTCGCCTCCGGCTGGTTCCAGTAGCCCAGGAACATCACCGGGTCGGGCCGGGCGACGGCGATTTCCCCGGGTTCGTCGACGGCGGCCTCGGTCCCGTCGGCCCGCAGGATCGCCACCCGATGACCCGGCACCGGACGGCCGGTCGATCCGGCCCGTGCCACGCCGGCCGAGGGGCAGGCGGCGAGGACGAGGTTGCACTCGGTCTGGCCATAGGCCTCGCCGATGGTGAGGCCGAGTTCCCGTTGGGCCCAGGCGAAGGTGTCCGGACCCAGGGCCTCGCCGGCGGAGGCGATGTTGCGCAGGCGGGAGAGATCGAAGCGCCCGCGCGGATCGGCGACGCCGCGCAGCATGCGCAAGGCGGTGGGAGGCAGGAACGCGGTGGTGATCGCCCGTTCGGCGATGAGCCGGAGCGCGGCCTCCGGCTCGAAGCGGAAGCTCGGACAGGCCACCACCGGCACGCCGAGATGCAAGCTCGGCAGCGTCGCGTTGAGGAGGCCGCCGGCCCAGGCCCAGTCGGACGGCGTCCACATCCGGTCGCCGGCCTTCGGCGGGAAGTCGTGCATCAGGCAGAAGCCCGGCAGATGCCCGAGCAGCACCCGGTGGGCATGAAGAGCCCCCTTGGCGAGACCGGTGGTGCCGGAGGTGTAGATCATCAGCGCGGGATCGTCGGCCCGGGTGTCGCGGGCGGTGAACGCGCCGGATCCCTTCGCCATGAGGGCATCGCAGGCCACGGCCTCCCCGAGGGCGCCGTCGGTGCAGACCACGAGGTCGAGGTCCGGCAGGTCGGCCCGGATGGCCGCGAGCTTGGCGAGGCCGCCCGCGTCGGTGACGAGGGCGCGGGCTCCCGCATCGGCGAGGCGGTAGCGCAGGGCGTCGGGTCCGAACAGGCCGGCGAGCGGCAGCGCGATGGCCCCGAGCTTGTAGGCGGCCGAATGGGCGACCACCACGGCGGCCGATTGCGGCAGCAGCACGCCGATGCGGTCGCCGGGGACGACGCCCCGGCCCCGCAATCCGGCGGCCAGCCGGTCGGATTGCGCCTTCAGGTCTGCGAACGTCGTCTCCGAGACCCGCGTCCCGACCACTTCCTGGATCGCCACGCGGCCCGGATCGCGGGCAGCCCAGCGGTCGCAGACATCGACGCCGATGTTGTAGCGCTCCGGGATGTCCCAGGCGAAACCGGCGACGAGACCGTCATAGTCGGGTGCGGGTCTCAGCACGGCATCCGGCTCAGGCGTCGATCGCCTTGAAGGTGCCGGCGAAGGCGAAGTCGGTGATCGGCCGACGTCCGTTCGGCACCTCCTTGGTGCGCTGCTCCTCGCTGAGTTCGGCCGGGTTCGCCACGCGCCCGACGGCGTAGGCCGCCTCGACCTGATGGTCCGCCGGCACCTTGAGCACGGTGACGGAGCGCTCCTTGTCGAACCCGCCCATGCCGTGCACGTGCCAGCCCTGGCGGATCGCCTGAAGCTGGAAGTTCGCCGAGGCGGCGCCGGTGTCGAGGGAATGGCTGGCCGAAGGCTTCAGGCCGTCGCCGGTCTTCATCAGCTTGCTCGACACCAGGATGACGAGGGCGCCGGCGCCTTCCGCCCACTTGCGGTTGGCCGGCACCAGCAGGTCGAGGAAGGTCTCCCACTCGGGGGTGCCGCGCAGGGCGTAGACGAAGCGCCAGGGCTGCGAGTTGTAGGACGACGGCGCCCAGCGTGCGGCCTCGATCATCCGGAGCAATTCGGACTCGGGCACCGCCTCGCCCGCGAAGGCGCGCGGCGACCACCGCTCGGTGAAGATCGGGTCGATGGCGTGGTCGGGCTGGCGCGGGTTCGAGTCGGTCACGGGCAGGCTCCCAAGGGTAGTGATCCCGGGCCGGTCGTCGCGCTCGGGATATCGGACCGGTGCGCCGTGCGCGCGGGTCGGGACCGGTTCAGGCCCCCTCCCGTGCAACGCCGAATCCAGTCCAACCCAGCCATGCACGAGATGGGCCGGGGGAGGCAATCGGCCATTTCGCGCCCCTCGGTCCAGCAGGACCACCGGCTTTCGCCGATCGCCGGCATTTTAGCGATCAGGGAAACCATGCCGACAGGACTTGTGAGCCAGATTCAGCCCTGGGCAGCCCTCGCCCGACCTTGGATTCCCCCATTCGTGACACGTTCGTCCGCTGCCCGATCGTCTGACGATCCGGGCCCGCAAGCCTGTCGCCGGGCTCCCTATCGCCACGTCTCCGCTCGCAAACCCGTCCTGCATGCGAGCGATCGCCGGCTCGCCCTCATCGAGCGGACCCTGCGGGCCACACGCTGGCGCCTCGCCTTTCCGGCCGAACTCGAAACCCGGTTCGAGACGGAGACGGGACCGCGCCGCGTGCGTCACCTGCGCCGGTCCATCCTCATCGGGCTGGCCGTCTTCCACCTCTATGGCTGGGCGGCTTTCGTCACCACGCCCGACATGGCGGGCCTGAACCTCGCCCTGCGGCTCTGCCTGATGACGCCCGTGGCGGTGGCGCTGTTCTGGTCTCTGAGCCGGGTCGGGTCCGAGACCCGCGAAGCCCTGTGCAGCCTCAGCGTCCTGGTCGCCGCGCTGATCCCGGCCCTGATCCTGTGGCTCGGCACCGGGCCGAACGTCGCGCACGCGGCCACCGCGATCTGGCTGACGGTGATCTTCGCCAACATCTCGCTGGCACTGCGGTTCTTCTGGGCGTGCCTGATCTCCGGCGTCGTGTCGATCGCCGGAGGCCTCGCCATCGCGGCCCATCCCGAGATCGCGCCCGATCTCGCCCGGCTGGTGCGCCTCGACATGCTGATCGGCATCGCTTTCAGCCTGGGGGCCTGCCACCAGATCGAGCGGGCGCACCGGCGCAATTACCTGCACAGCCTGAGGGAATCCCTGCGTGCGCAGCAGCTCGTGGTGGCCAATGCCCGGCTCACGCGTCTCTCGACGACCGACCCGCTGACCGGCCTCGCCAACCGGCGCGCGTTTTCTCAGCGCCTCGAAGCCCTGTGGCACAGCTCCCGGCGCGGCGAACCCTTCGCGCTGATGCTGGTGGATGTGGACCATTTCAAGCGCTTCAACGACCATTACGGTCACGGGGCGGGCGACGACTGCCTGTGCGCGATCGCAGATCTGCTGACCTCGCGGCCCGGCAACGCCGCCGACCTCGTGGCGCGCTACGGCGGCGAGGAATTCGCCCTGCTGCTGCCGAGGCTGGACGCCACCGCGGCCATTGCCCTGGCCGAGCGCATCCGCGTGTCGCTGAACGCCCTGGCCCTGCCGCATGCGGGACGCGACGACGGCCTCGTGCACGTGACCGTAAGCGTGGGCGTCTCGGCGAGCCCGGACGGTGCGGAGACTCCGGCGGACCTGATCGAATCGGCCGATGCGGCCCTGTACGAGGCGAAATCGGCGGGACGCAATTGCACGCGGCGGGCGCCTCCGCAGCGGGCTGCGGCCGGAGCCGGTGCGCGCCCGCCGCTGGCGACCTGGACGATTCCCGACCGGGAGGACCTGCGACGCTCGGCCTGAGCGCCGCAGGTCCTCCCGGTTTTTATCGGGCGCTTCGACTTAATCGACCACCTTGGCGGTCGGTCGATCGTTGCTCTGGGCGGTCTCGTCGTGCCAGTTGCCTTGACCGTCCTGATAGCGGATGCCTTCCGTCGAGCCGGGCACCTGCTGCTCGGCCGCGGCCGCCTGGGCGGCCTGAAGAGCCTCGTCATGGCTCGGAAAGGTCTCGGAGAACACGTCACCGACCTTGTAGGCGTAGCCGCCATCGTGTTCGACGATGCGATAGGTGATCTCGGACATCGACTGTTCCTTCCCCGTTACGTGCGCCCGCTGGGCGCGCTTACGCATACGGGAGGTCGAACACGGAGCGGTTCGGGAGGTTCCCCTCAGTGCCGCGTCGGGGTGATCCAGGTCAGGGTGGGAATGGCCGCCTCGCAGCCCACGATCAGGGAGCCCCGCACGTCGGACGGATCGTAGCCCGGCCCGTCCGGAAATCCGATCACATGCGTGGTGGCGCTGTCGGCACGGCGAATATGGGCGACCCACCCTTCCGGCGCCCGTTCGAAGACGATCTCGAAGACGGCCCCGGCGTGTTCGAACCGATGTGCTTTCATCTCGCCCTCTCTCACACGGCTCGAACCGGACAGGCCGGTCTGACATCGCGCGCCGGATGTGGGGGCTTGCACTCTCGGAGCAAAGGATGTCCGAAGCGAGCGATCGTCCCGCCCCTCCCATCCGGCCAAGGCCAGGAGCCGCATGCGCCCGTCCCGTCCCGCCCTGGTAGTCGCCCTCGCCGTCCCGCTGCTGATCGCGGGGGGCGGTGCCCGAGCCGAGTTCAGCCTATTCGGCAGCGCCGACCGCACCCCGGCCAACCCCTTCGCGTCGAATTACGCCTCACCCCCGGTCCGCGCTACGGCCGAGGGGCCGCGGCGGAGCCGCCGCGCCAAACCGGCGGCCAATTCGGCGGCCAAGCCGGCTCCGGTCCTTCGCCCACCGCGCGACATTCCCCAGTAGTGAGCCCCGGTAGCGAGGAGGTTTGTCTCCGCGAGCCGGATCAGGCGGCCGGCAGCGCATTGGCGATCGCCGTGACGATGCGCGGATCGGCGGGCTCGACCGAGGACGGGAAGGCGCCGATCAGGCTTCCGTCGCGGTCGATCAGGTACTTGTGGAAGTTCCAGCCCGGCGTCGCGCCGGGCTTCTCGGCGGCGGCCCAGCGATAGAACGGATGGGCGCCGGGACCACGCACATGGGTCTTGGCGGTAACCGGAAAGGTGACGCCGTGATTCTTGCGCGCGGCCTCCGCGATGGCGAGGCCGTCCAGCGGCTCCTGATTGCCGAAATCGGCGGACGGCACCGCGATCACGGTGAGGCCGCGATCGCCGAATCGGGTCCACAGGCCCTGCAGGCCGGAGAACTGGCCGGCATAGCCGCAGGCGGTGGCGGTGTTCACGATCAGGATCGGCCGACCGGCATAGGCCGACAGCGGCAGGGTGCCGCCCTCGGGCGTCTCGAACGCGAAGGCCCCGGCGCGGAGGTCACCGGCGAGCACCGGCCGAACGCCCCAGGCGAGCGCTCCGCCGAGGATCGCCAGGGCGTGGCGCCGCGACAGGGTTCGCCCGGTCCCGGGGCGGCTGAGATTGGAAGGCAGGAAGCTCGACATCGCGCCACACCCGTCTGGGCGGAGGACCCGTTCCACCGCACCCGTCGCTGACAACCTAACGCCGGCGCGGGGTTCGTCCATCGGCAGTGCCGCCGGACGGGAACCTTTTACGGAGGCTCGAACTTGAGCGTGTGCCATTACGGACCCCACACTCGACCCTCGGAGAGACTTCGCCCATGCGCAGCCTGTTGCTCGGCACGACCCTTCTCGCTGCCAGCGCCACCTTTGCCCTCGCCCAATCGCCGGACGCCACGACGCCGGCGACCTCGTCCTCGGCGCCGATGCAGGCTGCGCCCGCCACCCTCGCCAACGATCTGCGCCCCACCTTCGTGGTGCAGAACAAGAGCGACATGGTCACCTCGAAGCTGATCGGCCTCACCATCCAGAACGGGGCCAGCGAGACCATCGGCGAGATCGCCGACGTGGTCCTCGACGACAAGAACACGGTGAAGTCCTGGGTGGTCGGCGTCGGCGGCTTCCTCGGCATCGGCACGAAGTACGTCGCCATCGATCCGAGTGCCCTCAAGCTCTCCCGCGTCGACGACACCACCCTGAAGGCGACCATCGACACCAACAAGGACCAACTGCGCGCCGCGCCGGAATACATCTATCTCGGCAAGGCCAAGGCCAACGCGGAGACCAAGCCTGCAGATTCGAGGCCTGTGGACTCCAAGCCTGTGGACACGAACAAGGCTCCGTAACCGCCGCTCCGGCGATCCCCACCCGTTAGGAAAGCCCTCGGCCTCGGCGCCGGGGGTTTTTTTCTTATGAAGAGGGCATTTCCGCACTGCGACCGGAATCCTCCGACGCGGCTTGTCAGGGATCCGTCACGAAACCGGAGTAAGGCGCCCGGGAAACGCGGTCGGGGCGCGGGTCCGACGGTCGGGATGGTGAATCGACGTGGCGACGATTCGATCAGGCGGAGTTGCGCAGAGCGTCACGAACCGTGCTCGCGACGTTGTCGATGCGCCGGACCGCGAGGATGCCGGCGCGGGCTTCGGGGCGGTCGCCGTCGAACAATTCCTCGAGCAGCCGGGTCGGTTCGACGTCGCTCTCCAGCGATTCCAGATCGCTCGCGAACACGATGCGCAGATGAGGCCGCAGGGCACGGGCCTCCTGGACCAGCTTCTGGCAACACAGCTCGCCCTGAAGGCTGACATCCGTCACGAGGACATCCACCGGAAGACCGAGGGCCAGCACCGTCATCGCGTCGACACCGCAATCCACCGTGGTGGCAGCATAGCCAGCGCGCCGGATCTGCGACGTGACTTCGTCACGCCAATGCTTTTGCCGACCCGCGATCAGAACCTGGACGCCGTAGGCGCCACCTGGCGAGGCTGGTAGTTCCATAGTCGAGACTCCCCACTCGCGCCTGGACATCCGTGCCGATCACCCCGGAAACTGTGCGTCGCAGCATGCTATGTCACGTTCGCTCGAACAGACAAGCCCTGCCGACAGGCGAAGTCTAGCGACGGACGCATCCGGGAGGCTCGGCGCCCTCCCTCAAGTCTTCGACCGCCGAGGCGTTCCCATCCGAACCGCCCCGCTTCGCCGTCCGCCCAAACCGTGGCACGAGAGCCACCGTCGCGGTTGACGGGACCTGCGCCCACGGGGCAACACCGCGCGCGACGCCTGCGCGGGACCGTAGAGACGAGAGCCGGAGCTTCCATCATGTCATCCGCCAAATCCCCGCCCGTCTCGCCACTCGCGCCGACGTCGAACCCGGACCTGCCGCCGATCCGCGGCGTCGGCATTGCCACCGCGCAGGCCGGCATCCGCTATTCCGGCCGCACCGACGTGCTCTACGTGGCGCTGGCCGAGGGCACGCAGGCCGCCGGCGTGTTCACCCGTTCCAAGTGTCCGTCCGCCCCGGTGGATTGGTGCCGCGAAGCCCTGGGCAGTGCGGGCGCCCGTACGCTGGTGGTGAATTCCGGCAACGCCAACGCCTTCACGGGCCTTCGGGGACGCGACGCCGTGGCGCTCACGGCACGTATTGCCGCCGAGGCCGCGCGGTGCCGGCCGGAGGAGATCTTCATCGCTTCGACCGGCGTCATCGGCGAGCCCCTCGACGCCACCAAGTTCGAGGGCGTGCTGGCCGATTGCGCCCAGCGGACCGAGGATGGGCCGAGCGCCTGGGCCGCGGCCGCCCAGGCGATCATGACCACCGACACCTTCCCGAAGCTCGCCACGCGCCGGGCGAACATCGACGGCGTCCCCATCACGATCAACGGCATCGCCAAGGGCGCGGGCATGATCGCCCCCGATATGGCGACGATGCTGAGCTTCGTCTTCACCGACGCCGCCCTGCCGCAGGACGTACTGCAGACGCTCCTCTCCGCCGGCACCGCCACCAGCTTCAACTGCGTGACGGTGGACGGCGACACCTCGACCTCCGACACGCTGATGCTGTTCGCCACCGGCGCGGCCGGCAATGCCGCCGTCTCGGGCGCCGACGATCCGCGACTCGCCGACTTCCGCACCGCCCTCGACGACCTCCTGGTGGAGTTGGCCCAGCTCGTCGCCAGGGACGGCGAGGGTGCGCGCAAGTTCGTCACCGTGCAGGTGTCTGGCGCCAGCAGCGACGCCTCGGCCCACCGCATTGCGATGTCGATCGCCAACTCGCCCCTGGTGAAGACCGCCATCGCGGGCGAGGACGCCAATTGGGGCCGTGTGGTCATGGCGGTGGGCAAGGCCGGCGAGCCGGCCGACCGCGACCGTCTGGCGATCTGGTTCGGCGACGTGCGCGTCGCCCGGGAGGGGGCGCGCGATCCCGACTACAGCGAGGACGCCGCGAGCGCCGTCATGCGCGAACCGAACGTCACCGTGCGGGTCGACCTCGGCCTCGGCGACGGCGGCGCCCGTGTCTGGACCTGCGACCTGACCAAGCTCTACATCGAGATCAACGGGGATTACCGCTCGTGAGGCGCAGCCGCACCGCGCTCCTTCTCGCCCTGGCGCTTTTCGGACCTGGCACTGAGGCCCGGGCCGAGGACCGGCCCGTCGCGACGGAAGGGCAGATCAGCGTCGTCGGCCGCGCCCGCTCGGAGGTGGCGCCGGACTTCGCCTCGGTCGAGATCGGCGTCGAGAGCCGGGGTGCGACCCCGGCCGCCGCCCTCGACGGCGCCAGCACCGCCGCCAGGGCGATCCTGGCGCTCGCCGCCGAGTTCAAGGTCGCGGAAGCGGATCTCGGCACCTCGGCGGTGACGCTGCAGCCGGCCACCCGCTCGATGCGCCAGCCGGACGGGAGCTTCGCCGAGAAACCCGACGGCTACCGCGCCAGCAACACCGTGCGTGTGCGTCTCGCCGACATGGGGCGCCTCGGCGATCTGATGCGCCGGGCTCTCGATGGTGGCGCGAACCGAATCGACAGCGTCGGCTTCGGCCTGCGCGATCCGGATGCCGCCGAGAGCGCCGTGCGCAGTGCGGCGATGAAGGATGCGCGCCTCCAGGCCGAGCGGCTGGCCGAAGCGGCGGGCGTCACCCTCGGACGGGTCGTGTCGATTCAGTCCCCGGCCACGGGCGCTCCCCCGCCGATGGCCTTCGCGGCGCCCGCGCCGATGCGGGCCAAGCGCGGCGGCGCTCCGGTCCCCCTCGTCGCCGGCACCATCGAGACCGCGGCCGACGTCTCGGCGACCTTCGCGATCGCCCGATGAGCGGGGCGAATCCTGCCACCCCCCTGCGCATCCTGCTGGTGGTCGCCGTGGCGCTGGTCGATGTCGATGGGCGGGTCCTCCTGGCCCAGCGGCCACCGGGCAAGCAGCTCGCCGGCCTGTGGGAGTTCCCGGGCGGCAAGGTCGACCCGGGCGAGCGGCCGGAGGAGACCCTGATCCGCGAACTGGCCGAGGAACTCGGCATCACCGTGCAGGAGGCCTGCCTGGCACCCCTGACCTTCGCGAGCCACGCCTACCCGGATTTCCACCTGCTGATGCCGCTCTACATCTGCCGGCGCTGGGAAGGCCTGCCGCGCGCGATGGAGGGGCAGGCGCTCAAGTGGGTGCGGCCGCGCGATCTGAAGGACCAGCCGATGCCGCCGGCCGATGCACCGCTGATTCCCTTCCTGCTGGACCTGCTCGGACCGTGATCCACTTGCCCTGAGGACATTCCGGCGGCCCGCGCCGCCTCGCCGGGAGGAGGACAGCGCACCATGGCACGCAAGGCCACCCCAGCCCCCGAGGCGTCCCGGCAGCGGAAACCGAGCGCCAAAGGCGCTTCGGCGAAAGGCTCTCACGCGAAAGCGGTTCCCAGCAAGCCGAAGCGGGCCTCGCGAAAAACCACGCCCTGTCCCGAGACCCTGACCGAACTCGGGCTGGAGCGGCTGATCCAGCTCGTTCTGTCCGAGACCGCGCGCAATCCGACCTTCAAGAAGCTGGTGACGGCGGCGGTCGCCAGCCTCCAGGGACCGGACGCCATCGCGGCCCTGGTCGACCGGCGCCTGACCGCTCTCGAACGCGGCCAGGGTTATATCGACTGGCAGAAGCAGCGCGCCTTCTCCGCCGATCTCGATGCCATGCTGACGACGGTGGTGAGCGAACTCGCGGCCCTCGACCCGCGGGCGGCCCTCGACCGGCTGATCCGCTTTCTCGGTGGCGCCGACGATGTCCTGGGGCGGGCGGACGATTCGAGCGGGCGCCTCCACGGCGTCTATGAACGCGCGGCCGACGCGGCCGCGAGCCTGATCGTCGACCTCCCGGGCGACGAGGCGGCCGCCTTCGCGGCACGGCTGGTGCCACGGCTCGGCGCGGACGGTCATGGCTTCGTCGAGACCCTGATGCACGACCTGATCCCCCGCTTGCCCGAGACGGCGCACACCGCCCTCGACATGGCTTTGAAAGTAGCGACGCCCGCCGCGCCGCCGGCCCGAACCGGCGGCGAGAAGGCCTGGACGGCCCAATGGGGGCGTAACCGCTTCATCCGGATGCGGCAGGCCCTGGCGGACCGGGCGGGCGACGTCGACGCCTTCATCGCCTTCGAGAAGGAGGCGTCGCCCGAACAGCCGGACCGGGTCCGGATCGCCGAACGGCTCCTGGCGGCGGATCGGGCGGCCGAAGCGCTCGAGTGGATCCGCAGGTCACAGAAGCGCGGGCCGGTCATCGTCACCCGCGAAGCGCTGTTGACGGGGCAGTTCGATCACCATGCCCCGGAGCGGGCGCGGCAGGCCGTCGAGATCCGCATCCTCGACACCCTCGGGGACAAGGCTGGCGCACAGGCCCTGCGCTGGCAGGAATTCGAGCGCAGCCTCGATCCGGCGATGCTGCGGGCCTATCTCGCCAAGCTGCCGGACTTCGAGGACGACGCGGCGCTGGAGCGGGCCTTCGACCATGCCGAGGCCTTCGCGGACCGCTACCGCGCGCTGGCCTTCCTCATCCACTGGCCGAACCCCGACCGCGCCGCCCGCCTGGTGATGCAGCATCGCGGCAGCTGGGACGGCAGCCGCTATGAAATCCTGGTGCCGGCCGCCGAAGCGCTGGAGCGGACGCAGCCGGCGGTGGCGAGCGAACTCTATCGCCTGCTCATCGACAGCATCCTGGAGCATGGCCGCAGCGCGGCCTACGGCCATGCCGCCCGCTATCTCACCGCTCTCGACAGCCTCGCGGCCCAGGTCGAGGAAGGGCGCCTGACCCCCGATCCGGAGGCGTATCGGGCCTCGCTGCGCCGCCTGCACGGCCGCAAGTCCGCGTTCTGGGCCCAGGTGCGGGACTGACGGGGTTCCTCACGCCAGCTCGATCGGGTCGATCTTGTCGGTATAGAAGGCGAGATGCCCCGCGATGGCGGCGACGGCCGGATAGGGCGCCTCGTAGCTCCACACCGCATCGGCACGGGAGGCGTCCGGGGTGGTCAGGCTGAAATAGCTGGCGTCGCCCTTGTAGGGGCAGTGCGTGCGGCGGGCCGTGGGGGTGAAATGCGCCCAGCGGGCATCGGCTCGCGGGACGTAGACCACGGGCGGATAATTCGCTTCCGTGAGCATCAGGGCCGCGTCGGTCTCGGCCAGGAGGGTGCCGGCGAGGCGGATACGGATGCGCCCCGGATGCGGCAGGATGGTGATCGGATGATCGGCGCCGGGCTGTCTCATGCGTCGGGTTCCTCGGCTGTGCGTTCGGTGGTGCCCAGGGCTTCGGCGAGCCGGGCCTGGGCGGTCCCGGGTTTCAGCGGCTTCTGCTGGCTCTCGTGCGGCGCCCACCCGGACAGCCACAGGATCTCGAAACTGGCGCGGACGCGGCCATCCGGATCGGCGAAGCGCTCCGCGTAGAGGGCGGCCGCCCGCAGGAGCGTCTCGCGCCGCAGGGGCGTCCGGCGACGCTCGGTCAGGACGTTGGTCAGCCCCATCGCCCGCAGGTCGCGCATGAGCGCGAACAGGTCCCGGTAGCGGACCGTGACGGTCTCGACATCGGTCACCGGCAGGGCGAAGCCGGCGCGCTGGAGCAGGCTTCCCATCTCGCGAACCTCGGCGAAGGGAGCGACGCGCGGGCTGACGCCGCCCTCGACCTCGCTCTCGGCCTGTCCGAACACCTGCCGCAGTTCGGTCAGGGTCCGGCCGCCGAGCAGGCAGCCGATGAACAGCCCATCCGGCCTTAGGCTCCGGCGCAGCTGCGCCAGGGCGCCCGGAAGGTCGTTCACGTGCTGAAGAGCCAGGAGCGAGACGGCGAGATCGAAGCGCCCGGGCGCCAGCGGCAGCAGCTCGGGATCGGCCACGACGCTGCCGGGCTCAGGCCGGGCCGCCAGACGCGTGATCCGCTCGACCCGGCCGCCCGCGCGCAGGTGCTCGGCGGCGAGGGGCGACGGCGTGGCGAGGTCGAGAGCCTCGGGAAAGGTTCGGAGCACCGCTCCGAGACGATCGTCGAGATCCTCGACCACCCGCCGCAGCAGGAAATCGGCGTAGCCCTCGCGGTGGGCGCGGGCGAGGCGGTGGCGGGCCAGGCCCGTATCGAAGAGGGGTGGTGCGGTCATCGCGATCTTAGATGGCGCGGCGAGGCTCCGACCGCCACCCGCGCCGACACCGGAACGCCCGTAGGGCCTTCCTCGTTGAAGCGATACGATTCGATGACGAATCGAGGAGACGTGACGCCATGAAGTCTATCCTGTTCGGCGCGACCCTCGCTCTTGCGGGACTCAGCCTCGCCACCACCGGAGCCGACGCCAAGGGGTGCCTGAAGGGCGCCGCGGTCGGCGGTCTCGCCGGGCACGTCGCAGGCCATGGCGTCCTCGGTGCGGCAGCGGGTTGCGCGGTCGGGCGCCACCAGGCCAACAAACGCGACCGCCAGCAGAACCAGGCGCAGCCGCAACAGAACAACTGATCACAACCGAGAGTCGCATTCCTCCTATGCGGGCGGTAGGGTCGCCGTCATGGCCCCTGCCGCTCGCCCGTTCGTCGTAGGCCTGCGCGCCGCCTGGAGCGGTGCCCTCGCCCTGGTCTACCCGCCGACCTGCCCCGGCTGCGGCGGCGCCATCGCCGATCCGCATGCGCTGTGTGCCCGCTGCTGGGCGGGACTGAGGTTGATCGAACGGCCCTTCTGCGACCGGTTCGGCACACCCTTCGCCGTCGACCACGGTACCGGAACCCTATTGTCGCCCCGCGCCATCGCGGAGCCTCCGGTCTTCGCTCAGGCCCGTGCGGTGGCGCTCTACGAGGGTGTCGCCCGCGACCTCGTCCATCGCCTGAAATACGAGGACCGCCTGGACCTCGCCGCCGTGCTGGCGCGGATGATGGCAGGTGCGGGCTCCGACCTGCTCGCCCGGGCGGATTGCCTCGTGCCGGTGCCGCTGCATCGCTGGCGCCTATGGCGACGCCGCTTCAACCAGTCCGCCCTCCTGGCGCAGAGGATCGGGCGGATCGCGAATCGACCGGTGGAATGCGGATACCTCGCCCGGGTGAAGGCGACCCGCCCGCAGGTGGGCCTGAGCCGGGTCGCCCGGGCGACCAACCTTCAGGGCGCCTTTCGCGTCCCCGAGGCCAAGCAGCCGCTGCTACAAGGGCGACGCGTTCTTCTCATCGACGATGTCATGACCACGGGCGCGACGGCCAATGCCGCCGCGCGGGTGTTGCTGCGCGGCGGCGCGGCGTCGGTCGATGTCCTGACCTTCGCGCTGGTCTCGGGCGAGGTCGGCTGAGCCGCCCCACGCGTGCGCTGACGGTCTTCAGGCCGTGACCATCCTCAAGCGGTGACGGTCTTCAAGCAGTCACTTGGCCGAAGCGTCCGGCCTCGGCCGGTCCGGAAGCCGCCGGCTCCAGGACCTTGCCGCGCGGGCCGACCCAGGTGCCGACCCACTTGCGCTGCCACACGAGGAGGCAGACCAGCACGACCGCGGCGAAGAGGGCGTAGCCGACGAAGCCGAGGGCGAAAGAGCCGGTATACTGCTTCGACAGGCCCATGACGTTGGGCAGGATCGCGCCACCGAGGGCACCCACCTCGCCGATCATCGAACCGGCCACCGCCGTGTTCGCCGGCCAGCGCAGAGGCACGAGTTGGAACAGGGCGCCGTTGCCAGCCCCGAGCGCGGCGAAGCACAGCATGAACAGGGCCGTGGTCAGCGCCAGCGACGGGGTCGCGGTCAGGAGCAGGAACGACCCGACGGCGGCGATCAGCACGACGGACAGGACCAGGATACCGCCGAGCCGATCGGCGAAGTATCCGCCGGCGACGCGGATGCCGGAGCCCATCAGGGCCGCCAGCATGGTGAGGCGGCCGGCCTCGACCTTGGTGACGGCGAACTGCTCGTAGAAGAAGGTCGGCAAGAAGTTCGACAGTCCGATGAAACCGCCGAAGGTAATGATGTAGATGAGGTTGAAGGCCCAGCCGTCCTTCTGGAACAGGCAGGAGATGTGCTCCTTGAAGGACTGGTGCTCGGCGTCCGGCGGCTCCTTGGCAAAGACAATCATGACGATCAGCGGGATCGCCATCACGCAGCCGGCGAAGCCGTACACGGCCTGCCAGCCATAGGCCTGGGCCAGCGGCGGCGCGAACAGCACGGCCAGCACGGTGCCGGAATTGCCGGCGCCGGCGATGCCCATGGCGAGGCCCTTGTGTTCCTTCGGAAACCAACCCGAGCCGAGGGACAGGGCGACGCCGAACGAGGCCCCAGCGATACCGAGAAGGACGCCCATGGCCAGCACTTCGTCGTAGGTGTCCACGTAGAAGAAGCCGAAGGCCATCGCCAGCATGATGACGCTCATCTCAGTGATGGCGGCGTTCTTGCGCCCGATATACTGGGCGAGGATACCGAGCGGGAAACGCATGATCGCACCGGCCAGGATCGGCAGCGAGATCATGAACCCGGTCTGGGCCGGAGTGAGCTTGTAGGTCTCGGTGATGAACGGGCCCATGGCGCCGTTGAGCACCCAGATGGCGAAGCAGAAATCGAAGTAGAGGAAGGCGGCGAACAGGGTCGGGGGATGACCGGATTTCATCACGGTCTTGAAGCTGGCCATGGAGTGCGTCTCGAGGTTCACGGCCGCCGGGCGACCGCTCATGCCAAGGGATCCGGACTCACGCCGTCCGCATGCGGAGCGCCGTTGCCCCGCGCGTCGCCGATCGGCAACGGGCTCCCAGAAGCACCGAACGTGCCAGGCCAGACGCGAGGGCTTCACGGTCTCCCATCGGTGATCGATCGCCGTCGTGCGATGGCGCGTCAGGCGGCACTGCCCAGGAAATGGGCCTGACGGGGTCGGAAGCCGATGGACGCCGGGATCAGCTGTCGGCCTGGAAGGCCGAGAGTGGCGCCGCGATGGCGCAGGTGACGCCATCGGGTGGGAAGTCCAGCGCGATGGTCCCGCCCACCTGCCCGGCGAGCCCGCGCTCGATGAAGCGCGACCCGAAGCCCTTGCGCGCCGGCTTCGTCACCGGCGGACCGCCGACCTCCGTCCAGGACAGGGCGAGGTGCGGCTCGCCGGCTTCGTCGCGGACCTCCCAGCGGATGGAGACATGCCCGGTCTCCTGCGAGAGCGCCCCGTACTTGGCCGCGTTGGTGGCGAGTTCGTGCAGCATCAGCGCCAGCGAGAGGGCGGGCTTGGCGCCGATCTCGAGATCCGGGCCATCGAGGCGGAAGCGGCCGGCCTGGTCCTCGTGCAGTTTCAGGGCGCCGCGCACCACCGGGCCGATCAGCGTGCTGCCGAGAGCGCCGCCCATCAGGAGGTCATGCGCTTGGCCCAGGGCGATCAGGCGGCCGGCCAGAACTTCCTTGGCGGTATCGACGTCGACCGCCGTCCGCATGGTCTGGGTGGCGATGGACTGCACCATCGCCAGCAGGTTCTTCATGCGGTGGCTGAGTTCACGATTGACGAGTTCCTGCTGCTCCTCGGCGCGGAGGCGGGCCACGGCGGCACGGGTCCGGTCGACGACGTTGCGCACGAAGTCGAGGATGTCCGGGGTCCAGTCGCGCCGCTTCGAATCATGCAGGCAGAACACCGCCACCAGTTGCCCGCGCTCCATCAGGGGCAGGTTGATCACGGTGCGGACGTCGAGGGCGCGGAACCCTTCGGGATAGCCGGCCGTGCGCGGGTCCTGCTCCACATCCGCGATGACCACGTCCCGGCCCTGGCGCAGCTCGGGCAGATAGGAGCCGTAATCGTCGTAGCGATGCCGCCCCACGAGGCTGGCCACCCCCGGCAACGTCCAGTCCCGGATAACGTCGAGATAAACGCCGGACGGATCGAGGGTGCCGTAGGCGGCTCGGGTCAGACCGAGGGTGCGTCCCGCAATCTCGGCGGCCACGAAGGCGATCTCGGCCGGGTCCTGCGATTCGCGCAGGCGCTCGCCCAGTTCGACCAGGGCGGCCTGGCGCTCCTCGGCACGCTTACGCTCGGTGATGTCGACGGAGGCACCGGGGAAGCGCAGCGGCGTTCCGTCGGCGGCCCGCACCAGGCTTCCGCGCGCGATGACCCAGCGATGCGAACCGTCGGGCTGGACGATCCGATATTCGCAGGCGAATTCCCTTGCCCCCGCGAAGAGCCGATCCAGCTCCGCCTGGAACCGGCCCATGTCGTCGGGATGGAAGTTGCGGATGTAGTCCGCCAACGGCGCACCGAGGGCGGCGCGCTCCGGATCGACGGTGTAGATCCGGGCGAAGTTGGCGTCCGCGTAGATGACGTCCTCACGCAGATCCCAGTCCCAGGTCCCGATCATGCCGGAGGCGTTGAGGGCGAGCGCCAGGCGCTCCTCGCTCCGGCTCAGGCGGGCGCCCGCCGCCTTGCGCTCCGTGATGTCGGTCAGGGTCAGCACCGCGCCCTGCACCAGCCCATCCTCGATGATCGGTGCGTTGTTGGTGACGACGTCGATGGGGGTTCCGTCCTGGCGGAAGAACGTGGTCTCGCGTTCGCGCAGGGCCTCCCCGCTCTTCAGCGAGCGCACGACCTCGCAGGTCTCGCGCGGATACGGTCGGCCGTCGGCGTGGTGGTGATGCGCGGTGTCGTGCAGGTTGCGCCCGATCAGACTGCCGTTCGGCCAGCCGAGCATGGCTTCCGCCGCCGGGTTGGCGAAGGTGACGACGTCGTCGCGGGTCAGGCGGATCACGGCCTCGCTGAGATGGTCGGTGACCGTCTGGAGCAGCGTCGTCTGCTTGATCAGGGCGTCCTCGGCCTGCCGCTGGGCGGTGCGGTCGCGCAGGATCTTGAGGTAGCCGATATGGCTGCCATCCTCGTCCTTCAGGGCCATCATCTCGCCCATCGCCCAGAAGCGCGTTCCATCCTTGCGGACGTGCCAGCGCTCGTCGTTGGCCCGTCCGAGCTCGCGCGCGACCCGCATCTCGTGCTCCGCCAGGCCGCGCAGGCGGTCCTCCTCCGCGAAGAAGAGTTCGGCCGGACGCCCCACGATCTCGGCCTCGGTCCAGCCGAGGATGCGCTCGGCGCCGACGTTCCAGCTTGTCACGAGGCCGGTGAGATCGAGGGTGATGATGCCGTAATCGATGGCGCTCTCGATGATCGCCGCGTTGTGCCGGTCGCTCGCGCGGCGCTCCCGCAGCGCGCGCCGCAGGTTCAGCTCGGTCATCACCTGCCCGGCCAGCGTCCGCAGGATGAAGGCTTGCGCCTCGGTGAGTTCCCGCGGCTTCACGTCGAGCACGCAGAGCGTGCCGAGCGCCGTCCCCTCGGGCGCGTGCAGGGGCATGCCGGCGTAGAACCGAACGTGCGGCGTGCCCGTGACCAGGGGGTTGTTCGCCGTGCGCGGGTCCCGGGTGGTGTCCGGGATCACGAAGAGGCCGTCCTGCTGCACGGCGTGGGCGCAGATCGATTCCGCCAGCGTGGTCTCGGCGCGATCGAAGCCGATCCGGGCCTTGAACCATTGCCGATCGGACTCGACCAGCGAAACCAGGGACACCGGCATCTCGAGAAGCATCGAGGCCAGCCTGACGACGTCCTCGAACGCCGCCTCGGGGGCGGTATCGAGGATGCCGTAGCGCGCAAGGGCCGCGGACCTGGTCTCGGGCGCGTCGCCGGTCCTACTCAATCGCCCCTCCGGTCGCGGTCGCACAGACGCGTTGCCGCCCATGACAGACACGGACGATCCGACGAGCGAACGCGTGGCCGCTGCAGCTTTACCTGCGTGCCGCCGATCTTCCTACGTAGAACGACGCGCAGACCGTAAAATTCGCCGAGGCCAATGCCCGAACACCTATATCCGGCAGGGCCGTTCATACGAAATCCGGTCGATCCCTGCGGGGCGGCGTCGAACGACGTTGATTTCGCTTCGATCGCGCCGCGGCGAGCCGCCGTCCTTGTGGTGCGCCACCACCCGCGTGACGGCGCACTGACGGTTCGGCGTGCCGATCATCATGGCCCACGAGGCCCTGGAACGCGACCTGTCCTGCCGTGACCAGATGCGGAGAGGCGAGAGCCATCGTCGAGACATCCCCTTGGCCGAACGTCGTCGCGGCGGCGAGGTCGAGCCTGCGCATGTCCCGATACGGCGCCGCGGCGCTCCAGCCGCCTCAACGGCACACGGTGACGCCGCGGACGATCCAGCCCTCGCCTGCTTGCCACAACTTGCGGCGCGTGCGCTGACAGGCGGCGTTGTCGGGCTCGCTCGACGTCCAGGTGGTCGCCGGGGCTCGCGCGTCGGCCGGCGTCGGCGTCGGCGTGCGGTTCGCCGAAGCCTCCCCCGGTACCAGAGCGACGAGCAGAAACGCCGCGAGCAGCGCTGGACGCGCGCGGAAGGTGTGATGCGGAGGGACCGGCACGGGTCGCGTTCCATGATTTTGAGGGGGGGCCCTTTCGGGTCACTTCCTATGGCGACACGGCCACGCTTTTGACAACCGCTGCCCGCGGCGTCGGACCTGATGACCACGGCTTTTTTGAAGACATGGTGAAAGTCTCCCGCCGGTCGCCGCGTGGAGAGTCTTCACGCGGTTGTTCGAAGAACTCCAGATCGATGCCGAGCCGTGGGCATTGTGCTCGGTTTGCATCGCCGACGACCTTTGGTAGTCACGCAAGGCTGCCCATCCTCAAGGTGACGTGACGCGCGCGTGACGACTTGCTAGGCCCGGCGTCGAGCGAACCATTTTAACGACGACCGCCCGAGCGACCTCCATGTCCCACACGACCCGCCGCACGCTTCTCACCGGGGCGACGACGAGCCTCGCGCTCCTCACACCCGTCGGGTCCGCCCTCGCCCAGAGCCGTGGCCTCTTCGGCGACGGCCTCGACGGCAATGGCCCGTATGACGACGAGCGTCTCTATCGCGACGAGGAGGGACGGCTCTATCGCCGACGGGGCGGCCAGTACGTGCCCTATTCGGATCGCGGCCAGGACCGCACTCTCGACCGGATGGGGGGGCAGCGGGGCCGTGCCGCAGTGGTCGACGATCCGGATGCGGATCTCTACGCCCCGCGCCAGGTTCCGCCGGCCTCGCCGCAACAGGCCGCGCCGGCCAAGCCCGTGGACAATGGCCCGATCGACTACAACCGCGCCTATGCGGCGATCACCGACGAGCCGTTCCCAGTCTACGCCTTCAACTGGCGCAAAACGAACCCCTCGTTCCTGCGCCAGGAGATCGCCTATACGGGCCCCGAAACGCCCGGCACCATCGTGGTCGACCCGCGGGCGCACCACCTTATCCTGGTGCAGCCGAACGGCCGGGCGCGTCGCTACGGCGTTGGCGTCGGCAAGCAGGGCTTTTCGTGGTCCGGGGCCTCGACGGTGAACTCGAAGCAGATGTGGCCGGACTGGTATCCCCCGAAGGAGATGATCGCGCGCACGCCGAAGCTCGCCAAGTCGGTGTCACAGCTCCAGAGCGGCCTCGGCGTGCCGGGCGGCGCGCACAACCCGCTCGGGGCTCGGGCGCATTATCTCTGGCAGGGCAACAAGGACACGCTCTATCGCATCCACGGTACGCTGGAGCCGGATTCGATCGGCAAGAGCGTGTCGTCGGGCTGCATCCGCATGATCAATCAGGACGTGATCGACCTGTACGGCCGCGTCGAGATCGGCAGCCGCGTGGTGGTGCTGACCTGACGCGGTGGGAAGTCTGTTCCACGGAAACCGGGACAGCGGAAGCTGTCCCGGTGGTCATCCCGTCGATGCTGCAGAGTCCCGGAGACGCCTCCCCAACCGGGGAACAGTCGCCGGGCGGAACAGGCGTCAGACCTCGGTGATCTCGCCTTCGCGGACGGCGCGCTCGCTCGCCCCGGACTTGATCCGGTAGAATGGCTCGCCGGTCTGGTCCTCGGGCACCAGACGGACGATCTCGAAGATGTCGGACACGTCGGTCTTGGGGGAGGCGTAGCCGATCTGGGCCCGGCGCACGCGCTGGCCGAGTTTGAACTTGTGGGACATGGCGCGGATCTCCTCGATCGCGGCTCGGCGGACAGAGGTCACGCCGAAGGGGGTGCGCCGGCTTCGGCGGACCCGGTGATGCGGACCGGTCCAGGAGGACAGATCATTGCCGGCAGGTTCGGGGCGAACCCGCCGTCGACCGCGAGATCGATCTCACGGTCGGACGATTTTCGGCGACGCGCTGAAATCGGCGACGCGCCGTGGCCTTTCTCAAGAGCCTTGGCCCTAGCAACGACACTTCGCCTTATCGAAATGCCTTGGCCTTATCGAAATGCCTTGGCCTTAGCGAAAAGCCTTGTCTTCAGCGACGAGCCTTGGCCTTGCGGGCTGCATAACGGGCATCGCGCTGCGCCTTCTGCTCGAGGCGGGCTGCTGCGGCCTGGGCGACCTTCTCCTCGGCAGCAAGGATCTCTTCCGCAGCGAGACGCTCCCGCTCTGCCTCGGCTTCGGCGGCGCGCTGGGCCTCGGCCTCGATGCGGGCCTGCTCGCGGGCCGCGACGCGGACCTCCCGCTCCCGGGCGATCTGGGCTCGCTCCGCCTTGCGGGCGACCACGGCCGGATCATCCGCAGGCGGACGATCGCGGAAGCGGGCCAGCGCTGCGGCGCGGGCTTCCGTCGCGGCCTTGAGGCGATCGGTCATCGAGTTCGGGTTGAATTGGCTCACACAGGATCCTGTTATGCGGGAGGCCGCGCTGGGCGCGCTCCCCTCGGAAAGGGTCTTAGAACACAAGCGAGCCGCCTCCCATGCGGGAGGCGGCTCTCGAAACAGGTCGGGCTCCGCGTGGGGCCCGCCTTATTCAGACGGTCTGGAGGCTACCGGCGGACTGCTTGCCGCTGCGCTTATCGGTTTCCATCTCGTAGGAGATCTTCTGGCCTTCGGCGAGGCCACGAAGGCCAGCGCGCTCGACAGCCGAGATGTGCACGAACACGTCGCTTCCGCCGTTATCCGGCTGAATGAAACCGAAACCCTTTGTTTCGTTGAACCACTTAACAGTACCGACAGCCATCGTATTCCTTCGCCCTTGCGGGCTTATCTTCCGGAGATCCACGCGATCATGCGCGGCCGTCTCCATCACCAATCCGACGCCCAATAAGGGTAAGCCCGGTTCCGCTTCGAAACCGCGCCGCAGAAGTCCTGCCGTTGGGTTGATGGCGGTTTTGTACGCGCTTAGGCGACAATTAGCAAATCGAAAGTCAAATGATGTGCCGGGCGCGGTCGATCTGGATGCGCTGTTTTGCGGATTATCGCGATCTTTTCCCCGACTGATCTGGCCTGTCGCATCGGCTGGGGCCGAATCGTTGCCGCCGTCGCGGCACCGGTGGAAAGGCCGTGCGTTCCCATTCGTCCGGTCTCTCCGGGACGCCCCTCGAGGAGGCCGCTCCGGGACGCCGTTTTGAGGAATCACCTATCTTGCTGGGAGGGAACTGAACGGCGAATCCGCTATTGTTGTCGTCAGCGCCAAGCCTCGCAGTGGTGAACGCCGCCTTGCACGCATTGTCCCCGGACCATCAGGCCAAAGACGGTCTCTTTCCGTTGCGGCGCGTGCATTTCTCCAGCCGCGATTATCCGCCGGACGAAGCCGCTCACGTCTATCAGGTCATGTTCGCCAGTTCGGCCCTGGTCACACCGCTGGTGGCTCCATTCCAGGTGGAGATTACGAGCTTCTGGACTGAACACCTGCGTTTCCATTTCATGGATGGGGTGCCCTTCGTCTTTCACCGTCCGGCGCAGAAGCTTGGCTATGACGGTCTCGACGTCATCGTGTTCCAGCACATCGAGACCGGTGACATCATCGGCAATTTCGACGGGCGCGAAGTCCGCGCCGGCACGGGGTCGGTCTATGTCATCGATTTCTCGCGACCGACGATCATCCGCGATGCCCAGGGCATTCCCCGGCAGCGACGCAACTTCGTCAGCATGCCGCGCCCCTTCGCAAAACGATGGTTCGGCCGGCTGGATCAGCTGCACGGCCTGGTGATCCCACCCGAGATCGCCGCGCCCTACACGGCGCAACTGCTGCGCCTCCGCGAGCGCCTGCCGAATCGCGATGCCCTCGATGCCGAGACCCTCGGGCACACTGCGACCCTGATGGCCCAGGCCATCACCGGCGCCCTCGGGCACGGGACGTCGCATGCCGATCCGGCCCGGTCGTTCCGCAAGGCCTGCCTGTACATCGAGGCATCCCTGGCCGATCCCAATCTCAGCGCCACCGATGTGGCGCGCAGCATCGGCGCGTCGCGTTCACGCCTGTTCGCCATGTTCCAGCCGGTGGGCGGGGTCGAATCCTACATCCGTTCGGCCCGCCTCGCGCAGGTCAAGGCGGCTCTCAGCGCGCCGGCTCAGCCGCATCCCATCGCCCGGCTCGCCGAGGAGGCCGGGTTTCGCAGCGCCGCCCAGATGAGCCGCCTGTTCCGGCAGCATTACGGAATGACGCCGTCGCAATTCAGCGCCAGCGCCGACCCGGGCGGCGTGCGCCGGATCTCGGAACGGGCCTGATCGGAGGCCAGATCGCGCAAGCCTGAGACGCCCTACAGGGCCAGCGAGACCTTGACCACGCCGGCATCCTCCCTGTCGGGCCGCGTGGTGAACCCGAGCTGCCTGCACACCGCGAGCATCGGCCGATTCTCCCGCAGAACCGTTCCCTCGACCCGGGACAATCCCTCGATGCGAGCCCAGTCGATCATCAGGCTCATCAGGGCATGGCCGAGGCCCGTGCCCTTGCGATCCCCGTGGATCAGGATGGCGTATTCGCCACTCTCGTGATTGGCGTCGGCATGAAGCCGCACGGCGCCGAGCATCGCCCCGGTGGCGTCATCGATGGCCACGAAGGCGATGGCGCGGGCGTAGTCGAGCTGGGTGAGCTTGGCCAGGAAGGCGTGGTTGAAGTCGCGCACCGGGGCGAAGAAGCGCAGGCGCAGATCCTCGGCACTAACCGATTGGAAGAAGGCGAGGAACAGCGCCTCGTCTTCGGGTCGAACCGGCCGCACCCGGATGGTCTCGCCCTTCAGGTGCAGCACGCGCTCCCACTCGACCGGGTAGGGCCGGATCGCGAAGCGCGGATGATAGGTGCCCCGCGCGCGGCGGCCCGTCGGAGCCTCGGGCGCCACCATCACGCGAGCATCGAGAGCCAGGGCGCCGGTCTCGTCGGCCAGGAGCGGGTTGATGTCGAGTTCGCGGACCTCCGGGCAATCGGCGGCCATCTGCGCGAGCTTGACCAGCACCAGGGCCACCGCGTGGCGGTCCACCGCCGGGACGTCGCGATAAGCGGCGAGGCGCCGGGCGACGCGGGTGCGGTCGATCAATTCGGAGGCGAGCCGCAGGTCGAGGGGCGGCAGGCCGAGGGCCCGGTCGTCGATGACCTCCACCGCCGTGCCGCCGCGCCCGAACACCACCACCGGCCCGAAGGTCGGATCTTCGGCGAGGCCTGCGATCAGCTCCCGCTGCTTGCCGCGCCGGATCATCGGCTGAACCGCGAAGCCGGTGATCCGTGCGTCCGGCGCCAGCCGCCGGGCCCGCGCCAGGATATCGGCGGCCGCCGTGCGCACATCGGCCTCGCTGGTGAGATCGAGGCGGACGCCGCCCACGTCGGACTTGTGCACGATGTCGGGCGAGACGACCTTCAGCGCGACGGCGCCGCCCGCCGCGATGATGCTCCAGGCTGCGGTCGCGGCGGCATCGATGTCGGGCGCCAGCGTCAGGGGCACGCTGTCGATGCGGTAGGCCGCCAGCAGGTCGGCGACCGCCACGGGATCGAGCCAGGTCTGGCCCTGGGCCACGGCGCGGGCGACGATGGCGCGGGCCGCCTCGACATCCGGCGAGAAGTCGCGCGGCAGTGAATCCGGCGTGCGCATCAGGTCATCCTGCGCCTCGCGGTAGCGGACGAGGTGCAGGAACCCCTCGACGGCGGCATCGTCGGTGGAAAAGCGCGGGATGCCGGCCGCCGCGAGCCGGCTCGCGGCTTCGGCCTCCTCGCCGATCGTCACGGCGAAGACGGGCTTCCGGCGCGCCCCGCTGCGACGGACCCGACTCACCGTCTCGGCGATGGCCGTCGCCACCGCGGTGCCGTCGGAGCGCGCCGTCGGCACGTGGACCGCCAGCACCGCGTCGTTGTCGGGGTCGGTCAGCAACGGCGCCAGGGCATCCGCATAGGCCTCCGGTCCCGCCGCGACGCCGAGATCCACCGGATTGCCTAGGCGTCCCGCCGCAGCCAGGATGCCGCCCCGGTCGGCGAGCCGGTCGGCGGCCAGGGCACCGATACCCCGCCCATTGCCGACGATCGCCAAGCGGTGGCCGGGGAAGGGCCGCTGCCGCCCAAGAGTTTCCACCGCGGAGAACATCGCGTCGAGGCCATCGACCGAGAGCAGGCCCGCCCGTCGAAACGCCGCCTCGTAGACCGTATCGGGCCGGGCGAGCGCGCCGGTATGCGTCGTCGCGTGGCGCGGCGGCGCCCGGTGGCGGCCCGCGCGCAGGACGACCACGGGCTTGGCCCGCGCTGCGGCCCGCGCCGCGGACATGAACTTGCGCGCGTCCACTACCCCATCGAGGGAAAGCAGGATCGCACGGGTGCGGATGTCGGCGGCGAAGTAATCGAGGCAGTCGGCCACGTCGATATCGCAGGCCAAGCCGAGGGACATCACGGCGGAGAAGCCGACGTCACGCCGCGCCGCCCACTCGACGATGCCGGCCGCGACCGTGCCCGATTGCGAGACCAGGGCGAGGTCCCCCGCCTTCGGTGCGCGCGACAGCAGGCTCGCATCCAACCGGGCGCCGGGAACCGAGAGACCGATGCTGCCCGGACCGAGCAGGCGCAGGCCGTGCCGGCGGGCTTCCGTCCTGGCCGTCTCGCAGAGATCGGCGCCGACATCCGGCGTCACGATGACGGCGGCCGCCGCGCCCCGCCGGCCGGCATCCGCGATGTGCTCGGGAATCGAACCGGCGGGGGTCGCCAGGATGACGAGATCGGGGGCGTCCGGCAGGTCGGCGAACGATGGAAATGCGCCGGACGCCGCATCGGAGCCGATCCGGAGAATCGAGCCGAGGAACTGCGCGCGCAGGAGATTCGCCAGGACCGCCTCGGCCAAGCCGTCGGGCCCATCCTCCAGGCCCGCAAGGGCGATCGCACGGGGCGCGACCAGAGCCTCGAAGCGGTAGGTACTCATCGGCCGAACTGCCTCTGCTCGGGGAATCGGACGGCTATTCTCGCGTCGCTCCGAAACCGGAGGACGCCACGGACCGGGCCGACCCGGCCTGGTGCCGGGCGCACCCGGCAGCCGGTGTTATAGACCGCCGGCGCCCGCACGGTAGGGCGTCCCATCCTGGAGATCCGCATGCCGACCCCCCTCCCCGAGTCCAACGACAACGCGGCGCGCGCCGGTCTCGTGTCCGCGATGCGCGACCTTCTCGCCCTCGGCTTAAGTCAGGGCACTTCCGGCAACATCTCCGTGCGGTCCGCCGATGGCTTCCTGGTCACGCCCTCCGGCATCCCCGCCGAGGTGCTGCAGCCGGAGCATATCGTGGCCATGACCTTCACCGGAGAAGCTTCGCCCGGCCTCGCGCCGTCGTCGGAATGGCGCTTCCATCGCGATATCCTGGTGGCGCGGCCGGAGATCAACGCCGTGGTCCATGCCCACCCGACCCATTGCACCGCTTTCGCGATGTGCGGGCAGGACATCCCGGCGGTTCATTACATGATCGCGGCAGCGGGCGGCCCGACGGTGCGATGCGCGCCCTATGCGCCTTATGGAACGGAAGCCCTGTCGGCCCTGGCTCTTGCCGCCCTGAAGGACCGGACAGCCTGCCTGCTGGCCAATCACGGCATGATCGCCATCGGACCTGACCTGAAGAAGACCCTCTGGCTCGCGGTCGAGATCGAGGCGCTGTGCCAGCAATACGCGATCGCCCTGCAGGTCGGGCGCCCGATCCTCCTCGAGGACGATGAGATCTGGCGGACCGTGGAACGGTTCAAGTCTTACGGACCGCGCAACTTAGAGTTATAAGGCCTAGACCTTACGGCCACCTGCAAGAGTATTCCAAACCTGCCGGTGCGGGCCCGATGACACCTACGTAGATTTTTCTTCGAGCGATGGATTCTCGCTGCCGGCGCATCGCGGCTTTTTCCGGCCGCGAGACCAACCATTTTGGGTCTGGATTTTGTATTCAAGGACTAATTTAGGCCATCCGGCGGGTTTTGCTCGATATCGGCTCTAAAGGTCCGTTTGCGGTCAGATCGAACCCCGCTTTTGATCTGTAACAGATCGCTATCAACGACCCCGTCAAAATTCGTTGCGAGCGAAATGCCCGCCCGTCAGAACCGTTCACAGCCCTCAACGGGCATCTGTGTAGTTCTGCAGAATTTTGGACCAATCCAGGCCGGTTTCTCAGAATGCATGCAGTTGGTGGTCTATTCCAGTTCACTAGCAAACGCCGCGGTCTATCCATGCGAGACCTAAACAGCCTCTTGCCTTTTTCTTTGCTTCATCATAGCTAGAAGCAAGTCACAACCATGACGCCCCTTGCCAAACCTCCCCGGCGGCAGCTTCCCACCGGGGTCCGCAACCTTCACAAGCGCATTGAGAGATCAGGTAATGAGTGCTGAGACGGAAATCCTGCCCGACTACATCGAACTTGCGGCAGACATCGTGTCTGCGTTCGTAAGCAACAACTCGGTTCCGATTGCGGACCTGCCGGCCCTGATCGCGTCTATTCACGCGACCCTCGGCAAGCTGAATCAGTCCGGCGTCGAAGAGAAGGTCGAGCCGCTGACCCCGGCCGTTTCGGTCAAGCGGTCCATCACCCCGGACTACATCGTCTGTCTGGAAGACGGTAAGAAGTTCAAGTCGCTGAAGCGCCATCTTCGGACGCGCTACGAGATGACGCCCGAGCAGTATCGCACCCGGTGGAGTCTCCCGAGCGACTATCCGATGGTTGCGCCGAACTATGCCGCCGCCCGTTCGGAACTGGCCAAGAACATGGGTCTGGGCCAGCAGCGCCGGAAGCAGGACAACGTCCTCGTCGACATCGAAGCCAAGTCCGCACCGCTCCCGCGCGGACGTCGTCCGCGCCTCGCCGCTCAGGCCTGAGCCGGATCGCAAGCGACCACGCCGGAAAGGCGCAGCGCAGAGGCCGGAGCATCACGCTCCCGCCTTTGCGGCGTTATCCACAGCGAGTGACCAATCGGGCGATGGAGCGTCCAGGCTCGCGTGAAATGTTGCTTTTCTCTTGGACCAGACCGATCTTCGAAGCAAAAGGGCACGCTCTGTACCTCATCGCCCTGTATTCGGGCACCGCATCTTCAGACGCCGGGACGGAATTCCTGGCGGCCAATCCGACTCCGTTAGAGAACGCGCAACCCGCGGCTGGCACGGTCCGGCTCGATGAGGCCGGCGGTCGGATGACCCCGGCGCCTTCGGGGGTTGAAACCACATCATGTCGGACCGATCGCGTCTCGTGGCGCGCCTGTTCTGGACTTCGGTCTTGGGAGGGGGCTTCGCCCTCTGGTTCGGCCAGCCCGGCGCCATCGGTGCGGGTCTCGCGCTCGTCGCGATCCTTCTCCACCATCTCGACCGTCCCCGGCGCATCCGTCGACTGATCCGGCGGATCGCGCGCGGGCACGCGCCGACGCTTGCCCTCCGCCGGCGGCAGGAATGCTTCGTCGATGCCTATGGCAATCTGATCAGCGATGGATGGGAGCGGGAACGCGCCTATTTCGCCGAGCGCACCATCGTGCCGCAGCTCGAAGCCCGCGGGCTCGGGGCGGCGATCGACGACCTCTGGAACGAAATCCTCGACATCATCGAGCGCGTCGCATCAGAGATTAACCTGCCCGACGAGAGTGAGGCGCCAGAAGACGGCATCGCTTACGAACGCTACTGCGCCGAACGACTGCGGGAGGCGGGCTGGGCCGCCCGCGCGACGCAGGCCAGCGGCGACCAGGGGGCCGACATCGTTGCCGAGCAGGCCGGCATCCGTCTGGTGGTCCAGTGCAAGCGCTATGGTCGGCCGGTGGGGAATGGCGCCGTGCAGGAAATCGCCGCGGCCCTGCATTACTGGTCCGGCGACATGGCGGCGGTGGTCTCCAATGCCGGGTTCACGCCAGCGGCGCGAAAGCTCGCCGCCGCCACCGGAGTCCTGCTCCTGCACCACGATGCCCTGACGGAGCTCCAACCGGGATCACCGGACAAGGGCCGGCCGGCCGGCAGGCAAGGCGCGGGCCGGCCGATCTCGACAGCATCCCGGGGCGCGAAACCATCGAAAGCGACGCGGTCATCCCTCGCCGAGCGGTAGCCACCGATGGCCCTGGGCGGCCAGTAACGCGGTCGCACCTTCCGGCCCGTCGCTGCCGGCGGAATAGAACTCCACGGGGGCATCGATCCAGGCCTTCAGCAACGGATCGACCACCGCCCAGGCCGCCTCGATGCTGTCGGCGCGCTGGAACAGCGTCGCATCGCCGATCAGGCAATCGTAGAGCAGCGTCTCGTAACCGACGCTCGGCGTTTCCTTGAAGAAGTCACCGTAGTCGAACGCAGCGGTGACCCGACCGAGATCGAGTCGCGGCCCGGGCCGCTTGGCGTTCATCACGATATCCATCCCCTGCTCGGGGTCGATCCGGAAGCGAAGCACATCCGGGGTCACGGGCGCATCGGGAGCCGCGAAGGGCGAGCGGGCCGGAGGCCGGAAGTGAAGTGCGATCTCGGTCACGCGGTCGGTCATCCGCTTGCCGGTGCGGAGATAGAACGGAACGTCCTTCCAGCGCGGATTGTCGATCGAAAGCTTCAGCGCGACGTAGGTCTCGGTCCGCGAATCCGCGGCGACGTTCGGTTCGTCGCGGTAGCCGGGCACGGCGTGCCCGTGCTCCCGACCGGCGCCGTACTGGCCTCGTACCGCCTGCGCGGGCTGAACCGGCTGCACCGCCTGGATCAGCCGGGCCTTCTCATCGCGGACATCCTCGGCATCGAGGGTCGCGGGGGGCTCCATCGCCACCATGCAGAGGAGCTGGAACAGGTGGTTCGGCACCATGTCGCGCAGCGCCCCGGTGGGCTCGTAGAAGGCACCGCGGGCCTCGACGCCGATGGTCTCCGCCGCAGTGATCTCGACATGGTCGATGTGGTCGCGGTGCCAGACCGGTCCGAGCAGACCGTTGGCGAAGCGGATCGCCAAGATGCTCTGCACCGTCTCCTTGCCGAGGAAGTGATCGATGCGAAAGAACTGGCTCTCCGTGCCGTGCTTCAGAATGCGCGCGTTGAGCGCTCGCGCCGAGTCGAGGTCGCTGCCAAACGGCTTCTCGATGACGACGCGGCGGAAGGCACCGGACTGTTCCTTGAGCAGGCCCGCCTCGCCCAGAGCATCGACGACCGGGCCGAAGAAGCGAGCCGAAACGGCGAGATAGAAGATCACGTTGCTGGACAGCGCACCCGCGAGGCTCGAAAAGGTCTCGGTGGCGGTGAAGTCGCCCTGGAGGAAGCTCAGTCGCTCGCGGACGAAGCCCCAGGCTCTCGGATCGATGCGTTCCGGATGGAATTCCGAGGTGCGGTCCGTGGTGAAGGACTGCATCGTCTCGGACAGATCCTTACGCCAGCCCTCGTCGGTGTTGGGGTTGTGGTCGACCCCGATGACCCGAAATCCCGGATCGAGCAGGCCTCCGGCGGCCAGATTGTACAGGGCCGGCATCAAAAGTCGCTTCGTGAGATCGCCGCCGGCTCCGAAGATCACCAGGGTGCAGGGCGGTGCCGCCGGAACGGCCTCTGGCTCGGGTGCATCGGCGGGGGGTATCTGGTCCATGGCCCACGGCCTCCACTCACGGTTGCCGGGCGGCGCGCCGGCAAAATCCGCTCGTCAACCTGCGGCATCGCGGCACGTTCCGGCCAAGGTCGTGACAGATCGCACAGGCTGCCACGGATCGCTTGGCACCGGCCCCTACTCGTCCATGCGGACGGCCTGCCCGGAATCTACCGGCAACCGGGCTTCCTTCAGTTCCTCGCCGGTCGGCAGGCTGCGCACGTCCCAGCCACCGCCCAGGGCGCGGATCAGCGAGACGGCGGTGGTGAAGCGGTTGAGCCGGATCTGGAGGGCCGTGACCTCGTTGTTGAGGGCGAGCGCCTGCGCGGTGACCACGGTGGTGAAGTTCTGCGTGCCGGCCCGGTACTCGTTGAGGGTGATCTCCACGGCGCGGCGGGCGGAGGCCAAGGCCTCGTCCTGGGCCACCTGCTGGCGGGCGAGGATCCGCACGCCGGCCAGTCCGTTCTCGACCTCCGAGAAGGCTGTCAGCACCGTCTGACGGTAATTCGCGACGCTGGCGTCGTAGGCCGCACGGGTGATGCGCAGGGCTGCCGCGCGCGCGCCTCCGTCGTAGAAGACCTCGGACCCGGCGGCCGCCACCGACCAGACCTGGTTTGCGGCCGAGAACAGACCGTTCGCCGGGTTGCCGGAGATGCCGCCCGAGGCCGACAGCGTCACGGTCGGATAGAACGCCGCCACGGCGACACCGATCTGCTCGCTCTGGGCCTGAACGTTGCGTTCCGCCTGGGCCACGTCCGGGCGCCGCTCGAGCAGCCCAGAGGGGATGCCGACCGGAACCCCGGGCGGACGCGCGGCCAGCGGCGCCACCGGGAGGCTGAGCTCCGACGGTGGCCGGCCGACCAGCAGCGCGATGGCGTGTTCGAAGGTGGCGCGCTGCAGACCAACGGCGATGGCCTGAGCCTGGGTGGTCTGCAGCTGGGTCTGCGCCGTGATCACGTCGGAGCGGGCTGCGACCCCGGCATTGTACTGGTTCTCGGTGATTGCGAGGCTTCTCTTGTAGCCCTCGATATTCTCGTTGAGCACGCGCTGGAGCGAATCCTGGTAGCGCAGCGTGAGATAGTTGGTGGCAAGCTCGGATTGCAGCGTCAGGCGCACGAGGGCGAGTTCGGCGGCGGTGGCCTGGGCGGTCGCGACCTCGCTCTCGATGTTGCGGCGGATGCGGCCGAACAGGTCGAGTTCCCAGCTCGCCTGCCCCTGGAGCGACACGTTGGTGCGCTCGATGCCGATGGTGCGGGACCGCGAGATGCTGGGGGCGCCGGTCACCGTGGGAAACAGCGCGGCGCGGGCCTGGGCAACGAAACCGCGTGCCTGCTCGTAGGCCGCCACCTGGGCCCGAAGACTCTGGTTGTCGACGTCGACGAGGCGGATCAACCGGTCGAGGGTGGGATCGCGAAACACCCGCCACCAGTCGCCGCGCTCGGCCCCGTCGTTGGGCGCGGCCGGGCGCCAGCCCTTGCGGCTCGCCACAGAGGCGGCACTGTCCTCGCGGGTGCCGCCCTGCTTGAACGCCAGCGGTGTCTCCACCGAGGGACGCGAATAGTCCGGCCCGACCATGCAGCCGGAGAGGAGTCCGGCGAGACCCAGCGTCGTCAAAAGTTCGGGGCGCAGCCTCATTCGGCCGGGCTCAGCGCGGTGCCGTCCGCCGGCGCGCGGCGGCGCAGCCGGTCGAGATACAGGTACACGACGGGGGTGGTGTAGAGGGTCAGGATCTGGCTCACGATCAGGCCGCCGACGATGGCGATGCCGAGGGGCCGGCGCAGTTCGGAGCCCTCCCCGCCGGCGAGGATGAGGGGCAATGCACCGAGCATCGCGGCGAGCGTTGTCATCATGATCGGGCGGAAGCGCAAGAGGCAGGCCTCGAAGATCGCATCCTGCGGGGAGGCTCCGTGCGTACGCTCGGCATCGAGGGCGAAGTCGATCATCATGATCGCGTTCTTCTTGACGATGCCGATGAGCAGGAAGACCGCGATCAGCGCGATGACGGTGAATTCGGTGCCGGAGACGAGAAGTGCCAGCAGAGCACCGATGCCGGCCGAGGGCAGCGTCGACAGGATCGTGATGGGGTGGATGAAGCTCTCGTAGAGGATTCCGAGAATCGTATAGACCGCCAGCAGCGCGGCCAGGATCAGCAAGGGCTGGCGTGAGGACGATTCCTGGAAGCTCTTGGCCGAGCCTGCGAACTCGCCGTGGATGGTGGCAGGCAGGCGCAGATCGGTGATCGCCTGCTCGATGGCGGCGGTGGCATCGGACAGGCTCTTGCCGGGCACGAGATTGAACGAGACCGTGGTAGCGACGAACAGGCCCTGGTGGCTCACCTGCACAGGCGCGTTGCCGGTCTCCAGGCGGGCGAAGGCCGAGAGCGGAATCATGGTCTCCTTGGCGCTCGAGACCGGCGCGCTCGACGAGGCGCCGCCCTTGCCGCCCGCGATGGCGTTGGCGGCCGCGTTCCGGGCGGAGTCGGTCGCGATGCTGGCGGCCGTCGCATCGGCCGTCGCCGCCGTGCCCGCGGAGGCCGGGCCACCCGCCACCGTGCCCGCCACCGCGTTGGTGGTGGCCGAACCCCGGGCCTTGCCGCCCGAAGTCGAGACGTAAAGCATCTTCAGGGTGTCGGGGCTCTGGAGGTAGCGCGGCGCGATCTCCATCACGACGTGATATTGATTGAGAGGATTGTAGATCGTCGAGACCTGACGCTGGCCGAAGGCGTCGTAGAGCGTGTTGTCGATCTTGTCCGGAGTCAGGCCGTAGCGGAAAGCCGTGGCCCGATCGATGACGAGGCGGCTTTCGAGACCGCCCTCCTGCTGGTCCGAGGTGACGTCCCCGAAGATCGGGTTCTTCTGCAGCGCCTGAACCAGCTTCGGCGCAGCGGCATAAAGCTCTTCCGCCGTGTCGCCCTGAAGGGTGTACTGGTATTGGGCGAAGCTCTGGCGGCCGCCCATGCGCAGATCCTGGCGCGGAAACAGGTAGAGCCGGGCGCCGGCGACGCGAGACAGCTTCGGGCGCAGGCGCGCCATCACGGCGGTGATCGAATCGCGCTCGCCCCGGGGCTTGAGGCCCACGAAGACGTTGGCCGAGTTGGTGCCGCGCCCGCCGGTGAAGCCCACGACGCTGTCGACCGCCGGGTCGGCCTGCACGATGGCGGTCGCCTGCTCCAGCTTCTGCTTCATCGATTGAAACGAGATGCGCTGGTCGGCTTGGATGCCGCCCATCATCTGTCCCGTATCCTGCTCGGGGAAGAAGCCCTTCGGCACGATGATGTAGAGGTAGACGTTCAGGCCCACGGTCGCGAGCAGCGAGAGGGCCACCAGACGACGATGGCGCAGGGCGATGCGCAGGGTGCGTTCGTAGCCCCCCAGCATCCCGTCGAATCCGGCCTCCAGGACGCGCACGAACCCGTTCGGCCGCACGGCCTGATGAGGTGCCTCGCGCCGCAGCAGCAGCGCGCACATCATCGGCGTGGTGGTGAGCGAGAGCACCAGCGAGATGAGGATCGCCAGCGACAGCGTGACGGCGAATTCCTGGAACAGGCGCCCGACGATGCCGCCCATCAGCAGAATCGGCAGGAACACCGCGATGAGCGACAGGCTCATGGAGATAACGGTGAAGCCGACTTCGCGTGAGCCGAGAAGGGCCGCCTCGACCCGGGGCTTGCCCTTCTCGATGTGGCGCTGGATGTTCTCCAGGACCACGATGGCGTCGTCGACCACGAAACCCGTGGCGATGATCAGCGCCATCAGCGACAGGATGTTGAGGCTGTAATCGAGCAGGTACATCGCCGAGTAGGTGCCGACGATGGAGATCGGTACCGCCACCGCCGGGATCAGCGTGGCGCGGCCCGAGCGCAGGAACAGGAACACCACGAAGACGACGAGGACGACCGCGATCAGCAGCGTCTCCTCGGTCTCGGCCAGGGAGGCCCGGATGGTGGCGCTGCGGTCGCCCGTGACCATGAGGTCGATGTCGCCCGGAAGCGCCGCCTTCACCTGCGGGATCGCGGCCTTCAGCCCCTTGATCGTGTCGACGACGTTGGAGCCCGGCTGCTTGTAGATGAACAGGATCACGCCCGGCTTGCCATTGACGAGGCCGAGGTTGCGCCGGTCCTCCACCGAGTCCTCGATCTGGCCGACATCGGTGAGACGCACGGCGGCGCCGTTGCGATAGGCGACGACGAGATCCCGGTAGTCGGCCGCCACCCGGCCCTGGTCGTTGGCATAGAGCTGGTAGTGACGCGTCTCGGTCTCGATGGCGCCCTTCGGCGAATTCGCGTTGGCGGATGCGAGCGCCGCGCGGATGCCCTCGAGTCCGATCCCGTAATTGAACAAAGCCGTCGGATCGAGCTCGACCCGCACCGCCGGGAGCGAGGAGCCTCCGATGTCGACGTTCCCGACCCCGGGAAGCTGGGACATCTTCTGCTGCACCACCGTGGCGGCGGAATCGTAGAGTTGCCCCGGCGTCAGGGTATCGGAGGTCAGGCCCAGGATCAGGATCGGCGCGTCGGCCGGGTTGAATTTCCGATAGGTGGGATTCGACCGGAGCGCCGTCGGCAGATCGGCCCGGGCGGCGTTGATCGCCGCCTGGACGTCCCGGGCCGCGCCGTCGATGTCGCGGTTGAGCCCGAACATCAGGACGAGGCGGACCGAACCCAGCGAACTCGTCGAGGTCATCTCGGTGACGTCCGCGATGGCGCCGAGGCGGCGTTCCAGGGGCGCCGCCACGGTGGTTGCCATGGTCTCGGGCGAAGCGCCGGCCATCTGCGCCTGGACCAGGATGACGGGAAAATCCACCTGCGGCAGCGGCGCCACCGGCAGCTTCAGGAAGGCGAAGATGCCGGCGAGCAGCACGCCGATGGTCAGCAGCGTGGTGGCGACCGGCCGCCGGATGAACGGCTCGGAGACGTTCACGGCAGCGCCTCGACGCTGTCGGCCCCGCCGGCGCGGCGGCCGGACAGGCGGCGCTCCAGGCGATCGAAGGCGAGGTAGATCACCGGCGTGGTGAACAGGGTCAGCACCTGGCTGACGATGAGGCCACCGGCGATGACGATACCGAGTGGCTGGCGCAGTTCCGAGCCGACGCCGGTGCCGACGATCAGCGGCACCGCCGCGAACAGGGCCGCCAGCGTGGTCATCAGGATCGGCCGGAAGCGCAGAATGCAGGCCTCGTAGATCGCGTCGCGCGGACTCATGCCTTCCTCGCGCTCCGCCTGGAGCGCGAAGTCGATCATCATGATGGCGTTCTTCTTCACGATGCCGATGAGGAGCACGATGCCGATGATCGCGATGATGTCGAGGGAGAGCCCGAACAGCATCAGCCCGATCAGCGCCCCGATCCCGGCCGAGGGCAGCGTCGACAGGATGGTGATCGGGTGGATGAAGCTCTCGTAGAGCACGCCGAGCACGATATAGACGGTCACGATGGCGGCCAGCACCAGGAAGAGCTGGTTCGAGAGCGCCGACTGGAAGGCGAAGACCGAGCCCTGCGGTACGACGCGGAAGCTCGGCGGCAGGTCGATCGACTGACGGGCCGCCTCCACCGCCGTGACCGCGTCGCCGAGGGCTGCTCCGGGGGCGAGGTTGAACGACACCGTGGTGGCGGGGAACTGGCCGAGATGGCTGATCAGCAAGGGGGCCCGCCGTTCGCTCACCCGCGCCACCGCCGAGAGCGGGACCTGGCCTGCGGCCACGGTCGAGGACGGCAGGTAGATGTGGTCCAGGCTCTCGATGGTCTTGTGCAAGTCGGGATCGGCTTCGAGGATGACCCGGTACTGGTTCGACTGGGTGAAGATGGTCGAGATGATGCGCTGGCCGAAGGCGTCGTAGAGGGCGTTGTCGACGGTGGCCGGGGTGATGCCGTAGCGGCCGGCGGTGGGGCGGTCGATGGTGATGTAGGCCGCCAGCCCGCTCGCCTGCAGGTCGCTTGCCACGTCCATCAGCAGCGGGGAGGCCTGCAGCGCCCGCACGAAGCGCGGGACCCAGGTCTCGAACTCGGTCAGGTTTGGGTTCTCCAGGATGACCTGGTACTGCGTCGCCCCGACCGCCGTGTCGATGGTGAGGTCCTGCACCGATTGCAGGTAGAGGCGGATGCCCGCGACATTGGTTGTGGCTGCCTTGAGCCGCTCGATGATCTCGGGCGCGCGGGCGATGCGCTGATCCTGCGGCTTCAGGTTGATCAGGAAGCGTCCGGAATTCAGGGTCACGTTCTGGCCGTCGACTCCGATGAAGGAGGACAGGCTCTGCACATCCGGGTCTTTCAGCACGATGGCGGCGAGCTTCTGCTGGCGCTCGGCCATCGCCGCGTAGGAGACGGTCTGGTCGGCCTGGGTCACGCCCTGGATGACGCCGGTATCCTGCACCGGGAAAAACCCCTTGGGGATCACAACGAACAGGTAGGCGGTGAGCGCTATCGTACCGAGGGTGACGATCAGCGTCAGCGTCTGGTGGCGCAGCACCACCCGCAGCATGCGGCCATAGCCTGCGATGATTTCGTCCATGAAGCGGCGCGCGCTGCGCGCGATGAGTCCCTCGTGACGGTCCTGGACACCGGGCACATGCGCCTTCAGCAGGCGCGCGCACAGCATCGGCACGAGGGTGAGCGAGACCACCGCCGAGATGATGATGGTGGCGGCCAGCGTGATGGCGAATTCATGGAACAGGCGCCCGACCACATCGCCCATGAACAGGAGCGGGATCAGCACGGCGATCAGCGAGACCGTGAGCGAGATGATGGTGAAGCCGATCTCGCGGCTGCCCTTGAGCGCCGCCTCCAAGGGCGAGTCGCCCTCCTCCACGTGGCGGGCGATGTTCTCGATCACCACGATGGCGTCGTCGACGACGAAGCCGGTGGCGATGGTGAGAGCCATCAGCGACAGGTTGTCGAGGGAGAAGCCGTAGAGATCCATCACCGCCAGGGAGCCGATCAGGGAGAGCGGCACCGACAGGCTCGGGATCAGGGTCGCCGAAACGCTGCGCAGGAAGAGGAAGATCACCAGCACCACGAGGCCGATGGCCAGCGCCAGTTCCACCTGGACGTCGTGGACCGAGGCACGGATGGTGGTGGTGCGGTCGGTAAGCACGGTGACGCCGATGGCGGCCGGCAGAGTCGCCTGAAGCTGGGGCAGCAGCGCCTTGATCTTGTCGACGGTACTGATGACGTTGGCGCCGGGCTGGCGCTGAATGTTCAGGATGACTGCGGGCGTCTCGTCCATCCAGGCACCGAGCTTGGTGTTCTCGGGACCGTTGACCACGTCGGCGACGTCCGAGAGCCGGACCGGTGCGCCGTTCTTGTAGGCGATGATCGCATCGTCATAGGCCTTCGGGTCGCGAATCTGGTCGTTGGCGTTGATGGAATAGGACTGTGTCGGCCCGTCGATGGTCCCCTTGGGGGTGTTGACGTTGAGGTTGGTGACCGTGGTGCGCAGGTCGTCGATGTTGAGGCCATAGGCCGCCAGGGCGCGAGCGTTGAAGCGGATGCGTACGGCGGGGCGCTGCCCACCGCCGGTGCTGACGAGGCCGACGCCGGCCACCTGAGAGATCTTCTGGGCCAGTCGCGTCTCGGCCAGATCGCGCACTTCCGTGAGCGGCAGGGTCTTTGAGGTGAGCGCCAGGGTCAGGATCGGTGCGTCGGCCGGGTTGACCTTGGCGTAGATCGGGGGCGCCGGCAGGTCGGAGGGCAGCAGGTTGCCGGCCGCATTGATCGCGGCCTGGACCTGCTGCTCGGCGATGTCGAGGGCGAGATCCAGGCTGAACTGCAGGGTGATGACGGAGGCGCCGGCCGAACTCTGCGACGTCATCTGGTTGAGGTTGGCGAGCTGTCCGAACTGCCGCTCCAGGGGGGCCGTCACCGCCGAGGTCATCACCTCCGGGCTCGCGCCCGGATAGAAGGTCTGGATCTGGATCGTCGGGTAATCGACCGACGGCAGCGCCGAGACCGGCAGGTTCAAATACGACACCATGCCGACCAGCAGGATCGCCAGCATGAACAGCGTGGTGGCGACGGGCCGCAGAATGAAGAGGCGGGACGGATTCATCGGCTCATTGGGCCTCGGCCGGACGTTGCCGGCGGCGCTCGCGTTTCTGGCCTTCGGGCGCGACGGCATCCGCCTTGACAGCATCGGGCTTGGCGCCCTCCGTCACCGGCGCGGCGGCCGGCATCGCGGCCCCATCGGCGGTCGGGCGATTGCCAGGCGCGCCGGTCCGAGTCTTGCCGGCCTCCTCGGTGATGCGCACGGGGGCGTTGTCACGCAGACGATCGGTGCCGTCGACGACCACGCGGTCGCCGACGCTCAAGCCCTCGGTGACCACCGTCCGCGGGCCGTCCGCCTCGCCGAGCTTGACCGGGCGGACCACCACCTTGTCGTCCCCCTGCAGCAGGTAGACGTAGGTGCCCGGGGTGCCGCGCAGGATCGCCGCGGTCGGAACGATGGGCGCGTCGCGCACGGTATCGACCACGAGCTTGGCGTTGACGAACTGATTGGGGAACAGCGCGTCGTCCTGATTCTCGAAGATCGCCCGCAGCTTCACCGTGCCGGTGGTGGTATCGATCTGGTTGTCCACGGTGTCGAGGACACCGGTGGCGATGATGTTGGTGTCACCCCGGTCGTAGGCCGTGACGGCGAGCTTGGCGCCGGAGCGCACGCGGCGCATCACCCGCGCGACGTCGTCCTCCGGCAGGGTGAAGACCACCGAGATCGGATGGAGCTGCGTCACCACCACGATGCTGGTCGAGGCAGCCGTGATGTAGTTGCCCTGATCGATCTGGCGCAGGCCGACGCGTCCCTCCACCGGCGAGACGATGCGGGTGTAGGTGATATTGAGCTTCTGCTGGTCGACGAGGGCTTGGTCGGCCGCCACCGTACCCTCGTTCTGCTTGACGAGGGCGCCTTGCGTGTCGACGTTCTGTTTCGAGATCGAATCCTGTTGAGAGAGCCGCTGGAAGCGGGCGAGATCGAGTTTGGAATTCTGCAGCAGCGCCTGATCCCGCATCAGTTGGCCCTGGTACTGGGCGAGCTGAGCCTCGTAGGGGCGCGAATCGATCTGGGCGAGGAAATCGCCCTTCTTGACGGTCTGACCCTCGCGAAAGCCGATCTCCGTGAGATAGCCGCTGATCTGCGAGCGCACCGTGACGGTGGCGAGCGGCGTCACGGTGCCGAGGCCCGCCAGCACGATCGGGACGTCGCCGGGCGCGACCGTAGCAATGCCGACCGCCTGGGGCGGCTCTGCGTGGCCGCCGCGTCCACCCGAACCCTTGCCGCGCCCGGGCGCGGTAGCGACCTGAGTTTCCGACTTCGGAGCGAGGTAGAAGCGATATCCGGCATAGCCGGCGCCTGCCAGGATCAGGAGCAGGATGAACCAGAAGCGAGCCCGGCTGCGGCGCCCGACGGGCGGTTCAACGGGCGTCTCCCGCGGGCGCGCGTCGCCAGGCAGCGTTCCCGGGTACTCGCGCGCTGTCTCGGTGCGGATGGGCGAGGTTTCGTTCATGGCGTGACGATCATGGCCTGACGATCATGGCGTGTTGCAGCCGGCGTTGCGAGCGGGAGATTCGGCGGCCTCTCACGAGACACGCGGATTCGACCACCAGTCCATTCGGAACCGCCGGCCCGCTCGTGCGGAGACAGCAACCACGGATGCTCCGGGTCGATGTCAGACAAGACCGGCGCGCGCCCCGGCCCAGAATCGGGCAACGTCGCACCCGGCTCGCACCACGGGCCGGTGCGGGACGTCTTCCGAGCAGGGATACGGAATTCGTTGCCCCGGCCGGTCCCACGTCATCATGGCAGTCGCGACACGGCATGGGACGGGTTCTAGTAGACCAATACGACGCCAGTACGGCCTTCGCGTTTCCACGATATTGCTGGCGCGCCGGTCTTCAACGAGGGCCCGCAACGGGCGATCGAACATCCGGCGGGCGAGAAGACGGGCGGGTTGGCAATTCCCCGCAAGGCGAGTCTCAAGTCGACACGAAAGAGGCCGTCGCTGGGGTGAGCGACGGCCTCTTCTCGTAACGGACCGGAGCGGCAACGACACAAGCCCGGAACGAGGGGGCGAAGTCCCGTGCTGGCGATCGCCGCTCCAGCCGTGAACCGAAACCTAAGTGATGGGTGATGAAAGTCAACAATCGTCAGGTAGCGTTGAGCAGACCGGCGGGGAAGGCGTGCGAAGACGCACATTTCGTCCGGATGGACGAGCGTGCTACGCCTCCGGCTTCCGCGTCATTCCCGTTGTCTTCGAACCCAGCGTCTCATGAATCCCGTCCTTGCCGATCTGCCGACGACGATCTTCACGGTCATGTCGGGCCTCGCCCGGGACCTGAACGCGATCAATCTCGGCCAGGGCTTTCCCGACGACCCCGGCCCGGAGGATGTCCGCCGGAGAGCGGCCGAGGCGGTTCTGCACGGTGACAACCAGTATCCGCCGATGATGGGCCTGCCCGAGTTGCGCCGGGCGATCGCGACCCATTACGCGCATCACCAGGACCTCGACCTCGACCCGATGTCCGAGGTGATGGTGACCTCGGGTGCCACCGAGGCGATCGCAGCATCGCTGTTCGCCCTGATTGCGCCGGGCGACGAGGTGGTGCTGTTCGCTCCCCTCTATGACGCCTACCTGCCGCTGGTGCGCCGGGCCGGCGGAATCGCCCGGATCGTGCCGCTGCAGCCGCCGCATTTCCGGCTCGATGCGGCGGCCCTCGCGGAGGCCTTTTCGGACCGGACGAAGCTCGTCATCCTCAACAATCCGCTCAATCCCAGCGCGACGATCTTCGGGCGCGAGGATCTGGCGCTGCTCGCATCCTTCTGCACCCGGCACGACGTGATCGCGGTCTGCGACGAGGTCTGGGAGCACATCGTCTTCGACGGAGCGCGCCATATCCCCCTGATGGCGCTTCCCGGCATGCGCGACCGGACCATCAAGATCGGCTCGGCCGGCAAGATCTTCGGCCTCACGGGCTGGAAGGTCGGCTTCGTGATGGCGGCCGCCCCCCTCCTGCGCGTCGTCGCCAATGCCCACCAGTTCCTTACCTTCACGACACCTCCGGCACTGCAGACGGCGGTGGCCTACGGCCTCTCCAAGGAGGACGCTTCCTTCGCGGCGATGCGCGCCCGCTTCGCGCGCTCCCGCGATCGCCTGACGGCAGGCTTGAGCGAACGCGGATTTCGTGTCCTGCCCTCCCACGGCACCTATTTCCTCAATGTGGACCTCGCGCCGCTCGGCTGCGACGACGACGTCGCGTTCTGCGACACGCTGGTACGCCAGCACGGTGTCGCCGCGATCCCGATCAGCGCGTTCTATCCCGATGCCTCGGTGCGCCATCTCGTCCGGCTGTGTTTCGCCAAAGCCGACGATGTCCTGGACCGGGCCCTCGACCGGCTCTCGGCCGTCGCGCGGCCTGCAGCCCGATGAAACGGTTCGTGCAGACGGCGCTTGCGGGCGTGCGACGCCGGGGCCACATCACCGTTCATGACAACGCCGCGCATCGCCCGGAGCCCGACCATGGACTTCACTCAGACCGCCGGTGCCACGACCCGCTTTCGCGCCAAGGCGGACGATCGGGAGGCGACGCTGCTGCGCCTGGAGGCGTTCGCGCACCTGATGGATTCCGCCTTCGTGATCCCGGGCCTCAATCGGCGTGTGGGCATCGACGCCCTGGTCGGACTGGTTCCCGTGGTCGGCGATGTGGCAGGAATGCTGCTGGCCTCCTACATCGTGGTGGAAGCGCGTCGCCTCGGGGCCCCGCGCTGGCTAATCGCCCGGATGGCGCTGAACATCGCGGCCGATGGAGCGCTCGGAGCGGTGCCCCTGGCCGGAGACCTGTTCGACGCGGCCTTCAAGGCCAATCGCCGCAACGTCCGCCTGCTGCGCCGCCATCTCGAGCGCCATGGCGGTCTGCGCCCGAACGAGATCGAGGGCACGGCGACGCGCATCGACGGCTGAGCGGCCTCTCGGTGAGCGGCAGCAAACGGGGCGCCCGATGAACGAGGTCGCGCGACCCGAGAGGGCTCAGGCCGTCGCCCTGCCGCTGCCGCCCCGCGGTCTGTCGCCGCTTAATCGGCGACGGCTCGCCAATTTCCGACGCAATCGGCTTGGCTACTGGTCCTTCCTGATTTTCTCCGCCCTGTTCGTCACCAGCTTGTTCGCCGAGTTCATCGCGAACGATCGCCCTTTGGTGGTTTCCTACAAGGGCGAGATCCTGTTCCCGGTCCTGATCGACTATCCGGACGAGAAGTTCGGGGGGTTCTATGCCCGCCCGAACTACCGCTCGGCCGAGACCCGCAAGGAGATCGCCGATCACGGCTGGGCGATCTGGCCCCCGATCCCCTATTCCTACGACACCATCATCGACGGCTTGCCGACCCCCTCCCCGTCGCCGCCGACCTGGATGCTGATGGAGGCCCAGTGCCAGAATGTCGGGAAGTCGTGCTCCGAACTCGAGACGCACTGGCTCGGCACCGACAACACCACCCGCGACGTGCTGGCCCGCATCATCTACGGCTTTCGCATCTCGGTGCTGTTCGGGCTGATCCTGGCCCTGATCTCCTCGGCGATCGGCGTCGTTGCGGGAGCGGTCCAAGGTTATTTCGGCGGCTGGGTTGATCTGGCGCTGCAACGGTTCATCGAGGTGTGGAGCGGAATTCCGACCCTTTATCTGATCATCATCATCTCGGCCTTCATCGAGCCGGGCTTCTTCATCCTGCTGGGTATCCTGCTGCTGTTCTCGTGGGTGTCCCTCGTGGGCGTCGTGCGCGCGGAATTCCTGCGAGCCCGCAACTTCGAGTACGTCCGCGCCGCACGGGCCCTCGGGCTGTCGAACATCCGCATCATGAGCCGGCACCTGCTGCCCAACGCGATGGTGGCGACGCTGACCTTCCTGCCCTTCATCCTCAACGGATCGATCGGGACGCTGACGTCGCTCGACTTCCTCGGCTTCGGTCTCCCCCCTGGATCGGCGTCGCTCGGAGAGTTGCTGGCGCAGGGCAAGGACAACATACAGGCGCCCTGGCTCGGCCTGACCGGCTTCTTCGTCGTGGCGGTGATGCTGAGCCTGCTGGTGTTCGCCGGCGAGGCCGTGCGGGATGCCTTCGACCCGCGGAAATCTTTCCGCTGAGCTCTGCGCGTGGGCCGTCAGAGCGGGCGCTGGCGTCCGCCGTCGAGAAGCCAGTCCTTGGCGCGCAGGAGCAGGGCCGGGCGGACGCGGGCGACGTCGTCACCGTCGACCAACGGTGAGACCGACAGAGCGGCGAGATAGGCCTGCTCGCTTTGTCGGCAGGTCCGCAGCGCAGCATCCGCCGCGATGATGCGGCTGGCGATCGCGGCCTGGAGGGCAAAGTTTCGCTGCAGGCACGAACGCCACGCGGCATGGCGATCGGGCACGGCCGCACCATCCTGCGCCACGGCGGACGACATCATCAGGAGAAGCAGGAGCGCGGTGGGGCGGATCGTCATGAGGCGGGGCTTCCCGAACGGGCGCACCCTCGCGTGACCAAGCTTAACCGCGAGTTAAAGGATCGCGTTGTCCACAATCCCGAACCGGGACCACTCAGCGGTTGGCGGTGGTGACTGGCGACATGGCCCGACCGAGGGACACCCAGGCGACGGTATCTTGGCTCTCACGCTTGATGAAGGTGTAGCCGGTCTGGCGCCAGGGCAGGATCGCACTCGTCTTGTTGTCGAGAATGATGTCGCCCCGGTCGGTGATGAGGGTGAGCACGGCGTGGCCCTCGCCCTTCTCGTCGATGACCACGGTCATCCGCATGGCGCGGCGCGGTAGGCCCATCTCGGCCAGGAGCTTGCGCTTGAGGAGTTGAAAATCCTCGCAGTCGCCGGAGCCGTCCTCGGCTAGGTCCCACCGGTCGGCGACATGGAGGTGATCCATGTCAGTGACGGCCACCAGAGACTTGTTCACCCGGCGGTTGACCGCGACGATGGCGCTCCAGACCGCCGCCGTCAGGGTGATCTGGGTCGGCTCGGCGGTGTTCACGGAGCATTCGCTGGCATAGGTCGCGCAGAAATCGACCCAGGCGGCGATGGGACGGGTCTGGACACCGGCGCTGATGGCGCTCGGAACGGTCGGCAGCGAAGCCAGGGTCTGCGCACCGGCGCCGGAGCCGGCGAGCAGGCCGGCCAACAGGGTGGCGGCGCCGATGGCAGCACGGCGGACCGTCCGGGCCGAGAAACGCTGGGAAAACCCGTACCGCATGACCGCCCTTGGCCTCGTTAAGCTTCTGTTAACGAATGTCCCACGGCCGGCGTTGCACGACAATCGGCGGGTTAAGAAAAGGTTAACGGTGTGGATGATGGGGGTAACGGCTCCCTCGACCGGCACCCCAACGGTTCGCGGTTGCGGTTCGCCGTCTGCGACCGGCCGGCGCATTCGGCTGAGATGAGCGAGCAAGTCGTCCGGGCAGAATCCCAAAGGCGACGCTTGGGGTCGGTCGGTGGCGGTTCCCAGTGGGAAACGCCGCGGGCGCTTGTCACCGCGGGCCACGGCTCCATTTTCTCGACGGAGGGTGGTGGATCACGAAGACGAGGCTTCGACGATGGACCCAGATCACGCTGTTCGAGCCGATCGCTCGCAGGTGGCGCCGCTCGCGCTTGCTGCGGTCCTCTCGGCCGGGCTCTCGATGCCCGTGTCGGCCCAGGACCTGCCCTACATCGACCCGGCGCGAGGCACCCTATTGATCCATGGAAATTACTGCGGACCGGGCAATCGGAGTCCAAGGCCCCCGATCGACTCCCTCGATCTCGCCTGCATGCATCACGACATCTGTTCGCCGCCGCGCGGGGAAATCCCCACCTGTGCCTGCAACGACCGACTCCATCGCGAGGCCGAGGCGGTTTCGCTCGATGCGAGGCAGCCGCAAAGCCTGCGTGAGACGGCCGGTTTCGTCGCCGATACCGCCCTGGCATTGCCCTGCCAGCCGTGAAACGCTGCAGGTCCCGGACGGCTGCTCGGGCTAGGGCCGGTCTCGCTGATGCGGGACCGGTCCGGCTGTTTCGTCGTCAGGCCTGCGGCAGGTCCGGCGTGATCCCCAGATTGGCGAGCCCCTCATCGAGGAGATCGCCCGCGTTGGGGATGCCCAGGATCTCGTGGGCGGCGCCCTCCCCGGCCGCTTCGCGCTCGCGGGCGAACCGGACCGCGTCGGCCCATTCCTCCGGCTCCATGTCGCCACGCCCGATGTAGAGAAGGGCGAGCAGGTCGGCGCGCTCGTCATCGTTGAGGGCGCCGATCATGGCGCTCAGCTCCTCTTCGGTCGCATCGTCGGTGCCGGACACGAGCACGTCGGTGGCGCCGTCATCGATGGGATTGGAACCGGAATCGGGGTCAGTCGGCCCTTCCTTCACATCGATGGCCCGAACCCGCAGGATGATCTCGGTGACCTTGTCGACGGCGATGTCCATGAAAGCAGTCCTGTTTCGGCGGTCGCCGGCAGCGGCGGCCTTGAGCAGCGACAACGAGCCAAGCTCGATCCGGTTCGCGTGGCCGTATCCAGGGTCGCTCCGATGACGTGCTGGATCGGCGGCCTCGACGGCTGCCGTGGGGCCTGGGCCGGTGTCCTTCTCGATCTCGACGACCCGGCGCGCTACCGCGCCGCGCGTTTTGACCAAGTTGCCGACCTTCTCGACGCCCCCGAGGCGCCGCTTCGCGTCGGGATCGACATTCCGATCGGCCTGGACACCCACGTCGTTGCCGGCGGACGCGTTGCCGACCGGGCCGCCCGGGCCATGCTCGGATCGGGTCGCGCCAGCGTCTTTCCGGTGCCGGCCCGGTGCGCGGTCTACGCAGCGACCTACGCGGAGGCCAAGGCCCTGTCCCGCTCGAACAGCACGCCGCCCTTCGCGCCCTCGATCCAGTGCTGGAACATCCTGCCCTATATCCGTGAGGTCGATGCACTCCTCGATCGCCGGCCCGAACTGGGCATACGCCTGCACGAGGTCCATCCCGAGATCGCGTTCCGCCAACTCAATGGTGGGCGGGGCCTGGCGGCTGGAAAGAAGGGACCGGGGCGCCAGCAGGGCTTGGCCGAACGTCGAGCCTTGCTGGCCACTGCGGGCCTTCCGGAAGGCCTGATCGCCGCCCGTCCGCCCGGTGTCGGTGCCGACGATCATCTCGACGCGCTGGCAGGCCTCGTCGTGGCCCGCGATCTTCTGGACAACCGGGCCATCCCCCTGCCCGATCCGCCAGGACGAGACGATCGCGATCTGCCGATCGTGATCTGGATGCCGGCCGTTCCAACGGGTACGCCCCTGGCTCCTTTGGATTTCCCTGGTAAAGCGGGAAAGGACAGCGAATAACCAAGGAGTTGATCGTGACGCAGGACTCCTCCGTGACGCCGAACCTTCCGGTTCGCGATATCGCCCGAGCCTTGGTGTTCGATCCCGATGACCGCCTTCTACTGATCGCCTACGAAGCGGTGCGCCCGATCGATCCCGCCGCGCCCGAGGCACGCACCTTCTGGTTCATGCCCGGCGGCGGGCTTGAGCCGGGTGAGACGCACGTCGAAGCCTGCCGGCGCGAGCTTTCGGAAGAGATCGGCGTGACCGATTCCGCGATCGGCCCCCAGGTCGCATCCTGCGATGGCCCGTTCCACCTGTTCAAGACCCCGCGCTTCGCACGCGAGCGCTACTTCGTCGTCCGCCTGCCCGATGCCACCGTGGACACGAGCCGCCTCGCCGAGACCGAGGACAATCCGGTGCTCGGAACCCGCTGGTGGACCCTCGACGAACTGGAATCCACCGCCGAGCGGATCGAACCGGCCGGCCTCGTGCAAGTCGCCCGGGACGTCGTCGCCGGGCGGAGGCCGGCCTCTCCCGTTGCCCTTGCCTGGCAATCACCCTCATCCGGCATGCCCCATGAAGGCCAGCCCTCCACCGACACGCCAACAGAGGATTCCCGCATGTTCCCAGAGACGCTCAAATCCGGCTACCGCTCCTTCATTGACGGACGCCTCCCCGACGAAGCCAAGCGCTACGCCAAGCTGGCGCAGGGCCAGAGCCCGGAAGTGTTGATGATCAGCTGCTGTGACAGCCGCGTCTCGCCGGAAGTGATCTTCGATACCGGACCGGGCGAACTCTTCGTCATCCGCAATGTCGCCAACATCGTGCCGCCCTGCGAAACTGGCGGTGATTTTCATGGCACCTCTGCGGCGATCGAGTTCGCCGTGCAGGGGCTGGAGGTGAAGCACATCGTGGTGCTGGGGCATGCCAGCTGCGGCGGCATCAAAGCCTACGCCAACCCATCGGCACCGCTTTCAAAGGGCGATTTCATCGGCAAATGGGTGTCGCTCGTCGGTGCGGCCGCCGAGAAAGCCGGCGATCAGAGCGGGCCGGACTACCTGACCCGCCTCGAATACGCGATGGTCGCGCAGAGCCTCGAAAACCTGATGACCTTCCCGTTCGTGCGCAGTCGGGTGATGAGTGGGCGGCTGGCCCTGCACGGAGCCCATTTCGGCATCGCGCGCGGTGAATTGCTGCTGCGCGATCCGGATACCGGCGTCTTCAAGCCTGCGATCGACCGGGAGGGGCGCAGCCTCAGCCCGACCTCGCTGATTGGCTGTTTCCAGTCCTGACAGGACCCGCCAGACACCCTGGCGAATACGAAAAGAGACGTCGAGCCCCGGGCTCGACGTCTTTTTTTCAGGTCATTAAGCAGGAGACCGGGTCCCGAAGCTGAAGACCCGCTGGTTCAGCGGGCGCCCGGCAGGCGCTGGGCCATCTGGTAATGCGACTGTAGAACCGGAAGGGCCTGCTCGGCATGGGCGCGCAAAGCGGGGTTCGGGCCCGAGGCGGCGTAGGAACGGAACATGCCGATCGTCATCTCGTGCGACTGGACCTGCATGCTACCGTAGAGACGGTCGAAGCGCGGGCCTGCCGGAGTCTGCGACAGCTCGGAGAGCATCGCCTGCTGCTGCGGGTTCGGTTGGACGAGGGTGGTCCCGGCTGTGGTATCGACGTCGCCGGTGAAGGCACGGCTACCGGCGGCGGCACCGCGAGCCGCACCGCTTCCTATCCCCTCCACGCCCCCGACCGGTCCGCCGCTCAGGGTACCGCCGACCACACCGGTCGCAATGCCGGTCGCGGCACCGACGGCACCACCGGCCACCGCGAGCGGTGCCGTGACCAGACCGCCAAGCCCCTCGTTGCTGCGAGCGGCCGCGTAATTGCCCTCGCCGCCGGCCAGCGCCACGTTGGCGGCGCGGTGATCGCGGATCGCCTCGCGGGCGAAGCGCAGAACCTGCGGATTCCGGCTCTTGTTGAGTGCGATCTGGCTCGACTGAATCTCGAAGGCGTTGGCCTGCATGGCCTCCATGCGGAAGTCACCCTGCATACCCTGCGCGAAGGCCGGTGCGGACAGAGCAGCCATGACAGCCGTGAGAGCGAAAGTCTTCTTGATCATGCGTTCCTCAATGCGAACAGTCAGAAGCGGCAGCACACACTATGAATTGTATAGGCATAGAGCAGCGCTGACCGGCTACGATTGCTGGGCCAACGACCCAAGATGAATTCAGTTCCCGTCTCGAACTGGATTATTCGGTAGCTTCGCAAGCGAGAGGTCGATCTTCCCAACGGTCAAGCTTTTCGGCAGGTAATCTTAGGATGCTCGGTTTTCCCGCCGGAGATGGGATCCCATGGAGAAAACCCTGTGTGGTCCTGCCATCGGAGTTTTCCGAGATCGCGTTTCGCACTAGCCTAACGGGCATTCGTGCCGTTGCGAGAAAGGCTCCGCGATGAAGACCCTGCTCGTCCCCGTTGCCCTCCACGATGCCCTGCCCTCCGTTTTCGAGACCGCCATCCTGACCGCACGGCGGTTCGGCAGCCTCATCGAAGGCGTGTCCCTGCGCCCTGCCCTCGCGGAGTACGTCCCCGTCGACATGGTCGGGGGAATGACCTGGCTGCGCGACGAAGAGGCGGACAAGGTCGAGGCCGAGCGCGCCGGAAACCAGTTCATCGACTTCATGACCAAGGCCGGTGTTCCCCTGGCCCCCGAGGGTCCATGCAATCCGGAGGTTCTGGCCGCCGGTCCACGCTATCGCTGGCGGGCCGACGTGCCGGCCGGCGACGGTTTTCTCGGCCAACATGCCCGCCTGTTCACCGCCACGGTGGTGGGTCGGCCCGGCACCGAGGACGGGGCTCCGCGGATGACCACCTTCGAGACCGCCCTGTTCGAGAGCGGTCGGCCCATCCTGCTGGCCCCTCCGATCGCCCCAGCCACCCTCGGGGATGCGATCCTGATCGCCTGGAACGGCTCGACCGAGACCGCCCGGGCCGTCGCCTTCGCCATGCCGTTCCTCCGTCAGGCCCAGCGCATCCGCGTTATCAGCGTCGAGGGCGGCACGGTCCCGGGCCCGACAGCCGAGGACCTTGCGCGCGCCCTCGCGTGCGAGGGCATCTCCGCTGATTTCCGGGCCTACTCGGCCGGACGACGCACGCCGGGCGAGGTGTATCTCGCGGAGGCCGAAGCCTTCGGCTGCGATCTTCTGATCAAGGGGGCCTATACCCAGAGCCGGCTGCGCCAGATGATCTTCGGTGGCCCGACGAGCCATCTCCTGACGCACGCGGCCATTCCCATGCTGATGGCACACTGACGCATCCGGGTCGCGCGCAATTGACTTGCGCGCTGGACAAAGGGAAGGCAGCGTCTCCACCGCCGGCCGGTGCCGGTTGCCAGGAGTCTCTGCATGAAGTCGCTGACCGTCGCCCTCGCCCTGTCCGGCCTCGCTTTCAGTCTGCCGGTCCGCGCCGATTCGCCCGTGGTCCGTATCCGGGGCACGATCGAGGCGGTGGACGGCGCGAGCGTGACCATCAAGCCGCGCCTCGGCGCCCCCGTGCAGGTGAAGCTCGGCGACTCGCTCCGGGTCGCGACCGCCAACAGCGCCAAGATCGGCGACATTCAGCCGGACAGCTACATCGGGACCGCGGCCACGCCGCAGCCGGACGGCACCCTGAAGGCCCTCGAAGTCGCGGTCTTCGCACCGAGCATGCGTGGAACCGGTGACGGTCACTATCCGTGGGATCTCGAGAAGGAGAACACCATGACCAACGGCGCGGTGGGCGCCCTCTCGGGAACCACCGACCGGACGATCACGGTGACCTACAAGGGTGGCGAGAAGACCATCACGGTGCCGGAGGGCGTCCCGGTCGTGGCGCTTGCGCCTGGTGATGTCAGCAAGATCAAGCCGGGCGCCCGGGTCGTCGCCTTCACCAAGGCGGATGCCGGCGGCGTCGCCGTGGCGGACCGGATGATCGTCGGCGAAAACGGCACCGTTCCGCCGATGTAACCGGGGCTGCAGCTCGGTCGAAAACCTCGCAGAAACCCGCAGTCGCCGGGTGGCGGCGGACGCAAAGCGTCCGCCCAAGATCAACCAGGGAAAACGCCATGATGAAGACGCTGCTGGCCGGCCTGACGCTCGGCCTCGCGCTTGCTGCCGCGCCAGCGCACGCCGCCGATGTGGTGCGCTATCGCGGCACGATCGAGTCCGTCGAGGGGTCGACGGTGACGATCAAGCCCCGGATGGGTGAGACCAAAACCGTGATCTTCGGAGACGACACCAAGATCCTGGCCGCCAGCACCGGCAAGCTGTCCGACATCAAGTCGGAGAGCTACATCGGTACCGCCGCCATCCCGCAGCCTGACGGCACCCAGAAGGCCCTGCAGGTCACGGTCTTCGCCTCGTCGCTCCGCGGCACCGCCGATGGCCACTATCCGTGGGATCTCGGCTCCAATTCGACCATGACCAACGGCGCCATCGGCAGCCTGTCCGGCACCGAGGGACGCACCCTGCTGGTCAAGTACCAGGGTGGCGAGAAGAAGGTGATGGTGCCGGAAGACGTGCCCGTGACCCTGGTCGATCCGGGCGAGAAGAGCATCGTGGTGCCGGGCGCCAAGGTCGTGGCCTTCACCAAGGCGGGCGCCGACGGCAAGCTCAATGCTGCCGTCCTGATCGTCGGCCGCAACGGCACCGTCCCGTCGATGTGATTGCTCCCTCGCCCCACCGGCATCCCCCGGCGGGGTCGGCCCGAGATATTGGCCTAAGCTGCTGAGGTCCTGTTGACGATCGCTCCCGAAACACCCTCGCGCCTCATGGTGATCCATCCCCTCGTGGTGCGGATCACCCATTGGATCAACGCGGTCGCGGTGTTCTGCATGCTGTTCAGCGGCTGGGCGATCTACAACGCGTCGCCGCTCTTCCCCTTCGTGTTCCCGAAATGGGCGACCCTTGGCGGCTGGCTCGGCGGCGCCCTCGCCTGGCACTTCGCCGCGATGTGGCTCTTCGCCCTGAACGGTCTGGCCTACATCGCCTACGGCGTCCTCGCCCGGCACTTCGCCACCGCCTTCCTGCCCCTCAGCCCCGGCGCGGTCTGGCGCGACGCCCGGGCGGCCCTGCGGCTCCGGCTGAGCCACCGGATCGGGCGCTACAACGCCGTCCAGCGACTCGCCTACCTGATCGCGATCGTGCTGGGCCTGCTCCTCGTCGCCTCCGGCTGCGCCCTGTGGAAGCCCGTACAGTGGCAGACCCTGGCGAACCTGTTCGGCGGGTACGAGTGGGCCCGGCGAGTCCATTTCGGCGCCATGGCGGGTCTTGGCGCCTTCATCCTCCTGCATCTTGCCCTCGTGGTGGTCGTGCCGAGCACGCTGCTGGCGATGATCACCGGTCGTGCTCGCATCTCCGAGGAAACCGTCCGCTGATGACCCGCGATCCCGATACCGCCGCCCGGCTGAAGGCCCTGCGCAGGGACATCGCCCCGGAACTCGCCAGTCTGGAGCGCCGCATGCTCCTGCGCGGCGGCCTCTCGGTTGGCGCCCTGACGCTCCTATCCGGCTGCGACCTCTCCACGGGAAGCAACGGCACCCTGGCCGACCGGGTGCTCTGGGCCATGTCGCGGGCCAACGACCGGGTCCAGCAATGGCTGTTCGACCCGGCGACCCTGGCCCCCACCTACCCGGCCTCGATGATCGATACGCCGTTCCGCTTCAACGCCTATTACCCCCCGGACAACATTCCCGAGATCGACGAGGCGACCTGGACGCTCGAGGTTTCCGGCCTCGTCGCCGACAAGGCGCCCTGGACGCTGGCGAAGCTGCGATCCCTGCCGCAGGAGAGCCAGATCACCCGCCACATCTGCATCGAGGGCTGGAGCCAGATCGGCCAGTGGAGCGGCGTGCCGCTGCGGAGCTTCCTGGAGCGAAGCGGCGCCGACCTCACGGCGAAGTATGTCGGCTTCAAGTGCGCCGACCGCTATTACGGCAGCCTCGACATGCCGAGCGCCCTGCATCCTCAGACGATCCTGGCCCTCGACTTCGCCGGCCAGCCCTTGGCTCCCGAATATGGCTATCCGCTCCGCGTCCGGGTGCCGACGAAGCTCGGCTTCAAGAGTCCCAAGCACATCGAGGCGATCTTCGTCACCAACGACTATCCAGGCGGCTATTGGGAGGACCAGGGCTACAATTGGTTCAGCGGGATCTGACGGCGGCCCTCGCATCGGCCACGGTTCCGCTCTACACCGCAATGGCATGGATACCGACTTCGCCCTCGACCCGCAGCTTGCTGCCGACACCGTGCATGTGGGCGACCTCGCCCTCTGCAGCGTCCTCCTCATGGATGATGCCCGCTTTCCCTGGTTGATCCTGGTGCCGCGCCGGGCCGGCGCCAGCGAGATCACGGATCTCGCGCCCGAGGAGGCCCGCAGCCTGATGGACGAGATGCGGATCGCCACCGGGGTGATGCTGGCCCTGGCCAAGCCCGACAAGGTGAATGTCGCCGCCCTCGGCAACGTGGTGGCACAGTTGCATGTCCACGTGATCGGGCGCTTCCACTCCGATCCGGCCTGGCCGAAACCCATCTGGGGCATCGGTACCGCGACCCCCTACCCCCATCATGCCCGCGCCCAGATGATCGACCGCATCGGCGCCCTGTTCGCGGCGGCCTGAAGCGATGAGCGACCCGCTGGCCCAGCTCGGCTACGTCCACAGCCGCCTCGTACGCCACTCGGCCGAGAGCGCGGCGGCGATTCCCGACCTCGACGCACCCGGTGCGCGCATCGTCGTGCTGGCCGGGGACCGCGTCGTGCTCGCGGGCGAGACGGCGCTTTTGGCGCCGGACACGGCGACTCGTCTGGGCACGCGCAGCCTGACGCTGTTCCTCGGCCGCCTCGATGGACACCCGGTCTTCGCCGCCGCCGTGCCGGCGGAGGTGACCGAGGGCCTCGAGGCCGATCCGGAGTTCCGCACCAACGACCTGCGCAGCCTCGCGGGCGAAGGCCGGATCGCCCCCCATGAACTCGGGCTCCTCGCCACGGCGAAGTCCCTGCTCGGCTGGCATGCGCGCCACGGCTTCTGCGCGAATTGCGGAACCCCGACGACCCTCGCGGCCGGCGGCTACCGCCGCGAATGCGCGGCCTGCGGCACGCACCACTTCCCCCGCACCGATCCCGTGGTGATCATGCTGATCACCCGGGACGATGCCTGCCTGCTCGGACGCTCGCCGCGCTTCAACGAGGGCATGTATTCCTGCCTTGCCGGTTTCCTGGAGCCCGGCGAGACGGTCGAGGATGCCGTACGGCGGGAGACGTTCGAGGAGGTCGGCCTGACCATCGGGGCCGTACGCTACCACGCCTCGCAGCCCTGGCCCTTCCCGTCCTCGCTGATGATCGGCTGCGTTGCCGAAAGCCTCGACGACGCGATCACAATCGACCCGGAGGAACTCGCCGACGCGCGCTGGTTCTCGCGGGCCGACGTCACCGCCATGCTGGACGGCCGCCATCCCGAGGGACTGACTGCGCCGCCCCCGCTGGCGATCGCCCACCTGCTGGTGCGGGCCTTCGTCGAGGGGCGGGCCTGAACCCGAGACCGTTCACGCGAGGACGCGGATCGGCGCGCCGTCGAGATAAGCCGAAATATCCTCAACGATTTCAGGGAAGTAGGTGCGATAGTTGCGCTCCGTGACGTAGCCGAGATGCGGCGTCGCCAGGACGTTGGGCAGGCGACGCCAGAGAGAATCCGGCGGCAGCGGCTCGGTCTCGAAGACGTCGAGGCCGGCGCCGGCGATGCGGTTCTCGCGCAACGCGGCGATCAGCGCGGCCTCGTCCACGATCGCGGCCCGGGACGTGTTGATGAGGTAGGCGTCGGGCCGCATCCGGCTCAAGGCCGCAGCGTCGACGAGGCCGCGGGTGCGGTCGCCGAGGACGAGGTGGATCGAGACCACGTCGCTGTCCTCCAGCAGCGCCTCCAGGGAGGGCGCCAGGGCGACGCCCTCGGCCGCAGCCCGGTCGGCCGTGAGGTTCTGGCTCCAGGCGCTGACCCGCATGCCGAAGGCCTGGCCGATCCGGGCGACGCGGGCGCCGGTCTTGCCGAGTCCCAGGAGGCCGAGGCGGCGACCCGCGAGATCACGGCCGACGCTGCTCTGCCACGGTCCGCCGCTCCGCAGCGCCTGCACCTCGGGTACGAGGTGGCGGGCGAGGCCGAGGATCAGCGCCCAGGTCAGTTCCACAGGCGGCTCTGGGTGACTGGCGGTGCCGCAGACCGTGACGCCGTGGGCGCGGGCGGCGGCGAGATCGATCGCGGCGTTGCGCATACCGCTGGTGACGAGGAGCTTCAGGCACGGCAGCCGGGCGAACAGGTCGGCCGGAAAAGGCGTGCGCTCGCGCATCAGCACCACGATCTCGCAGTCCCGGATCGCATCGACCAACGCGTCCCGTATTTCGAAGGTCGCGTCGAGGTCGCGGAGTTTGACGCGGTCCAGCAGCCCCGACCAATCCGCCATCGTCGGGCCGACGCCCTGGTAGTCGTCGAGGATCGCGCAGGTCAGCATGGGACATCCTGTCTGGGGAGGATGGGGCTACGCCACGGCGGAACGCTTGGCCAGGGGGCGGCGGGGCTTTGACTCCGGCGCCCGAAACCGGCACCCCCGGGATCGAATATGATCACGATTCGTTCTCAATCTTGAGACGGGTTCGGCGACGCGGGGGGAGCGAGCGAGATGGGGCCGACATCCGGGCCGCCGGCCTACGCCGAACTCGCGGTGACCACGAACTTCTCGTTCCTGCGCGGAGCTTCGTCCCCCGGCGAGATGGTGGGGCAGGCCGCCGAACTCGGGCTGCACGCCATCGGCATCGCCGACCGCAACACCCTGGCGGGGATCGTGCGGGGCCATGCCGAGGCGAAGCGGCGCCGGGCCGCCGGCGAACCCGGCATCCGCTTCCTGCCGGGCGTGCGGCTGGTGACCGAGGACGGCTTCGAGGTCGTCGCCTACCCAATGGACCGGGCCGCCTATGGCCGCCTGTGCCGGCTCCTGACCCTGGGCAACCGCCGCTCGGAGAAGGGCCAGTGCCGGTTCGGCTTTCCGGAGCTTCTGGAGGCCAGCGCGGGGCAGATGCTGATCGCGATTCCCCCGGAGGATCTTGCAGGGAGGAACCTCGTGGGCAAGGACCTCGACGACACGCATCCGTTCCTGGAGCGGCTGGCGGTGCTGGCGGACCAGGCGCCCGGCCGGGTCACCCTTGCGGGCAGCCACCGCCGGCGCGGCGACGAGCGCCGCCGCCTCGGGCAGCTCGCCGTCTGGGGAGACCGCCTCGGCGCGCCCCTGGTGGCGGTCTCGGACGCGCTCTACCACCACCCGGACCGGCGCCCCCTGCAGGATGTCGTGTCCTGCATTCGCGAGGGCTGCACCCTGAACGCGGCGGGCTACCGCCTGGAGGCCAATGCCGAGAGGCACCTGAGGCCCGCCGATGCGATGGCCCGCCTGTTCGCCGACCATCCTGAGGCCCTGGCCCGCACGATCGAGATCGCCGAGACCTGCGACTTCTCCCTGGACGAACTGACCTATGAATATCCCGACGAGCCGGTGCCGCCGGGCTTCACCGCTCAGGCCTACCTCAGAGATCAGGTGATGAAGCGCGCCCAATGGCGCTATCCCGATGGCATTCCAGAACAAATCACGAACACGATCGAAGACGAGCTGCGCCTGATCCACAAGATGAACTACGCGCGCTACTTCCTCACCCTGTTCGACATCGTCGAATTCGCGCGCAAGCGCGGCATCCTGTGCCAGGGGCGCGGCTCGGCGGCCAATTCCGTGGTCTGCTACTGCCTGGGCATCACGGCGGTCGACCCCACCGAGATCCGGCTGCTGTTCGCCCGCTTCATCTCGGAAAACCGGGCCGAGCCCCCCGACATCGACGTGGATTTCGAGCACGAGCGCCGCGAGGAGGTGATCCAGTATCTCTACGACCGCTACGGCCGCGACCGGGCCGCGATCTGCGCCACGGTGATCCATTACCGCCCGCGCAGCGCCATCCGGGAGGTCGGCAAGGTCCTCGGCCTGCCCCCCGACATCACCGGCGTGATGGCCGACACGGTCTGGGGCTCCTGGGGCAAGGATCTGCCGGACGCGCATATCCGGCAGGCCGGGCTCGACCCGGACAATCCGCGGATCCGGCAGGCGCTGGAACTCGCCCATGCGCTGATCGGCTTCCCGCGCCACCTGTCGCAGCACGTGGGCGGCTTCGTGCTGACGCGCGGGCGCCTGGACGAGACCGTGCCGGTGGGCAACGGCGCCATGGCGGACCGCACCTTCATCGAGTGGGACAAGGACGACATCGACGTCCTCGGCCTGATGAAGGTCGATGTGCTGGCCCTGGGCATGCTGAGCTGCCTGCGCCGGGGCGTGGATTTCCTGGCGCGCGCGTACGGCCACGACTACCCGACGCTGGCCGACCTGCCGCGCGAGGACCCCGCCACCTACGCGATGCTGGCCCGGGCCGATTCGGTCGGCGTGTTCCAGGTCGAGAGCCGGGCGCAGATGTCGATGCTGCCGCGCCTGAAGCCGCGGGAATTCTACGATCTGGTGGTCCAGGTCGCGATTGTGCGGCCGGGTCCGATCCAGGGCGACATGGTCCATCCCTACCTGCGCCGGCGCCAGGGGATCGAGCCGGTGGAGTACCCCTCGCCCCATCCCGACCATGGGCCGGCCAACGAACTCGAGAGCGTGCTCCGGCGGACCTACGGGGTGCCCCTGTTCCAGGAGCACGCCATGCAGATCGCCATCACGGCCGCCGGATTCGAGCCGCACGAGGCCGACGGCCTGCGCCGGGCCATGGCGACCTTCCGGCACAACGGCCAGATCGTGAACTTCCGCACCAAGTTCGTCGAGGGCATGGTGGCCCGCGGCTATCCGCGCGACTTCACCGAGCGCTGCTTCAAGCAGATCGAGGGGTTTTCCACCTACGGCTTCCCGGAGAGCCACGCGGCGAGCTTCGCCCTGCTGGTCTACGCCTCGGCCTGGATGAAGTGCCGGCACCCGGACGTCTTCCTGGCGGCGATCCTGAACTCCCAGCCGATGGGCTTCTACCAGCCGGCGCAGCTGGTGCGCGACGCCCGCGCCCACGGGGTCGAGGTGCGCGGCATCGACGTCAATGCCAGCGACTGGGACTGCACCCTGGAGCCCGCCTCGGAGCCGCCGCCCCCCGGTGTCGAGCGGCGCTTCGCCGTGCGCCTCGGCCTGCGCCAGGTGAGCGGGGTGCCGCAGGCCGCCATGCACCGCCTCGTCGCCCTGCGGGGCAATGGCTACGCCAGCATCGAGGGCCTGCAGGCGGCCCTGGCGCTGCCCCGCAACGCCCTGGAGCGGCTGGCGGAGGCGGATGCGTTCCGCTCTCTCGACCTCGACCGGCGGGCCGCCCTCTGGGCGGTGCGGACCCTGGAGGGCACCTCGGCCCGCAAGGCCGCCCTGCGGGCGGGCGGGGACCGGCGGGCGCACCTCCTCGACACGCCGATGCCGCTCTTCGCCTTCCACGCCGATGACGGGCTGTTCCGGGCCGAGCCCGCCGTGGCCCTGCCCGCCCTGGAGGCCTCCGAGCACGTGGCCGAGGATTACGCCGCCACCGGCCTGTCGCTGAAGGGCCACCCGGTGGCGTTCTTCCGGGAGCGCCTGGCCCGCATCGGCGCGATCCCGGCCCGCGACCACCACGACGCCACCCGCGTGGCCCACAACGCCCGGGTCACGGTGGCGGGGCTCGTGCTCACCCGGCAGCGGCCGGGCACGGCGCGCGGCACGGTGTTCCTGACCCTGGAGGACGAGACCGGCATCGCCAACGTCATCGTCTGGCGCGACGTGTTCGAGGCCAACCGCGCCGTCGCCATGGGGGGGCGCTTCCTCGCGGTGCGGGGCCGGGTGCAGCGCCAGGGCCTCGTGGTCCACCTGCTGGCCGAGCGCTTCCGCGATCTCTCGCCGGCGTTGCGCGACCTGCGGGCGGGCGGCCTGCGCCTGCCGCCCGAGACCACGGATTTCGGGGCGCCCGAAGATCGACGAATTTACCGCAGCCGCGATTTCCATTGAGGCTAAATCACGACTGTCGCCCCGGCCCGCTGGTCAGCCGACGCCGGCCCCAGTAAATCTGGTGCGATTCCAAAGAGACGACGACGCTGCCCCAATTTTCGACCCGCACCTCAAAGAGTCCGGTCTCATGGTGGAAAGGCTGGCAGGCCGTCCACGCGACCGAGCGCCTGCGCGCGCGCGTCTGGCTCGGCGAGGGCGCCGCACTGGCTGCCTCGGCCCTGGCCCTGGCCCTGCGCTTCGCCCTCGACGACGTGCTGCCGCCGGGCTTTCCCTACCTGACCTTCTTCCCGGCCGTCATCCTGACGACCTTCTTCTTCGGCCTGCGGCCCGGCATCACCTGCGCGATCCTGAGCGGTCTGGCCGCCTGGTACTTCTTCATCCCGCCGGACACCGGCTTCATCCTCGACGGGCCGAGCGCCCTGGCCCTGACCTTCTACGCCTTCATCGTCACGGTCGACATCGCGCTGATCCACATCATGCACCGGGCGGGCGAGCGGCTGCGCACCGAGCAGGCGGTAACGGCGGGGCTCTACGAGCAGCAGCGCACCATGTTCCAGGAGCTGCAGCACCGGGTCGCCAACAACATGCAGTTCGTGGCGGCCCTTCTGACGCTGCAGAAGCGCAAGGTCGGCGACGACCCGAAGGCGGCGCTGACCGCCCTCGACGAGGCTCGGGTGCGGCTCGAGACGATCTCGCGCATCCACCGCCGCCTCTACGATCCGAGCAGCATCGAGGGCCCGGTCGGCCAGTACCTCAAGGAACTCTGCGCCGACCTCCTCGATGCCACGGGGGCACAGAACATCGTCTGCCTGGTGGACATGCCCCCGGTGCGGCTCGACCTGTCCCAGCTCACCACCCTGTCGTTGCTCGTGGTCGAATTGGTGACCAACGCCCTGAAGCACGCCTTCCCGGACGGGCGGCGCGGCACCATCACGATCCAGATCGAACGGCTCGATCCCGAGCGCCTGCAGCTGACCATCGCGGATGACGGGCGCGGCATGCCGGTGAACTTCGACCCGGAGACCAGCCGCAGCCTCGGCTTCCGCATCGCTCAGGGCCTCGCCGGGCAGCTCGGCGGGCAGCTCGATTACAGCAATGCGGGCGGCACCGTGGTCCGCCTCGCTTTCGCGGCCTGAACGCCCCTCACGCCGTCCCGGACAGCCGGAGCCCAGCCATGCGACCGCCCAGCGTCCCCCTGCTCCTCAGCGCGTTCTGGCTCGTCGTGAGTCTTGGCGGTTCCGGCCCCGCGCGGGCCGACGATTGCGACGGCCTCGCCGGCCACATCGCCGGCGCCATGGGTGGCAAGGTCGGCCGACGGACCGGCCCCAGCATCGACATCCGCGTTCCCGGCGGACTCAAGCTCGACCTGACCTGCCGGGCCGAGCCCATCGTGCAGGCGGCCTCGGCCGAACCGACGCCCTCGGCGGCCTATTTCGCCGACCTCGCCCTGGCGGCCGAGATCGTGATCGGCGAGAGCGCCGGCGCGGTCCAGGCGGCCATCGCCACGGCGCATGCCACCGCCCTCAAGGAGCGGCGCAAATCCTTCATCCAGCAGAACGGATGGTCGGCGAGCTGCTACACCGACACCAGCGGCTCGATCCGGACCCTGTGCTCGGTGGGACGGATTCCGCCGGAGTGATCCCCCCTCGGGAGGCGCGGATCAGCCGAGACCCGCACCCCGTCGTCAATCCCAGCGCAGATCAGTACTCGATCACGTCTTCCAGGGCGTAGTGCTTCACCGTCTTCCGGTTGGCGATGAGCTCGTCGATGGTGGGCTCACCCCGCATGGCGCGGCCGATGGCGAGCTTCGTCGCCTCGTAATTGGTGCGGTAGAGGTCCTTCTGGTCGAGGTTGGCGTCGTCGGCGCAGCGCGGGTCGAGCCAGATCATGATGATCATGCACAGGTCGTCGAGGCCGTCCTTCGGCAGCACGCCCTCGATCACGCAGTCGATGATCGCGTCGCCGGTGGCGGCCTGGACCACGCCGCCGAGAAGCTCGACATAGGCGGCCGTGTGGATCGTCGCCTTGGTGGTCATCATGGTGGCCGGGCGCACGAGCTGGTTGAGGTCGCGCACCACGAACATCCGGGTGTGGCCCTGGACCTGGCCCATCATGCCGGCGAAGGCCTGTCCGGCCGGACCGCGGGTGGAGCCGATCAGGACCTCGGGCATCGCGTCGGTGTACTGCCCGTCCGCCGCGAGCACGGTGGCCTCCCCGGTACGGAACCAGATCTCGGACATGGGGTCTTCCTCCAACGAATGATGCTCGGGCCCGGTCTTCGGGCCGCGTCGGGGCGCACAAACACCAGGGGGCGGCACGGCGTCAATCGAGGCCGCCCGATCTCTCCCGCCCGGATGCTCTTAACCGCACCCCTGGCCTCGCGCCGCGGGATCGGTCATGCAGGAGCGCCGCCGACCGGGAGAGTCGACGGCGGGGAAGAGGCGCGTGAACCCGATGAGTACGGAACGGGACTGGAGCGTGGCGGTGGCGGCCGCGCCGGACGGGGTGCGGATCGAGATCGGCCTGCCCGACCTCGACGGACGGCCCGTCACGGCGATCCTGGCCCTCGACCGGGAGGAGGCCCGCACCCTGGCCCGCGCGCTGCTCGCAGCCTCCGGCGACGCGATGGAGCGGACGTTTCCGCGCGCTCCCGGATCGGCCGAAGGTTAGAGACCGACGCGGTTGCTGCGGCCCGGCAGCCGCGGCACCTTGGCGTCGCGGGCCTCGATCGGCGCCGCGCAGGTGTAGCTGAACTCGGTCTGCAGGTCGGTGAACACGGTCTCGCCGCTGATCCGGCAATCTTCGCGCGCCGTCTCGTTGAGGTAGGTCCGGGCCGCCTCGCGGAAGCGCTTGACCCGGGTCAGGCTCGGATCGCCGCCGACGAACGCATCGTCGATGCCGCAGCCGGTGGTCTCGCGCAGGCTGTTGGACACGATCAGCATCTTGCGGACCCGGCGCTGGTCGTAGACCTCGTAGGGGTCCTTGCAGCCGATGGTCACGACCTGGGGCGTCAGGCTGACATAGGTCTTCGAGATATAGGCGAAGCCGGTGCAACCCGAGGCGATGAGCCCGAGCGCGACGGTGGCGACGAGGGAGCCGGTGAGCCGGTACACGATTCAGGCGCCCTTCGCTGGTCTCGGGCCATGGTTGAGCCGGACCGGCATTGAAGCGCAGGCGGGCCCACGGTCAAGCCTCGCCCGGCCACATCCCGGTGTGATTCGATCCCGCCCCGGATTCCGGGACGGGATCGGGCGCCCTACTCCGCGGCGGCCGCGAGGTAGCGGGCCGGATCGTAGTTGAGGATCGGGCCGAGCCAGCGCTCGACCTCGCGCACATCCATGCCCTTGCGCACGGCATAATCCTCGACCTGGTCGCGCTCGACCTTGGCAACGCCGAAGTAATGCGAGTCCGGGTGGGCGATGTAGAGGCCCGACACCGAGGAGCCCGGCCACATGGCGTAGGACTCGGTGAGCTTTACGCCGATGCGCGACTCGGCCTTGAGCAGGTCGAACAGCGTGACCTTCTCGGTGTGATCGGGCTGCGAGGGATAACCGGGGGCGGGACGGATACCGGCATATTCCTCGCGCACGAGGTCTTCCGGCGCATACGTCTCGTCGGCGGCATAGCCCCAGAATTCGCGACGCACGCGCTCGTGCATGCGCTCGGCCAGGGCCTCGGCGATGCGGTCGGCCAGGGCCTTGACCAGGATCGAGCGGTAATCGTCGTTGGCCCGCTCGAAGCGCTCGGCGATACGCACCTCCTCCAGGCCGGCCGTGACCACGAAGCCGCCGACGTAATCGGCGATGCCGGTCTCGGCGGGCGCGACGAAGTCGGACAGGCAGGTGTTGGCACGCCCGTCACGCTTGCTCAGCTGCTGGCGCAGGCCGAAGAAGGTCGCGAGTTTCTCCGACCGGCTCTCGCCGGTGAACAGGGTGATGTCGTCGCCGACCGCGTTCGCCGGCCAGAAGCCGATGACCGCCTTCGGGTTGAACCAGCGCTCGGACACGATCTGGGCCAGCATCTCCTGCGCGTCGTCGAACAGCGCCTTGGCGGCCGGACCCTGATTGGGGTCCTCGAAGATCGCCGGGTAGCGGCCCTTGAACTCGTAGGTCTGCAGGAACGGCGTCCAGTCGATGTAGGGCACGAGGTCGGCGACCTCGTAGGAGGAGTAGACCCGCGTGCCGGTGAAGCTGGGCTTCCGGGGCTGGTAGCCCGACCAGTCGATCCGGAACGGGTTGGCCCGAGCCTTGGCCAGCGGCAGGCGCTGCTTGTCGAGTTCGGAGCGCGCATGCGCGTCCGAGACCTTGCGGTACTCGGCCCGGATGTTGGCGATGGTGGTGTCCCGCGTCTCCTTGGAGAGCAGGCTGGAGACCACGCCGACGGCGCGGCTCGCATCGGTGACGTAGACGGTCTGGCCCCGGTTGTACGAGGGGTGGATCTTCACCGCCGTGTGGACGCGGCTGGTGGTGGCGCCGCCGATGAGGAGCGGCACGTCGAAGCCTTCGCGCTCCATCTCGGCCGCGACGTGGACCATCTCGTCCAGCGACGGGGTGATGAGGCCGGACAGACCGACGATGTCGACGTTCTCCTTGCGCGCGACGTCGAGGATCTTGGCCGCCGGCACCATCACGCCGAGGTCGATGATCTCGTAGTTGTTGCAGGCCAGCACGACGCCGACGATGTTCTTGCCGATGTCGTGGACGTCGCCCTTTACGGTCGCCATCAGGATCTTGCCCGCGGCCTGGCGCTTGCCGTCACCGCCGTTGGCAAGCTTCTCCGCCTCCATGAACGGCTCGAGATAGGCCACGGCCTGCTTCATCACGCGGGCGGACTTCACCACCTGCGGCAGGAACATCTTGCCTGAGCCGAACAGGTCGCCGACCACGTTCATGCCGGCCATCAGCGGCCCTTCGATGACGTGGAGCGGACGTTCGACGCCGAGGCGGGCTTCCTCCGTATCGGCGACGACGAACTCGGTGATGCCGTTGACCAGGGCGTGCTCCAGGCGCTTCTGCACCGGCGCCTCCCGCCAGGACAGGTCGGCGGTCTTGGCCTGGACGCCGCCGCCGGACTTGAAGCGCTCGGCCGCCTCCAGCAGGCGGTCGGTGGAATCGTCGCGGCGGTTGAGGACGACGTCCTCGCAGAGCTCGCGCAGTTCGGCCGGAAGCTCGGCGTAGATCGCGAGCTGGCCGGCATTCACGATGCCCATGTCCATGCCGACCTGGATCGCGTGATACAGGAACACCGCGTGCATGGCCTCGCGCACCGGCTCGTTGCCCCGGAATGCGAAGCTGAGATTCGAGATGCCGCCCGAGATGTGGGCGTGGGGCAGGGTCTCGCGGATGGTCTTGGTCGCCTCGATGAAGGCGACGCCGTAGCCGTTATGCTCCTCGATGCCGGTGGCGACGGCGAACACGTTCGGATCGAAGATGATGTCTTCCGGCGGAAAGCCGATCTGCTCGGTGAGGACCTTGTAGGCCTTGGTGCAGATCTCGACCTTGCGCTCGTAGCTGTCGGCCTGACCCTGCTCGTCGAACGCCATCACCACCACGGCGGCGCCGTAGGAGCGGCACACCTTGGCGTCGCTGATGAACTTCTCGACGCCCTCCTTCATGGAGATCGAGTTCACGATCGCCTTGCCCTGGACGCACTTGAGCCCGGCCTCGATGACGTGGAACTTCGAGGAATCGATCATCACCGGCACGCGGGCGATGTCGGGCTCGGCGGCGACGAGGTTGAGGAACTCGACCATCGCCTTCTCGGAATCGAGCAGGCCCTCGTCCATGTTGATGTCGATGATGCTGGCGCCCGCCGCCACCTGATCGCGGGCGACGTCGAGGGCCGCCGCGTAATCGCCGGCGGTGATCAGCTTCCTGAACTTGGCCGAGCCGGTGACGTTGGTGCGCTCCCCGACGTTCACGAAGGGGATCTCCTTCGTCAGGGTGAACGGCTCCAGGCCCGACAGGCGCATCAGGCGGGGCACCTCGGGGATGGCACGGGGCTTCACGCCCTCCACGGCCTGCGCGATGGCGCGGATGTGATCCGGGGTGGTGCCGCAGCAGCCGCCGACCATGTTGACGAGGCCGGCGGTGGCGAACTCGCCCACCAGCTTGCCCATGGCCTCGGGGCTCTCGTCGTAGAGGCCGAACTCATTGGGCAGGCCCGCATTCGGATAGGCGCAGACCAGGGTGTCGGCGATGCGCGACAGTTCCGAGATGTGGCCGCGCATCTCCTTGGCGCCGAGCGCGCAGTTCAGCCCGATGGTGAGCGGGCTGGCATGGCGCAGGGCATTCCAGAACGCCTCCGGCGTCTGGCCCGAGAGCGTCCGGCCGGACAGGTCGGTGATGGTCCCCGAGATCATGATCGGCAGGACCATGTCCCGCTCCTCGAACACCGCCCAGGCCGCCGCCACGGCCGCCTTGGCGTTGAGGGTGTCGAAGATGGTCTCGATCAGGATCAGCTCGGCGCCGCCATCCATCAGGCCGCGGACCTGCTCGATATAGGCCTGCTTGACTTGATCGAAGGTCACGGCCCGGTAGCCCGGATTGTTGACGTCCGGCGAGATCGACAGGGTGCGGTTGGTCGGGCCGATGGCGCCGGCCACGAAGCGGCGACGGCCGTCCTGCTCTTCGGCGAGCTTGGCGGCCTCGCGGGCGAGGCGCGCGCCCTCGGCGTTCAGCTCGTGGATGATCGATTCCATGCCGTAATCGGCCTGGGCGATGGTGGTGCCCGAGAAGGTATTGGTCTCGCAGACGTCGGCGCCGGCCAGGAAGTAGTCGAGGTGGATCTGCCGGATCGCGTCGGGCTGGGTCAGGATCAGAAGGTCGTTGTTGCCCTTCTGGTCGTGGCCGTGATCGGGAAAGCGCGTGCCGCGAAAATCCGCTTCGCCGTAGCCGAGGCGCTGGATCACCGTGCCCATCGCCCCGTCGAGGACGAGGATTTTTTCCGCCGCCCGCTGACGCAGGGCCGCTTCGATCTCTTTTCCGTCAACGGGGCGCAGGTCGGTCATGGGCTTCTCACGCGTCAATCCGGGTTCGTGGAACCCGGAATCCGGAACCGCGACGGGTCCGGACAGTGAACTTCGATGGAGTCGGCGACTCTTGAGTCACGGGCGTGCCGATCGGCGCGCCCGTGACAAGGGATGGTCAGGCGGCCTTCGCCACCGACTTCGGCGCCTGGGACCGCAGGCCGAGCACGTGGCAGATGGCGTAGACGAGGTCGGAGCGGTTCATCGAGTAGAAGTGGAAGTCGTTGACGCCGTGGTCGACGAGATCGAGCACCTGCTCGGCCGCCACCGCCGCCGCCACGAGGCGCCGGGTCTCGACGTCGTTGTCCAGGCCCTCGAACCGGGCCGCGAGCCAGTACGGCACCGAGGCGCCGGTGCGCCGGGCGAAGTTCGCCGCCTGCTTGAAGTTCTGCACCGGCAGGATGCCGGGGATGATCGGGATATCGATGCCGGCGGCCCGCACCTTGTCGACGTAGCGCAGATAGATGTCGTTCTCGAAGAAGAACTGCGTGATCGCCTGATCGGCGCCGGCATCGACCTTGGCCTTCAGGGCATCGATGTCGGCATCGAGCGAGGAAGCCTCCGGGTGCTTCTCGGGGTAGGCCGAGACCGAGACCTTGAAGTCGCCGATGCGCTTGATGCCGGCCACAAGGTCGGCGGTCTGGGCATAGCCGCCCGGATGCGGCCGGTAGGCGGTGCCGACGCCGTCCTGCGGATCGCCGCGCAGGGCCACGATGTGGCGCACGCCGGCATCCCAGTAGGATTGCACGACCGCGTCGATCTCCTCGCGGGTGGCGTCGACGCAGGTCAGGTGGGCGGCCGGCTGAAGGCCGGTCTCCTTGACCATCCGGGCGACGGTGTTGTGCGTGCGCTCGCGGGTCGAGCCGCCGGCGCCGTAGGTCACCGAGACGAATTTCGGCTGGAGCGGCGCGAGGCGCTCGATCGAGGACCACAGGATCTTCTCCATCTCCTCGGTCTTCGGCGGGAAGAACTCGATGGAGACGCGGATCGGACGGTAGCCGTCGCGGCTGGCGCGATGGTGGGAGGCGGAAGGCATCGGGTTCGTCCTCTATGTCGGTCGGTTCAGACGGTCTGCGAAACGAGAGCAGGATCGGGATCTGCGGGGGACGCCCTCAGGCGACGGCCCGTTCCTGAAGGATTTTTTCCGGAGCGAGACGGGGTGGCGCCGCGGCCATCTCGGCGGCGTTGGTGGCGAGCCACAGCGTCACGGTCAACTGGTCCTCGACCTCGCCGGTGGGGGCGAGATCGCGGGTGGTCACGGTGGGCAGGCCGGCATCGTTGAGCCAGCCCGTCACCTGCTCGGGCGCGAAGCCGAGGCGGCGATGGGCCTGGGCCTCGCGCAGGAATTCGAGATCGTGGGGGGCGAAGTCCACCACCAGGAGGCGGCCGCCCGGGGCGACGAGGCGCGCGGCCTCGCGCAGGGCGCGGGCCGGATCGTCGAGATAGTGCAGCACCTGATGCACCAGCACGAGATCGAAGCCGCCGCGCCCGAAGGGCGGCGCGTGGATGTCGCCCTGGCGCAGATCGACCCGCGACAGGCCCATGCGCTCCAGGTTGGCCCGCGCCACCGACAGCATGGCGTGGTTGGAATCGAGGCCGACGGCCCGGGCGGCGCGGCCGGCCAGCAGGCCGAGCATCCGGCCGGTGCCGGTGCCGAGATCGATGAGGTGGCCGATCGGACGATCGCCCAGCGCGTCGAGGACGGCGGCCTCGACGGTGGCTTCCGGCACGTGCAGCGAGCGCAGGCGATCCCATTTCGGCGCCAGCCGGGCGAAGAACGCCTGGGCCGTCTCGGCCCGCTGCGCCCGCACCGCCTCGAGACGGGCGAAATCCTCGGACAGGGGCGGATGCGCCGCATCGAGGCCCGCGATCAGCGGCTCGACGAGGCCGGCGCGCTCTTCCACCAGGCGAAAGAAGGCCCAGGCCCCCTCGCGGTGCCGATCGACCAGCCCGGCCTCGACCAGCAGTTTCAGGTGGCGCGAGATCCGCGGCTGCGACTGGCCCAGAATGTCGGTGAGGTCCGAGACCGACAATTCGCCGGCGGCCAGCAGGGCCAGGATGCGCAGGCGCGTCTCCTCGGCGGCGGCACGCAGAATGGCCAGCGCATCGCCGAAGGGCAGGACAGGTCCGTCTTGAGATCCCGAGTTAGACATAAAGATATCTTTATGTGAAACCGGGCGCCGTGACAAGCGCCTCGGGGCCATCGTGATATCGGGATCGCCGCTCAGGCCCCCGGCAGGCCGGCGGGTCCGTCGTTCCACAGCCACGCGGCGCCCCGGACCCCGGAGGCATCGCCGTGCCGGCTGGCGACGATGGGGGTGTCGAAGGCATCGGAGAAGACATGCGGCGCGACCCGTTCGGGCAGGCCGGCGAGGATTTCGGGCACCCGTGAGAGACCGCCGCCGATGACGACGATGTCGGGGTCGATCAGGTTGATGCCTTGGGCGATGCCGCGCCCGAGCCGGTCGAGGTAGCGGGCGATCGTCGCGTCCGCCGCCGGATCGCCGGCGCGCAGGGCGGCGATCACCGCCTCGCCGCCGATCGGCGTTCCTGTGCGGCGGGCATGGTCGGCGGCCAGGCCCGGGCCGGACACCCAGGTTTCGAGACAGCCGTGGCGGCCGCAATAGCAGGCGGGGCCGGGGCGCTCGTCGTCGCGCGGCGCCGGCAGCGGGTTGTGGCCCCACTCCCCGGCGATGCGACCGCGCCCGGACAGAGCACGGCCCGCGATCGCGATTCCGGAGCCGACGCCGGTGCCGAGGATCAGGGCCCACACGGTGCCGAGCCCGGCCCCCGCCCCATCGACGGCCTCGGACACCGCGAGGCAATTGGCGTCATTCTCGACGCGGACGGGCCGGCACAGGACGCGCTCGAGATCTCCGGCGAACGGCTGACCGTTCAGCCAGACCGAATTGGCGTTCTTGACGAGGCCGGTGCGGGGCGAGACCGCCCCCGGCATGCCGATGCCCACCGTGCCCGCGCATCCCGCCGCGCGCTCCAGCGACGCCACGAGGTCGGCGATGGCACCGAGCGTCCCCGCGTAATCGTCCCGGGGCGTCGCGACCCGCTGCTCGGCCCGGGTTGCGCCCCGTTCATCGAGGGCGATCCCGGCGATCTTGGTGCCGCCGAGATCGATGCCGATGCGCAGGCGCGCCGGCCGTGATGGGTCGGACGAAGCGCGGCCGGACAGAACCGGCCCCGTCAGCGGGCCGGAGCCGGGATCGGCGCCGCACCGTCGACATCCATGTTCGGCGCATGGTCCGAAATGTCGGTGCCGATCGAGACCGGGTGCTCCATGACCTGGCGCAGCTTGACCTGATCCAGCTCGCCCTCCCAGCGGCTGACCACCACGGTGGCGACGCCGTTGCCGATCAGGTTGGTGATGGCCCGGCACTCCGACATGAACTTGTCGACGCCGAGGATCAGGGTCATGGCCGCCACCGGGACCGGGTTGTTGGGAATGGCGCTCAGGGTCGCCGCCAGGGTGATGAAGCCAGCCCCGGTGACGCCGGACGCCCCCTTCGAGGTCAGCATCGCGACCAGGATGATGGTGGCGTACTGGGCGAAGGACAGGTCCGCGCCCACGGCCTGGGCCAGGAACAGCGTCGCCAGCGTCATGTAGATGTTAGTGCCGTCGAGGTTGAACGAGTAGCCCGTCGGGATCACGAGGCCGACCACTGAGTCGGAGGCACCGAGGCGGCGCATCTTCGTCATCATGTGGGGCAGCACCGTCTCGGAGGACGAGGTGCCGAGCACGATGAGCAGCTCGTCCTTGATGTAGGCGAGGAACTTGAAGATCGAGAAGCCGGCGACGCGGGCGATGCCGCCGAGCACCACCACCACGAACAGGAAGGCGGTGACGTAGAAGGTGCCGACGAGCCAGGCGAGATCGATCACCTTGCCGATGCCGTACTGGCCGATGGTGAAGGCCATGGCGCCGAAGGCGCCGATGGGCGCCAGCTTCACCACGAGGCCGATGATGCGGAAGAAGATCTGCCCGGCCGTGTCGATGGCGTGGGTGATGGCCTCGCCGCGCTGGCCCATGCCGGTGACGACGACGCCGGTGAGGATCGAGATCAGCAGAACCTGGAGCAGGTCGCCGGTGGCGAAGGCGTCGAAGAAGCTCTTCGGGATCAGCGCCATGATGTGGCTGGTCACCGAATCGTTGGCCGCCAGCTTGGCGTATTTCTCGACCGCCCCGGCATCGAGCTTGGTCACGTCGGCATTGAAGCCCGCGCCGGGCTTGACCACCTCGCCGACCAGGATGCCGATGAGGAGCGCGACGGTGGAGACCACCTCGAAGTAGACCAGCGCCTTCAGGCCGACGCGGCCGACCTTCTTCAGGTCACCGATCGAGGCGATGCCGTGCACGATGGTACAGAAGATGATCGGCGCGATCATCATCTTGATCAGCGCGATGAAGGCGTCGCCCAGCCACTTGACCGACTTGCCCCATTCCGGATTGAGCCAGCCGAGAAGGATGCCGAGCGCGATGGCGATCAGCACCTGGATGTAGAGAACCTTGTACCAGGGCTCCTTGTGGGTGCGGGGCGCGCTGGCTGCCGCCGCTCCGTGTGTCGTCACCTGGGCCATGATCCCTCCCGCTGCGCGCCGCGCAACCCATTGATTGTTAATCCCGACGCTAGCCAGTTTATTCGCGCCGCTCAATCGCGGGGCCGGGCGTCGGATGACAATTCGCGAGCCGTCACACGGACTTCGCGGGCACCTGTGGGACGCCTGCCTCGCTCCGCCGCCGGCCTGCCCTCAGTCTCCCCCGTCCGCGCACGCACGCGAAACCCGCCCCCGGTGAGGGAGGCGGGTGGCTGTCGGTCGGGCGGTGCTGCGTCGGAACGGCGTTTCGTCGGGAGGCCGGCGCGCCGGTTCAGGTCTGCTGGGTGCGCCGGGGGCGGACGGTCCAGCGCTCGAACTCGGCGGCGATGTCCTCCTCGCCGCGCGAACCGCCCTTCGACGGAACCTGCGGGTTGCCGAGGGCCTGGGACAGGCTCTCGATCACGTCGTCGATGCGAGAATCGATCTGCGAGGCGGAATCGGGCTGGCCCTCGGCCGGAGCGACATCGGCGTGGGGTTCGGGCTCGGGCTCGGGCTCGGCCATCGCGTGCGTCTCGACGGGAGCGGGCTCCTCGACCCGGAGCACCGGCGGAGCGGCTTCGGCCGCGGCGGGGGCCGCGACCGCACCACCGCCGGCCACGCGCCGCAGGGCCTTCATCATGCCGTCGCCCTCGTTCGCCTTCGGCGCGCCGTAGCGCCCGAAACCGAAGCGCGGCTCGACGAGATCCAGGATCGCATCAAGGGCGGCGTTGGACAGGCCGATCTCGCCGGGTTGCGGCACGCCCTGGAGCGCGACGGCGTGGCGGTCGTAGCTCGGGTCGCCGCTCACCTCGGGGCCGAACCAGGCCGGCACCGCGAAGCCCTGAGCCTCGTCCGGCCCGTCGAAGGCCACGGTCACGAGGTCGAATTCACCCGGGGCGACGTAGCGGTCGACCAGCGCCTCGCGACCGCCCCCGAGGGCGAGCGCGGTGCGGTCGTAAGCGGCCTTGCCCGAGCACACGTCCATCAGCGCGTCGCCGTGGGCGCGCGGCACGTCGGTGCGCTCCTCGCTGGAGCTGCCGTCCGGCGCCGAGGTGACGAGGACGAGGTGGCAGGTCTGTCCGTCGACCCGGACGTAGGAGACGCGCCCGGCCTGCGGGGCGAAGTAGCCCTCGGAGATCCGCGAACCGCCGCGTTCCTTGCGGATGAGGCGCACCAGGGCGGGGGCCACGAGAAACCGGCGTACGAGGCTCATCGACATTCTCCGCGGAGTCGGCCGGCCCCGGGCGGGACACCGGACCGGCGCTGACGTCAGGGCCGCCGACCTCCAGCGATGCGGGGCGGATCGACCGGCTTCAGGCGGCTCGCCGCATCGGGCCGGACGACCCGCCACGTCGAACCATGACATAAGATAGGATATGCGATCATTCCCGGTGTCGCCGGGACCGATCTGGCAAGAATTCTCCATTCCGGACTAAGCAAAACGACGGCGAAATCAAGACCATCGCGGCATTCCGGCGGGCTTCATCCCCATCCGGTTCTCGTCGAACATCGACGGGAACCGGGCGGGACCGGGCCGGTCAGGCCTCCGGTTCGAAGCGAAGGGACAACCCGTTCATGCAGTAGCGCAGGCCGGTGGGCGGCGGGCCGTCGTCGAAGACGTGGCCGAGATGGCCCTTGCAGCGGGCGCAATGCACCTCGGTCCGGGTCATCCAGTGGCTGCGGTCGACCGTGGTCTCCACCGCCCCGTCGATCGGATCGAAGAAGCTCGGCCAGCCGGTGCCGGATTCGAACTTGGTGCCGGTGACGAAGAGCGGTGCGTCGCAGCCGGCACAGTGGAACACGCCCGGGCGCTTCTCGGCGTTGAGGCAGCTGGTGCCGGCCCGCTCGGTGCCGTGCTCACGCAGCACCCGGTACTGTTCCGGGCTCAGGCGGGCGCGCCATTCGGCCTCGCCGAGGGATTCGATGTCGTCGGTGGGGGATGCGGACATGGGGCGACGGCTCCTGTGCGGGTGTCGGGACGTGCCCCTTATGTAGGCGCCGGACGCCATCCCGGGGAGGCCAGCCCGGCAAGGTCGTCCCGACACGTCGCCGCCCCGTCAGGCCACCGCCCCCAGGGTGTCGGCCATGCGGGCCCGGCGTGCGCCCATCGGCCGCTCCGGCCCGGTGGTGGTGTCGCGCGCGGTCTGGTGCTCCATCTCGGCGTTGATCTCGCCGCCCAGCAGCACGATCGTGCTGGAGATCCAGATCCAGGTCATGAAGCCGATGGCGGCGCCGAGCGAGCCGTAGGTCTCGTTGTAATTGCCGAAGCTGGAGACGTACCAGGAAAACAGGATCGAGGCGGCGAGCCAGAGCAGGCCCGCCACGGCGCCGCCGACCCCGACCCAGCGCCAGCGCGGGCGCTCGCGGCTCGGACCGTACCGGTAGAGCAGCGACAGGCCACCGAGGACGACGACGAGGAGGGCGGGCCAGCGCAGCAGGGCGATGAGCCAGGCGGTGTCGCTGAGGCCCACGAAGGTGAACACCACCGGCAGCACCACGATGCCGGTGAGGGCCAGGATGGTGAAGATCAGCGCACCGATGGTGAAGGTGAGCGAGCGCAGGTTCAGCATGATGAACGAGCGCTTCTCCTCCTCCTCGTAGACGATGTTCAGGGCATCGAACATCGCCTTCATGGCGGCGTTGGCGCTCCAGAGCGAGAGCAGCAGGCTGGTGAAGAAGGTCAGCCCGAGGGAGCCGCTGCCCTTGGCGGCGATGCGCTTGACCTGATCGCCGATGATCTCGATGGCCCCGGAGGGCAGCACCCCCTGCATGCTGGCGAGGTGCCCGTTGATCGAGCCCACATCGGCGACGAGGCCGTAGCAGGACACCAGCGCGGCGACGGCGGGGAACAGCGAGAGCAGCGAGTAGAAGGTCACGCCCGCCGCGACCGAGAGGACCCGGTCGGCCATGAATTCGAGATAGACCCGGGTGAGGATGTCCTTCCAGCCCGACGCGGTGATGTCGGCGGGCGACTGCGCGGCCCGCCCCCGCGCCACCTCTGTGGCGGCGATGTGCTCGGCGGCGGCCCCGGAATGCGAGCGCGCGCCTTGATCCTTGGAGGGAGAATTTTTGGATATCTGGTCGTTCGACGGAGACTCCTGGGACGGATGATCCGGCGCGCCAACCGGGCCGGTCCGGGCCGGTCGCTTCGGTGCGGCAGCGAGCGCGATCAGCGCGGTGCCGAGCAGCAGCGTCCACAGAACGGGGCTCGCCGGCTCGCCATCGGGTGCGGGACTGCGGCGGAGAGAAGATGGCATGGCAGAACCGGAACGAAGATGGACGGCGCGTAGGCGCCCGGGAGTCTCGGCGCCCCGTGTTCCGGGCGCCCGGGCTCAACGTGACGCAGGCTTGACCGTTCCGAATCCGGCCGCCTTTGCGGGAGCTTGCGCTCTGCGCCCGATCGCGCGGACGCGCCGCACCCGAAGCTCATCGTCTCCCGCGCCCGTTCCGGCCAAGACCAATTGACACACCAGAAATCCACCGAAGGTTGTACCATCCTCCGCCTTCTCTCCCTACGGGCCATTTCACTTCCAAACCGTTGGGATTACGCGCGAACGTTCTTCAGAGGCGAGGACATATTGATATAGAAAATCCGAAATCAGTATTTGATTTCTGCATAGTTCCTTTGATTCGATTTTTATTACATATTTTTCAAATAAGATTCAATGATTAATCCGATCTTCATCGCTGATCTATATCGTCCCGCATCGCAGAAGCTTTCATGTTTGACGGCTTCCCCACATAAGGAGCCGCGTGCGTGAGACTCGTCAATCAAGCCAGCGTCCTGGCCAAGATCGCCCTTCCCCTGCTCGCCCTGGGCGCCCTCACCCTTGGGCTCGTCTTCTACGCCCGCGGGTCGATGAACAACATCGCGGAACAATCGAGGCATGTGATCGAAGTCCTCAACGCCCGCCAGGAGGCCTATCTCAATGCCCAGTTGCGCATTACCGAGGCCGCGCTTCAGAGCCGGAACATGATTCTGGAGACGGGCGAAGAGCAAATGGCGAAATACAAGGTCCAGTACGTGTCGGCGACAACGGCGGCGCTGGAAGTGACCGACAGGCTGATCGACCTGGCCGATACACCGGAACGCCGCAAGATCGCCCAGGACCTGCGCGGATTGACGGAAGCCTATTTCGCGGTCCTGAACCGCGTGATCCAGCACGGGCTGCGGAATGAGGCGGCGGCCGCAATCCAGGTTCTCCGGGACGACGCGCAACCCGCGCGGGCCAGTCTGAACAAGTTGCTCGACCAGCGTGCCAAGCGCGTCGTCGAGGAGATGAAAGCCGGAAAGGACAGCCTCGACGCCGAAACGTCCGACACGATCGCACGCCTGATCACCATCACCGCCGTCGGGCTCGTCCTCGCCGCCGTCCTGTGCGGCAGCATCGTGGTGCTCGGGATCACCCGGCCGCTGGGCCGCCTGGTCGCGATCCTGAACCGCATGGCCCAGGGCGAGATCGACGCCGACATCCCGGAAGCCCGGCGCGGCGACGAAATCGGCGCGGTCGGCAAGGCCGTGGACGGGATCAAGGCCATGGTCGCCCGCAAGACGGCCGAGGAGGCGGAGGTCCGCCGCATCGCCGACGAGGCCGCCATCGCCGCTCGCCGCACGGCGATGATCGAACTCGCCGACAGCTTCGAAGGAGCCGTGGGCGGCATCATCGGCATGGTCTCCGCCTCGTCCACCGAACTGCAGACGACGGCCCAGACCATGACCGCCACCGCCAGCGCGACCGCGTCGCAATCCACCACCGTGGCGGCGGCGGCCGAGGAAGCCTCCGTCAACGTCAGCACCGTGGCGGCGGCAGCCGAGGAACTCGGCAACTCGGTGCAGGAGATCGGCCGCCAGGTCGCGAACTCCTCCCAGATGGCCCAATCCGCCGTGACCGAGGCCGACACCACCTCGGTCCTGGTCCAGGAACTGAGCACCGCCGTGTCTCGGATCGGCGACGTGGTCAGCCTGATCTCGACCATCGCCGGCCAGACCAACCTGCTGGCACTCAACGCCACCATCGAGGCGGCCCGTGCCGGCGAGGCCGGCCGCGGCTTCGCCGTGGTGGCGGCCGAGGTGAAGGAGCTTGCCAACCAGACCGCCCGGGCCACCGAGGAAATCGGAAGCCAGATCGGTCATATCCAGGGGGCCACGGGACAGGCCGTCTCGGCGATCGGCTCGATCACCACCCGCATCCGCGACATCAACACGGTGGCCACGGCGATCGCGGCGGCGGTGGAGCAGCAGAGCGCGGCGACGCAGGAGATCGTCCGCAACGTGGCCCAGGCCTCGGTGGGGACCACCGAAGTGACGAGCACCATCACATCCGTCGCCCAGGCGGCGGACGAGACCGGCGCAGCCGCCAGTCAGGTGCTGGGGGCTGCGGGTGAACTGTCCCGCCAGTCGGAGCACCTCAACGCCGAGGTGCAGCGCTTCCTCGGCACCGTCCGCGCCGCGTAAGCAGCCGGACGCCGCGCGACCCGCCCGGGCCGAACGGCACTCTCCAGAACCGCCGGGCCATCGCACGCGATGCCCGGCGGCTTTGCCGTTCCTGCGTCTCTGCCCCTGCTCTCAGGCGGGACCGGCGTCGTAGAGGCTCGCATGGGCCTCGCGCAGCAGGTTCTTCTGGACCTTGCCCATGGTGTTGCGGGGCAGTTCGTCGACGAACAGCACGCGCTTGGGACACTTGTAGCGGGCGAGCCGACCTTCGAGGGTGCGCAGGATCGCGGATTCGTCGGGCACGCCCTCGCAGCCCACCACCACGGCCGTGACGCCCTCGCCGAAATCGGCGTGGGGCAGGCCGATCACCGCGGATTCGACCACGCCCGGAAGGGCGTCGATCTCGTTCTCGATCTCCTTCGGGTAGACGTTGTAGCCGCCCGTGATGATGAGGTCCTTGCCGCGCCCGACGATGTGGACGTAGCCGTCGGGATCGATCTTGCCGAGATCGCCGGTGACGAAGAATCCGTCGGCCTTGAACTCGGCCGCCGTCTTCTCCGGCATGCGCCAGTAGCCCCGGAAGACGTTCGGACCCTTCACCTCGATCATCCCGACCGCGTCGACGTCGAGGACCGCACCGGTCTCCGGGTCGACCACCCGCACGGCGACCCCCGGCAGGGCCGGCCCGACCGTGCCCGCCACCCGCGCACCCGCATAGGGGTTCGAGGTGTTCATGTTGGTCTCGGTCATGCCGTAGCGCTCGAGGATGGCGTGGCCGGTGCGGGCCTCCCAGTCCCGGTGCGTCTCGGCCAGCAGCGGCGCGGAGCCGGAGACGAATAGGCGGATGCCGGCGGTCGCCTCCGGGGTCAGGCCCGGCTCCTTGAGCAGGCGGGTGTAGAAGGTCGGCACCCCCATCATGGCGGTGGCGCGCGGCAGCAGGGCGAGCACCCGTGCCGGGTCGAAGCGGCCGAGGAACAGCATCGTACCGCCGGTGGCCAGCACGGTGTTGGTGGCCACGAACAGGCCATGGGTGTGGAACACCGGCAGGGCGTGGAGCAGCACGTCGTCCGCGGTGAAGCGCCAGGCTTCCCCGAGGGTGCGGGCGTTCGAGGCGAGGTTCTCGTGGCTCAGCATGGCGCCCTTCGAGCGCCCGGTGGTGCCCGAAGTGTACAGGATGGCGGCCAGATCCTCCGGCCCGCGGGCGACGTCGGTGAAGGCCTCTGTCTCGGCATCGGCGGCCTCGGCCAGGGTGCCATGCCCCTTCGCGTCGAGGGTGTGCAGCACCGGCACGCCGGCGCCACGCGCCACCGGCTCCAGGGCCTCGCGCCGGGCCGGATCGCAGACGAACAAGGCCGGCTCGGCATCCCCCAGGAAATAGGCGATCTCGGTGGGGGTGTAGGCCGTGTTCAGGGGCAGGAACACCGCCCCGGCGCGGACGGCGCCGAGATACAGGAACAGGAATTCCGGGCTCTTCTCAGCCTGCACCGCCACCCGGTCCCCGGGCTTCACGCCCGCCGCCGCCAGCGCCGCCGCGTAGGCCCCCGAGCGCACGATGAGGTCGGCATAGGAATAGCGCGCGCCCTCCCCGGTCTCCAGGAAGAGCTTGGCGGCGGGATCGGCCGGCAGGTTTCGGCGGACGAGATCGAACAGGTGGTTGGTCATCGGCGTTTCGGACATGATGGCGACGGATACGCCGTCGATCGCGAGAATCCTACGATCTTCGGCGGGTCCCTTCGAGGAACGGCGGAAAGCGGGCTGGGCTGGCGGATCAGGCCTCGGCCAGGGCCACCGCCCGCATCGGCGGCAGATTGGTGCGCAGCTCGCGGCTGACCGCGCTGGAGGCCGCGACGGTGCCGAGATTGGCGTAGGTCTCGTGGTTCTTTTCGATGGCCGTGAGGTCGTAGAGATAGTTGACCATCAGCCCGCGCGACTGGGCCAGGCCCTTGCCCGAGACGTCGCCGAGGAAGTTCAGGCGCTCCAGCCGGGCGCCGTTGCCGAGATGGAACCGGGCCACCGGGTCGAGGGGCCGGCCGCGCTCGTTCTTGGCGCGCAGGAAGTAGGCGGCCGCGGCCGGGATCATCGCCTTGCGCACGGCCTCGCACTTGGCCTTGTCGCCGTGCCAGTCGGGCTCGTCGATCAGCCGCAGGGCCTCGACGTCCTCGCGGATCAGTCCCTGCGGCGCGTCGGAGCGGCGCTCGCGGTCGAGCCAGGCCGAGAAGCCCGGCACCGGCGAGAGGGTGACGAAGGTCTTCAGGCTCGGGATCTCGCGGGCCAGATCCTCGACCACCTGCTTGATCAGGAAGTTGCCGAAGGTGACGCCGGCCAGGCCCTTCTGGCAGTTCGAGATCGAGTAGAAGATCGCCGTGGTGGCGGCCTTGAGGGGCAGCGGCTCGCGCTCGTGGGCCAGGATCGGCGCGATGGCGGGGGCGATGCCGGCGGTGAGCGCGACTTCGACGAAGATCAGCGGCTCGTCCACCAGGGCCGGGTGGAAGAAGGCGAAGCAGCGCCGGTCGGTCGGCTCGATGCGCCGGCGCAGATCGTCCCAGCCGGTGATCTCGTGCACCGCCTCGTAGCGGATGATCTTTTCGAGGATATGGGCCGGCGTGGTCCAGTCGATGTGGCGCAGCACCAGGAAGCCGCGGTTGAACCACGAGGCGAACAGGTGCTCGAAATCGCTGTCGAGGCTGTCGGCCGCGTCGATGAGGTCGGGGTCGGCCTCCTCCTGCCGCAGGTCGCGCCGCAGGCCGAACAGGTCCTCGCGCATCCGCACCAGGGCGCGGGTTCCGTCGCGGGCGAGGTTCAGGCGGCGGATCAGTTCCTGGCTGCGCGGCTCGGCCGCGTCGTGGAGGACGCTGAGGGCCGCCCGTGTCGGATCGGCCCGGTAGGCCGCGATCGCCTCGTCGACGGCGGTATGGTCGGCGGCGAACTCGGTGGCGACGAGGCGCAGGAAGCTGCCGCGCTCCGGCTTCGCCAGGGTGGCGTAGCGCTCAAGGATCAGCCGGGCCAAAGCGACGCCGGAGGCCTCGCCGCGCCGGGAGATCAGGTCCTCGCAGAGCTTGACCAGTTCCTGGGCGGTGGCGCGGGCCGCCAGATCACCGCGCCCGATTCCGATGAGATCCCGGCCCCGGTCGCTGATGGTCTGGAGCAGATCGCCGAAGAAAGAGATCGCCGCCATGTCACGCCGCCTGACCCTTCGCTGACGCCCGGCATGGGCGAACCAAAGCCCCGCGCGTCGTGGGTGCCCGGCTTGGCCGTTACTTTAGGGCGTGTCCGCTCCAGAGGCCAGAGACCGTGGCGGCAAAGCGTGTCGAGGCGCGAAAGACCAGCCGGCGCGACGGGAACACTCAGTTCTGGCCGCCGGATGCCGGGGCGATGTCGGCCCGGTCGGCCCGCTCGCGCCAATCCTCGACTCCGTGCTGGCGCGCGAAGCGCAGTTCGGCCGCCCGCAGCGCCCGCATCGGGTCCCGGGCCCGGGTGATGTCCACCGACCCGACGGTGAAGGGGACGCCGAAGATCTGCTTGGCAAAGTGGACGCGATACGTCGCCATTCGAAACTCCCTGGTCGATGAGCGGATCAGGCTGCCTCAGCCGGACGATCCCGATGGACGGACCGCGGGCGCGATCCGCAAGATTTGCTACCGCAAAGGCGCGTTTGTCACCGCGAACACCCGTCCCTGTTCAGACTCATCGCCTCGAAACCGGATCAGAGCGCAAGATGCGAAGAATTCCAAGTGTGACCCGGGCCGAAGCCCCCCGCCGCATCAGTCGCCGATAAGAATGTGTATATGGGACGCGCGAAATCGGATGCAAAGCACCCCGCGACGTCATGGTTCGACGCTCGAATGCAAGACAATGCGCGATGACCGGACAGTGTATCTCAAGCCTGGTCGGCGCGGCCGCAGCAGCGCCGCTCCCGACCTCCGCGGGCGGAGGGACAAACCCAAGACGGGCGCGGGTTGCCGAAGCCGGCGCACGGGCCTAACCGGTCGGCGAACGCCGCGTTCCGATTCCCCGATCCTGTCGCGCCCATCGGGCCTGCGACCTGCGAGCTTGTCCGACATGATGGCTGACTTCGATCCGCATCCGCGCGCACCGGCGCGGCGCTGGCTGCCGATGGCCGGCGCATGAGCACCCCATCGGGCACGGCCGCCCCCACGCCGCACGGCTTCACGCCCCGGGCCCGATTCGGCCTGACGCTGATCGCCGGCGGCGCGGTGGCCAACATCTACTACAACCAGCCCCTGCTGGCGCTGCTGGTGAACGAGTTCGGCGCCCGGGCGGCGCTCTGGGTGCCGACCGCCTCCCTCATCGGCTACGGCCTCGGCATCCTCGCGCTGGTGCCCCTCGGCGACAGCCTGTCCCGGCGCAGCCTGATCATCGGGCAGACCCTCGGCCTCGCTCTCGCGCTGCTGGCGGCGGCCCTGAGCCCGAACCTGGCGGCGCTCGCCGGCGCGAGCCTCATCATCGGCATCCTGGCCTCGGCGGCCCAGCAGGCGGTCCCGTTCGCGGCCGAGCTCGCGCCGGACGCCACGCGCGGGCGCATGGTCGGCCAGGTGATGACCGGCCTCCTCACCGGCATCCTTCTCGCCCGCACGGCGAGCGGCCTCGTCGGCGCGCAGTATGGCTGGCGCGCCGTGTTCTTCGCCGCCGCCGGCATCGCGGTCCTGATGGCCGGCATCGCCGCCGCGACCCTTCCGGGCGCCGCGCAGACCCGCCCCCTGCGCTACCGCGCCCTGATGCTGTCGATCCTGCATCTGGTGCGGTCGCAGCCGGCGCTGCGCCGCGCCAGCGTCTCGCAGGGGCTGCTGTTCGCCGGCTTCAACGCCTTCTGGGCGACGCTGGCGCTGCTGGTGGAGGCGCCGCCCTTCAACCTCACCGCCGCCGGGGCCGGCCTGTTCGGGGTGATCGGCGTCGCGGGCGCCTGCGTCGCGCCGCTCTCCGGCCGCTTCGCCGACCGCCACGGCCCGCGCCCGATGGTGGTGATCGGCGCCCTTCTGGTGGTCGCCGCTTTCGCGGTGCTGTGGGCCGGGATCTGGTCCCTGGTGGCGGTGGGGATCGGCGTGCTGCTGATCGACATCGGGCTGAACGCCGCCCTGATCGCCAACCAGACCCGCGTCTACGCCCTGGTGCCGAGCGCGCGCGGCCGAATCAACACGGTGCTGTTCACGGTGATGTTCGTGTTCGGCGCCTTCGGCGCCTTCGCGGGCTCGCAGGCCTTCCTGATCGCGGGCTGGTCTGGCGTCTGCACCGTGGGCATCGCCCTGGCGGCGGCGGGTTTCCTGGTCAGCGCGCTCGAGCGCAAGGGCGCCTGACCGCGCGCGGTCGGCCCGCCGCGCCCTAGCGCAGGATGCGCGACAGGCGGCACCACTCGGTCTTGTCCGCCGGCAGGCCGAAGCGCAGGCGCCCGGGCGCTCCGGCGAAGCGCCGGACGTAGATCCCGGCCGCACCGAGGCGCTCGAACAGGGCGGCCCCCGCGGGAAAGTCGGCGGTGCGGAACAGGCCGGTGCCGCCGACCACAATGCCGCCCGCCCGCGCGATCATCCAGTCGAGGCGGGCCGCATCCGCCCCCCGGGCGACCCGGGCGTCCTGCCGCCAGGCCTCGTCCGACAGGGCGGTCCGGCCGATGGCGAGCGCCGGCCCCGACACCGCCCAGGGACCCAGAGCCTCGGCGAGGCGTGCCGCCAGGGCGGGGTCGCAGAGGGCGAAGCCGAGGCGGATACCGGCGAGCCCGTAGGTCTTGCCGAAGGAGCGCAGCACCACGAGGCCCGGCACGATTGCGGGCGCCAGGGACTCGACCGGCTCCAGGTCGATGAAAGCCTCGTCCACCACGAGCAGGCCGCCACGTCCGGCGAGGTCGCCGGCCAGGGCGAGCAGTGTCCCGGCGGTCCAGCGACGTCCGTCGGGATTGTTCGGATTGACGATCACGACGACGTCGGCGCCGGCCGCCCCCCCGATCTCCGCCACGGTTGCGACGCGATGACCCGCGCGGGTCCAGGCCGCAGCGTGCTCGGCATAGGTCGGCCCCAGCACGGCGACCCGGCCCGGCGCCCGCAGGCGCGGCAGCGTCTCGATCAGGATCTGGGTGCCCGGCGCCGCCACGATGCGGTCCGGGTCGGCGACCCCGTAGGCGCGGGCGGCCGCCCGATGCAGGCCCGCGAGGTCGGCCGCCGAGGGCAGACGGTGGAAGGCGCTGGCCTCCAGGGCCGGACACGGATAGGGCACCGGATTGATCCCGGTGGAGAGGTCGATCCACGGTTCGGGCGCCTCAGGGAACAGGCTCCGGGCGGCATCGAGATCGCCGCCATGGGCGATCGGCTCTCTCACCGACACCTCTTCCGCCACCGGGCCCGAACTCACCGAGACGCCATGTCCTGGACCGCCCTCACCCATCCGCCCGATACGCTCATCGTTCTGGTGCTGGCCCTCGCGATCGAAGCGGCGGCCGGCTATCCGGACCGGCTCTACAGGGCGGTCGGCCATCCTGTCACCTGGATCGGCGCGCTGATCGGGACCCTGGACCGGCGGCTGAACCGCGGCACGCCCGCCCGGCGCCGGATCGCCGGCGTGGCGGGGCTTTTGGTCCTGCTCGGTCTCGTCGGCGGCCTCGCCCTCGCGCTCACCGCCCTGGCGCGCGCGGCGGGGATGTGGGCCGCCCTCCCGATTCTCGCCGCACTGGCGGCGAGCCTGCCGGCCCAGCGCAGCCTGCACAGCCACGTCGCCCGCGTCGCCGCGGACCTGCGCCGCGACGGGCTCGCGGGCGGGCGCGTCGCGGTCTCGATGATCGTCGGGCGCGATCCCGAGAGCCTCGACGAGGCCGGCATCTGCCGGGCCGCGATCGAGAGCCTGTCCGAAAACTTCTCCGACGGCATCGTGGCACCGGCCTTCTGGATCGGGGTCGGCGGCCTGCCGGGCGGCACGCTCTACAAGGCGATCAACACCGCCGACAGCATGATCGGCCATCGCACCCCGCGCCACGAAGCCTATGGCTGGGCTGCCGCCCGCCTCGACGATCTCGTCAACCTGCCGGCCTCGCGGCTGACCGGGCTGCTGATCATCCTGGCGGCGGCGCTCCGGTCCGGGACCTCCCCCGGCGCGGCATGGCGCGCCGTGCGGCGGGATGCGCGCCGGCACCGGTCGCCCAATGCCGGATGGCCCGAGGCCGCCATGGCGGGCGCCCTCGGCCTGCGCCTCGCCGGCCCGCGCACCTACGGCACCACCCGGGTCGAGGATGGCTGGATGGGCGATGGACGGGCGGAGGCGACCCCCGCCGACGTCGAGCGCGCCCTGGCCCTGTACCGCACTGCGTGCGGGCTCCTGTTCGGTCTCGCGGCCCTGCTCCTCGCCCTTTTCACCGGCGCCCTGCTATGAGCGCGGCCCCCCCTCCCCCGGAGACTCGCCATGATCCGCCGCTCGCTCGTCGCCGCCGCTTCGGCGCTGGCGCTCTCAGGCCCGGCCTGGGCGCAGGTGCTGCATTCGGTCGACAGGACCTACACCGTCGCCGAGGGGCTGACGGGCGAGATCACCAAGCACAGGAGCAAGCCCGCCGAGGACATCAGCGGCATCGCCTGTGCGCCGGCCGAAGCCGGCCCGCGCACCTGCATGGTGGTGGACGACGAGGCGGCGGGCGCCCAGTTCGCCACGCTCCAGGGCACCACCCTCACGCCGGGGGCCGTGATCGACATCGTCGGCCGCAAGCCGCCGAAATCCGCCGTCGGCGCGCCTCCGGTCACGGGCGAATGCACCCTCGGCCAGGGCGCCTACCGGGAGATGGACGGCGAGGCCGTGGCCTATGCCGCCCCCGATTTCTACGTCACCGGCTCGCATGGCTGCAGCCGGCGTGGGCGCGAGTTCAAGCTGTCCACCGGCCTCCTCGCCCGCCTGCGCCCGAACCCGGACGCCACCGAGGCCCGCGTCGAGACGACCTACCGCCTCAACGACGCCCTGCGGACCGCCGACACGGTGGGCGCCTATGCCCTGAAGGACCTCGAGCCGCGCGAGGGCGGCAAGCCGCTGTCCGGTCTCAACGTCGAGGGCCTCGCGGTGATCGGGGACACCCTCTATGCCGGGCTGCGCGCACCGGTGCTGGACGGCACGGCCTTCCTGGTCTCGGTGCCCGTCGCCCCGCTGTTCGCGCCCGGCGACGCGCCGCTCGCCGCCAAGCCCGTGACGATCCCCCTCGCCCTCGGCGCTGATGCCGGCATCCGCGATCTCACCGCCCTGCCGGACGGGCGCCTCCTCGTGCTCTCGGGGCCGACCCGGAACGGCCTGTCCGTGCCCTATGGGCTGTTCCTGGCGGACCTGCCCTCGGGCCGGGTCACGCCGCTCGGCACCCTCGCGCCGCTGGAGGGCGACGAGGCCCGGGGCAAGCCCGAGGGCATCGTCCGCCTCGGCCCCGGCCGGGTGCTGGTGGTGTTCGACAGCGTGCTGAACGGCGGCCCGCGCGAATACGCGGTGGCGATTCCTTAGGAGCGCGACGCGCCACAGGGACCTGAGGAACAGGATCTCAGGGCAGATGGCGGCGTGCGCGAGGCGCGCGTCCATCTCGGATGAGGGCGGCGTCGGGTCGTTCCTCGCCGAGCCCATTCGGCGCGGACCCGGCGGTGAGCCAAGTCCGTTCCGTCGCTACGACGCCAGCGCGAGCAGCGCGTCGCAAGAGACATGCGCTTCGAGGTGATCGGCGAGACGATCGAGGACCGCCTCGATTCCGGCCTCGTAGGCGAGGCCGCTCGGGGCCGCGCCGAGGCGGGCGAGCCAGGCGCCGCGCTGGCGGTCGTCGGCGAACAACCCGTGCACGTAGGTGCCGGTGACGCGCCCGTCGGCCGAGATCGCCCCGTCGTGACGCCCGTCGCGCAGGCGGATCGCCGGGCGCGCCGTGTCCGGCCCGGTGGTGTCGCCCACATGCATCTCGTAGCCCGAGAACGCGACCGCGTCGGGCAGGCTGGTGCCGGTGACGGCAGAGAGATGCTTGACCGGCGTCATCACGGTCTCGATGTCGAGGAGGCCGAGGCCGGCGACGGAGCGGGCCTCCCCCTCGATGCCGTGCGGGTCGTCGATGCGCCGGCCGAGCATCTGGTAGCCGCCGCACAGCCCGAGCACCCGCCCGCCGCGCCGGACATGGGCGCGGATGTCGATGTCCCAGCCTTGGGCGCAGAGGAATTCGAGATCGTCGATGGTGGTCTTCGAGCCCGGCAGCAGCACGAGGTCGGCGACCGGAATCGCCTCACCCGGGCGGACCAGCACCACCGCCACGTCGGGCTCGGCCCGGAGCGGGTCGAGGTCGTCGAAATTGGCGATGCGCGGCAGCACCGGCACGGCCACGACCTTGCGCCGCGTGCCGCCGGGGGCCGATCCGGCGAGGCCGAGGGCGTCTTCCGCCGGCAGGCGGGCCGCGTCGGGAAAGTGCGGGATCAGCCCAAAGCTCGGCCAGCCAGTCGCCGCCGCGATGGTGGCCATCCCGTCCGCGAACAGGGTCGGGTCACCGCGGAAGCGGTTGACCAGGAAGCCCCGGATCATCGCCGCGTCCTCGGCGTCGATCACCGCTTTCGTGCCGACGAGGCTGGCGATGACGCCGCCCCGGTCGATGTCGCCGAGCAGGATCACCGGCGTGCCGGTAGCCCGGGCGAACCCCATATTGGCGATGTCGCCGCGCCGCAGATTGACCTCCGAGGCCGAGCCCGCGCCCTCCACGATGACGAGGTCGGCCTGGGCCTTCAGATGCGAAAAGCTCTCCAGCACCGCACCGAGGAGACGCGGCTTCCAGGCCTGGTAGTCGCGCGCCTTGGCGGTGCCGGCCATGCGGCCCTGGACCACGACCTGACTCCCGGTCTCGCTCTGGGGCTTCAGCAGCACCGGGTTCATGTGCACCGACGGCGCCACCCCGGCCGCCCGGGCCTGCAGCGCCTGTGCCCGCCCGATCTCCCCGCCATCGGCGGTGACGGCGGCGTTGTTCGACATGTTCTGCGGCTTGAACGGCCGCACGCTCAGCCCCCGCCGCGCGAAGACCCGGCACAGACCGGCGACGATCAGCGACTTTCCGACATCCGAGCCGGTGCCCTGGATCATGATGGCGCGGGTCATGGCTGAGGCCGCGCCGGAGGGGGCGCGGCGCAGTCGGGATCGACCGGCCGCGCGACGCGATGAAAAGCCAGGATGGCGGCACCGTAGGTCTCGACGACCTCCGAGAATGGCACCCGCTCCGCTGTGAAGAGCACGGCCCGGTGCCGGATCAGATGGTCGGGGATCGCGAGGTTGCCGCAGGTCGCCGCCGGGGGCGGGGCCTGCTCCCACCCTTGCGGCAGGGGCTGCCACAGGAGTTCCGCCCCGATGGTCTGCCGCGTCGTGCCGAGGGCCTGGACCGCCCGGCCGAACGGCGTGTCGGTGGTCTCGAGCAGGCGGTTCATCTCCGGGGTCAGGCGGTCGGGCACGTACCAGTTGTCCGCCTCCGACAGGACGTGGTCGCCGCAGGCGAGCCGCACCTGACGGTAGCGGAGGACGGTGTCGGGGCCGGCATTCAGGCGCCGGCGCGTCTCCTCCGAGGCGGGCTTGTCCGCGCCGCGCTGCCGATTCGCCGCGAGCCGCGGCGTCGCGGCCATGCCGTGCTCGGCGCACCAGCCTTCGAGGGTCGCGGTGGCGGAGCGGCTGGCGAGCAGCCGGGCGTTCAGGCCCTCCACCACCGCCAGGGCCTCGACGCGGCCGAGATAGCTGGCCGGCCAGGCCGGCGCGGTTTCGGCGCAGGCCGGATGGATGCCCGACAGGATAAGGAGCCCGACCGGGCTGAGGGCGAAGCGCATCAGAATTCGATGCCCACCTGGGCCTTCACCCCGGCGGCGAAGTGGTGCTTCACGGAGCCCATTTCGGTGACGAGGTCAGCGGCCTCGATAAGGGCCGGCTTGGCATTGCGGCCGGTGACGATGACGTGGAGGTCGGGCCGGCGCGCCTGGAAGGCCGCCACCACTGCATCGAGGTCCAGGTAATCGTAGCGCAACGCGATGTTGAGCTCGTCCAGCACCACGAGACGGATCGTCGGATCCGCCATCAGGTCGAGGGCCTTGGCCCAGGCGTGCTCGGCGGCGGCGATGTCGCGGGCCTTGTCCTGAGTCTCCCAGGTGAAACCCTCGCCGAGGGTGTGCCAGTCGATCCGGTCCCCGAAGACCTGGAGCGCGTGCTTCTCGCCCGTGTCCCAGGCGCCCTTGATGAACTGGACCACGCCGACGCGCCAGCCATGGCCCAGCGCCCGCAGCATCAGCCCGAGGGCCGCCGTGGTCTTGCCCTTGCCGGGACCGGTGTTGACGATGAGAAGCCCCTTCTCGATCGTCTTGCCGGCGACCTCGGCGTCCTGCACCGCCTTGCGCTTCTCCATCTTTTCGCGATGGCGTTCGGCGTCGTTCACGGCGTCCGTCATGGGGTGGCTCCGGCTTGGGGTTTCACGATCAGGGGCAGGCCCGCCACCAGGAAGACGACGTGGTCGGCCTGCCGCGCGAGGCGCTGGTGCAGCCGCCCGGCGGCATCGCGAAACCGGCGGGCCAGCGCGTTGTCTGGCACGATGCCGAGCCCGACCTCGTTGCCGACCAGCACCACCGGGCCGGGCGCCGCCGCGCAGGCCGCCAGCAGCGCGGCGGTGGCGGCCTCCACGTCGGCCTCGGCCAGGATCAGGTTGGTGAGCCAGAGGGTGAGGCAATCGACCAGCACCGGCCCGGGCGCAGCGGCCACCGCCCCGGCCAGGTCCATCGGCACGTCCCGGGTGATCCAGTCGGCCGAGCGGCGCTTCCGGTGGAGCGCGATGCGGTCGCGCATCTCGTCGTCCCAGGCCTGCGCCGTGGCGAGGTACAGCCAGGGGGCGGGACAGGCCTCGATCAGCCCCTCCGCATGGGCGCTCTTGCCGGAGCGCGCGCCGCCGAGCACGAGGGTCAGTCTGGGAGGGAGGTTCGGCATGGGCCTCCTGTGCCCGAAATCGAGCCCCCGGGTCAAAGGCCGGAATCCGATCCGGGCCGCGTTGTCAGCGCGACGGCAACCGCGTAGAAGCGTGGATCGGACGGTGCCCCGGCGACGGGGTGAAAAGGGAATGCGGTGAGGGGGCGACCCTGAAACCGCAGCTGCCCCCGCAACTGTGAGCGGAGACGGGACTGCCATCGGCCACTGGAGCGATCCGGGAAGGCGGCAGGACCAGCGACCCGCGAGCCAGGAGACCTGCCGCCGAGAGTGGACCTGCCATCGAGCGTGGACCTTCCGTCCACCCGATCGATCCGTGACGGCCGCCGGCGGGGCGGCCAGGAGATGAACCGATGTCGACCAACACCCTCGTCCTGACCGGCACCCGCACCAACGAGCGTCTCGGCGCCGTGCTCGTGGCAGCCTTCCTCGGCCTCGGCCTCGTGTTCATGGCGGGCTTCGCCCCCGCGATGGCGCTGCACAATGCGGCGCACGACTTCCGCCACAGCCAGAATTTCCCCTGCCACTGAGCGCCTCCGCCTAAGGCAGACACCCCCATGATCATCCGGCTCGTGTCGGCGGCCCTGGTCGCCGGCTTCCTCGCGGCTGTGGTCGCGACGGGCCTGCAGCTCGCGCTCACCTCGCCGCTCATCATCGCGGCCGAGCGCTACGAGACGCAGGCCTCGGCAGATTCCGCACGCCTGTCGCCCGCCTCCCTGATCGTGCGCGTCCACGGCGGTCACGATCACGGCACCAAGGACCCGTCGGTCGCGGGCGGCGAGGTCGCGCCCGACTGGCAGCCGGGCCCCGGCCTGCCGCGCATGGCCTTCACGGCGCTGGCCACCCTGGTGGGCGGCGTCGGCTACGCGCTGCTGCTCGGCGCCGTGCTGTTCGCCTGCAACCGCGAGCCCAGCCCCGAGACCGGCCTGCGCTTCGCCATCGGGGGGTTCCTCGCGGTGGCCCTGGCACCGGCTCTCGGGCTGGCGCCGGAACTGCCCGGCATGGCGGCGGCGCCGCTCGCCGACCGCCAGTTCTGGTGGGTGATGACGGCGCTCGCCACCGCCATGGGGCTGTACCTCATCGCGATCCGGCGCGCGCCGATCACCATCGCGGGGGGCATCGTGCTCCTGGTCGCCCCCCATCTCGCGGGCGCGCCGGAGACCAGCCACGCCGCCTCGAACCTGCCGGCGGCCTACGCGGCGCAGTTCGCCGCACGCTCGCTCGGCATCGCCTTCGTGTTCTGGGCCGTGATCGGGCTGGCCTATGGCTGGGCCTGGGGATTGTTCGGCAAGGCCCGGACGGCCCATGCCTGACCAGTTGCAGGATCAGATACCCAAAGACTCGCCTCGGACGGACAGCGCCGCCGTCACGCTCTACGTCTGCGCCACCTGCCGGGCGGCCGGGGACGTTTCCGAGCCACGCGCCGGGGCGCGCCTGCTCGCCGCCCTCCAGGAGGCGGTGAGCGCGGGCGGTCATCCGGGCATCACGGTCGAGAGCGTCGAGTGCCTCTCGGTGTGCAAGCGGCCCTGCACGGTGGCGGTCGCGTCGCAGGGGCGCTGGACCTACGTCTACGGCGACCTCGATCCGGTCGCCTCGGCCGGCATCATCCTGGACGGCGTCGCGCTCTATGCCGAGACGCCGGACGGCATCGTACCGTGGAAGGCCCGGCCGCAGGAATTCCGCAAGGGCGTCGTCGCCCGTATTCCGCCGTTCCCGCCGCCGCTCCCGCCCACATTCCCGCCGCCCGTCGCGGCGCCCCCCCATCCGGACGCCGCCGAATGACTCTTGTCGCCAAGATTCCCTGCACGATCGTCACGGGCTTCCTCGGAGCCGGCAAGACCACGCTGGTGCGCCACCTCGTCGAGAACGCCAACGGCCGCCGCCTCGCGATCATCGTCAACGAGTTCGGCGATATAGGCTTCGACGGCTCGTTCCTGGCGGCCTGCGGCATCGAGGGCTGCGGCGACGAGGACATCGTCGAACTGGCCAACGGCTGCATCTGCTGCACCGTGGCCGACGATTTCGTGCCGGCCCTGAACAAGCTCCTCGACCGGGCCGATCCGCCCGAGCACATCCTGATCGAGACCTCGGGCCTCGCCCTGCCGAAGCCCCTCGTCCAGGCGTTCCAGTGGCCGGCCATCCGCTCGCGGGTGACGGTGGACGGCGTGGTCGCGGTGATCGACGGACCGGCCGTGGCGGCCGGCTTCTTCGCCGACGATCCGGCGGCTCTGGCCGCCCAGCGCGCCGACGATGCCAGCGTCGACCACGACAACCCGCTGGAAGAGGTGTTCGAGGACCAGCTCCTCTGCGCCGACCTCGTGGTGATGAACAAGGCCGACCTCCTCGACGAGGCCGGGCGCGCCAAGGTTCGGGCCGAGGTGCTCGGGCACCTGCCCCGCGCGGTTAAGATGGTCGAGGCCGAGCACGGCCGCCTCGACCCGCGCGTGATCCTGGGTCTCGAGGCTGCAGCCGAGGACGACCTCGACGCGCGCCCCTCCCATCACGGTGAGGGCGAGGACCACGACCACGACGATTTCGACTCGGTGGCCCTCCCGGTTCGGTCCGCCGCCACCGCCGAGGATCTGGCGATCCGCGTCGCCCGCGCCGCCGAGACCGCGGGCGTGCTCCGCATCAAGGGCTTCGCCGAGGTCACCGGCAAGCCGATGCGCCTCGTGGTCCAGGGCGTCGGCGCGCGGATCAGCCATCATTACGACCGGCCCTGGAAAGCCTCCGAGCCGCGGGACGGCCGCCTCGTCGTCATCGGCCTGAAGGGCTTCGACCAGGGCGCCGTCGCCGAGGCACTGGCGGGATGAATCGCCGCGCGGCCCTGCGGCCCGTCCCGGCCGGGCTCCGCCGGCGGCGGCTGCCGCTCGCCGCCCTCGGTCTCGCGGCCCTGCTCGGAATCGGGGGCTGCCGGGATGCCAGGCGGTCGGACACGCCCGCCGGCGCACCGGTGAGCGCCGCATCCCCGGCGCCCCGAACCGCGGTCAAGCTCGCCTATACCCACGAACTGACCATCGATCTTCCGGCGGATCGCGTCGGCGCGCACTTCGCGGCGGCGCGGGACCGCTGCGTGACCGACACGGTCCTCGACTGCACCCTGATATCGGCTTCGTTCGGCGAGAGTTCACGCCCGTCCGGGCGTCCCTCCGCAAAGCTCGACATCCGCCTTCCGCACAGCGCGGTCGCGGCCTACCTCGCCTTCGTTACGGCGCCCCTTCCGGGGGAGCAGGCGAGCGATGTCATCCTGCAGCGCCAGGCGACCCGGGCCGACGACCTGACTCCGACGATCGAGGATGGCGTGCGGCGGCTCGCCCAGCGCAAAGCCTACCGCGAACGCCTCGACGCCCTGGCCGCGAAACCCGACACCCGCATCGAGGATCTGATCCGGATCGCGCAAGAAATCGCCCAGGTTCAAGCGCAGATCGAGGAGGACGAGGCCAAGCAGCGCGGCCTCGAGCGGCGCGTCGAGACCGAACTCATCGCGCTCTCGTTCCAGGCCGACCAGGCACGCGCAGGTCCCCTCGCTCCGTTGCAGGAGGCCTGGGCCAGGGCCGGCACCATCTTCGGGGCGAGTGCCGGCGCGGCCTTGCTCTTCGCCATCTGGAGCCTGCCCTGGCTCCCCCTCGTCGCTCTCGCGGTGCTTCTGTTGCGCGGCCTCTGGCGCCTGCGCCGCCGCCGTCGCGGCGGCCTGCGCAGGCCCCTGTCGGAGGAGCGGCCATGAGGCCGCGGCACCCGCCATGCACCTGATCCGCATCGATACGGTCTCCCTCGACGAGGGTGAAGCCGCGGTCGATCTCGGTCAGGCGCCGGGCGACATCGTCTTCCTGTCCTTCACCGATTCCGACCTGTTCGGCATGGGTCAGGCCTTCGCGAAAACCTTTCCGGCGGGTTCGCCCGAAGCGCCGACCCTGCGGCTGGCCAAGCTCGCGAAGCTGCGCCACCCGATGTCGGTCGACCTCTACGTCGATGCGGTGATCGCCAAGGCGCAGATCGTCGTCATCCGCTGCCTCGGCGGCCTCGATTACTGGCGCTACGGCATCGAGCGCGCGAGCGCGGCCGCCCGCGCCAACGACGTGATCCTGGTGGTGCTGCCGGGCGACGACCGGCCCGACCCCCGCCTCGACGGCTTCTCCACCCGGCCGGACCTGGCTCCGGACCTCGACGGCTATTTCCGGGCCGGCGGCGCGGAAAACCTGCGCCGCCTGATCGGACGCCTCGCCGCCGAGATCGGATCGGCCGGGCCGGTCGAGCCGCCGCTCCCCCTGCCGCGCGGCTTCGTCGCATGCCCCGGCTGCGGTCCCGTCGACGACGCACAGGCGCTCGCGGCCGGGCGGCCGTTCCAGGCCCTTCCGGCCGAGGCGCCACTGGCGCTGCTGGTGGTCTATCGCTCTAGCGTCCTGTCCGGCGACACCGTGCCGATTGCCGCGCTCGGTGCAGCGCTCCAGGCGCGCGGCTTCGCCGTGATGGCCGTGGCGGTGTCGAGCCTGAAGGACCCGGCCGCGACGAAGCCTCTGCGGGCGGCGATCGCCGCGCACGGTCCCGCCATCGTGATCGCCGCCACCGCCTTCTCGGCGCGGGAGGACGCGGGCTTCGTCCTTGATGCCGCCGATTGCCCGGTCCTCCAGGCCTTCAGCATCGGTGCGGCGCGCGACGCCTGGGCCGCCTCCGCCCGCGGCATGGGCGCGGCCGATCTCGCCATGCAGGTCGCCCTGCCGGAATTCGACGGGCGCCTCTCCGGATTCCCGATCGGGTTCAAGGAGGAAGGTCCGGAGAGCCAGGGATTCGCCGAGCGCCGGGCCGTGCCGCATGCGGACGGCATCGCGGCCTTGGCCGACAGAGCCGCCGCCTGGGTCCGCCTAGCCCGCCTCCCCCGCACGGAACGCCGGCTCGCCCTGGTGCTCTCGGATTATCCGGCGCGCGGCGGGCGCGCGGGCTTCGCGGTCGGCCTCGACACCCCGGAGAGCGCGCGCGCGATCGTGTCGGATCTGGCCGAGGCCGGCTACGCGGTCGGCGATCTGCCGGAGGGCGATGGGCTGATGCGGGCGCTCACCCGGGGGCCGAAGGATTGCGTCGTGTCGCTCGACGCCTATCGGACCTGGCTCGGCACGCTGCCGGACGACGCCCGTGCGGCCCTCGATGCCGAATGGGGACCGCCCGAGGCCGACCCGGCCTGCCGGGACGGGGCCTTCCGCTTCGGGACCGTGCAGGCGGGAGCGGTCGCCCTGTTCCTCCAGCCGGATCGCGGACGGGCGGCGGACCGCAAGGCCGCCTATCACGACCCCGACGCGGTCCCGACCCACGCCTACCTCGCCTTCCACCTCGGCCTGCGCACCCGGTTCGATGCCCTGATCCATCTCGGCACCCACGGCACCACGGAGTGGTTGCCCGGCAAGGCCGTCGCGCTCTCGCCTGCGTGCTGGCCGGCGCGTTCCATCGGAGCGCTGCCGGTGGTCTACCCCTTCATCGTCGACGATCCGGGCGAGGCGGCTCCGCTGAAGCGGCGTCTCGGCGGCATCGCCCTCGGCCACCTGACGCCGCAGACCGGCGTGACCGGGCTCGACCCCGACGCCGCGCGCCTGCGTGACCTCGTCGAGGAATATTCCGACGCCAGCGTGCTCGATCCGCGCCGCGCCGCGATCCTGGCGCGGACCATTCTCGACGAGGCCGCTTCGGCCGGCCTGCTCACCGGCGCCGGGATCGATACCGGCACGCCGATGCCGAATGCGCTGGCGGCCCTCGACGCGCATCTGTGCGACCTCGGCGAAGTCACCGCCCGCGACGGGCTGCACGTGTTCGGCCGAGCCGGAGCGGCATCCCCGGACGACGTGGCGGCCTGCGCCGAGGGCGAGCGCCTCGGCCTGCTGCGCGCCCTCGACGGCCGTTTCGTGCCCCCCGGTCCCGCCGGCTCGCCGTCGCGCGGACGCACCGACGTGATGCCCACGGGCCGCAACCTCGCCACCCTCGATCCGCGTAGCCTTCCGACCCGGGCCGCCACCCTGCTGGGGGCCAAGGCCGCCGACGCGGTGGTCCTGCGCTACCTGCAGGACGAGGGCGCCTATCCGGCCCGGATCGTGATGGACCTCTGGGCCTCGCCCACCCTGCGCACGGGCGGCGAGGACATCGCCCATGCGCTGGCGCTGATGGGCGTTCGCCCGGTCTGGGACCATGCCTCCACCCGCGTCACCGGCTTCGAGGTGCTGCCCCTGGCGCTCCTCGACCGTCCGCGCATCGACGTGACGGTGCGGGTATCCGGCGCGTTTCGCGACACCTTCCCGGAAACCCTGTCGCTGCTGGCCCGCGCCGCAGCGGCGGTGGCTTCGCGGGACGAGGAGGACGACGAGAACCCCCTCGCGGCCGCTCGCCGCCGTGGCGAGGCGGCGTCCCGCGTCTACGGCGCGGCCCCTGGGCGCTACAGTGCCGGAGCCGGCGGGCTCGCCCTCGACGGGGCCTGGGACAGCCGCGACGATCTCGGGCGCGCCTATCTCGATGCCACCTCCTACGCCTATGGCGGTGCGACGGACGAGGCGGATGCGGGCTTCGCCGAACGCGTTGCCCGGGCCGATGCCTACGTGCACGCCTTCGACGTGGCCGAGCGCGACCTTCTCGACGGCGACGCCGCCGTGGAGGCGATGGGCGGATTCTCGGCCGCCGCCGCGCTGACGGGGGGAACCCCGGCCCTCTACAGCCTCGACGTCGCGACGCCCGAGACGCCGAAGGCCCGCACCGCCCGCGAGGACGCCGCCCGGCTGATCCGGGGACGCCTCGCCCATCCGCGCTGGATCGCGGCGCAGCTCCGGCACGGCTATCGCGGCGCCCAGGAGCTGGCGCAGGGCGTCGATGCCGTGTTCGTGCTCGCCGCGGCCACCGACGCGGTCTCCCATGCCGATCTCGACCGGCTCTACGGCGCGATGGTGGCCGATCTCGACACCTTCGAGACCCTGCGGGCGGCCAATCCGGAGGCGGCCCGCGCCATCCTGGAGCGCTTCGACGACCTGCGCCGGCGCGGCCTGTGGCAGACCCGGCGCAACGCCATGGCGGCGGACGAATTGCTGCGCGAGGCGGCCGAATGAGCGTGCCCTATCGCGTGGCCCCCCAAACGCCGGGCCGGCGCGTGTCCCCGGAGGCCCCGAGCCGCCGCGGCTGGTGCCCGAGCCTCGCCCGGCCGATGCCCACCGGCGACGGCCTGCTCGCCCGCGTCCACCCACCCCTCGGTCGCCTCACCCCCGCCCAGGCCCGGGCGGTGGCGGACGGCGCGCGCCGTTTCGGCAACGGCCATATCGACGTGACGGCACGGGCCAACCTGCAGGTCCGCGGCGTCACCGAGGCGACCCGGTGCGGCCTCGCCGAGAGGCTGGAAGCGGCCGGGCTCGGCGATGTGCGCCATGACGGGGGCCCACAGCGCCTGACCCTGACCACGCCGCTCGCCGGCCTCGAACCGGATGCGGGCGCCGATGTCCCCGCGCTCGCGCGGAGGATCGAGGCGATCGGGCTGGCGATTTCCGGGCTGCCGCCGAAGACTCTGGTGGCCGTCGAGTCGGCCGCAGGCGGGATCACCCTCGGCGCGGCGGAGGCCGATCTTCATCTCGTCGCCACGCGAGAGGGCTTGGCGCTGCATCTTGCCGGCGACGCGGCGTGGTGGCGTCTTTCCGGCGCGGAAACCTTGGTCGTCGTGGATGCGGTCCTGCGCCTCCTGGCTGCGAGCGGGCAGCGCCGGATGCGGGATGTCCCGGCCGAGACGCGCAGGCACGGCCTGGAGCAATTCGGCCTGCGCCGGGTTCCGCCCTCCTTCGAAAGGTCCGGCCCGCGCCCGGGCGTATTCGCCCTGAATTCCGACCGTCCGGCATCCGCCGACCCGGTCGTGTCCCGTTCGCCAGCGGATGGTGCCCGCGCTCTCCTTGTCGATGCCCCCTTTGGGCGCTGCAGGGCCGATGCCCTCGACAAGCTCGCCGATACGGCGGCCGCCGCCGGCACCGACGGGTTGCGCCTGTCGCCGACGCGGGGCTTCCTTCTCGTCTGCTCCGACGCCGGCGCCGCCGAGACCGCGCGCGAAACCCTGGCCGCGGCCGGCTTTCTGACCCGGGCCGACGATCCGCGCGGCGCGGTGGCCGCCTGTCCGGGCGCCCCGGCCTGCGCCTCCGGCTCGACGCCGACCCTGGACGACGCCGCCCGCCTGGCGGAGGCGTTCCGGTCCTTCGCGGCGCGCGGCCTGCGCGCCCATGTCTCGGGCTGCGCCAAGGGCTGCGCCCATCCGGGAGCGGCCGACCTCACCCTGGTGGGGCGCCACGGGCTCTACGACGTGGTGATCTCCGGCCGGCCCGATGCCTTGCCGGCGACGCACCTCCCTTTCGAGGCCGCGCTGGAGCGCGTAAGGAGGGCGGATTCGGCATCGTCTCTCCCCCAGATCTTCCCGCACCCTTCGCCAGGACCCGGACCGTCATGAGTTCCCGCCTCGACTACCTGCGTGACGGAGGGGAAATCTATGCCCGCTCCTTCGCGATGATCCGGGCGGAGGCCGATCTCGCGCGCTTCCAGGGCATTGCCGAGCGGGTCGTGGTGCGGATGATCCACGCCTGCGGCATGACCGACCTGCCCCGCGACGTGGAGGCCTCCGAGGATTTCGCCCGGGCCGGCGAGGCCGCCCTGAAGGCCGGCGCGCCGATCCTGTGCGACGTGCGCATGGTCGCCGACGGCGTGACCCGGGCGCGGCTGCCGGCCGACAACCGGGTGATCTGCACCCTGAGCGATCCGCGCGTGCCCGCCATGGCCGCCGCCATGGGCACCACCCGCTCGGCCGCCGCCATGGAATTGTGGCGCGAGCACCTGCCCGGCAGCGTGGTGGCGGTGGGCAACGCCCCGACCTCGCTGTTCCGGCTCCTCGAACTCCTCGACGAGGGCGTGGCCCCTCCCGCCGCCGTCATCGGCATCCCGGTCGGCTTCATTGGAGCGGCGGAATCGAAGGAGGCCCTGGCGCGCGACGGCCGGGTGCCCTTCATCGTGGTGCACGGACGGCGCGGCGGCAGCGCCATGACGGCGGCGGCCGTCAACGCGCTCGCGCAAGAGATCGAGTGAGAGATCGAGTGATGGACGCGAGCGAGGGGCTTCCCCCCGAGGCGGCGGAGCGCACCGAGATGCCCCGCCTGGCGACCACCGGCACCCTGTTCGGCGTCGGCATGGGGCCGGGTGAGCCGGATTACCTCACCGTCCGCGCCGTACGGGTGCTGGAGCGGGCGCCGGTGCTGGTGCATTTCTGCAAGAAGGGCCGGCGCGGCAATGCCCGCACCATCGCGGACGCGGTGGTGGCCGCCGAGCCGGCGCGCGAGTGCCCGCTGGTCTATCCCTACACCACCGAGCTTCACCCCGAGCATCCCGACTACGTCGCGGCGTTGGCCGCCTTCTACGACGACGCGGCCGCCCGCCTCGCCGACCATCTCGGCGCGGGCCGGGACGTGGCGATCCTGTCGGAGGGCGATCCGTTCTTCTACGGCTCGTTCATGCACCTGTGGCGCCGCCTCAAGGACCGCTTCCCCGTGGAGGTGGTGCCCGGGGTCACCGGCATGTCCGGCTGCTGGACCCGGGCCGGAACCCCGATCACCTGGGGCGACGACGTGCTGACCGTGCTGCCCGCCACCCTGGCGCAGGCCGACCTGGTGGAGCGACTGCGCGCCACCGACGCCGCCGTGCTGATGAAGCTCGGCCGGCACCTGCCCAAGGTGCGGGCGGCGCTGGCCGAAGCCGGCGTGCTGGAGCGCGCGGTCTATGTCGAGCGCGGCACCATGGCGGGCGAGCGGGTGATCGCGCTCAAGGACAAGCCCGACGACGACGCGCCCTACTTCTCGATGGTCCTGCTGCCCGGCGAGGGGCGCCGCCCGTGAGCGGTTCGCTGACGGTGATCGGTCTCGGACCCGGCGATCCGCGCCTGCTGACGGCAGCGGCCCAGGCCGCCCTGGACCAGGCCGAGGACCTGATCGGCTACATCCCCTACGTCGCCCGGGTTCCCGAGCGGCCGGGTCTGATGCGCCATGCCAGCGACAACCGGGTCGAGGTCGACCGGGCGCGGTACGCTCTCGAACTGGCCGCCTCCGGCCGGCGCGTGGCCGTGGTCTCCGGCGGCGATCCCGGCGTATTCGCCATGGCGGCCGCCGTTTTCGAGGCGGTGGAGGCCGGCGACCCGGCCTGGGCCAGCCTCCCCATCACGGTCGAGCCCGGCATCACCGCCATGCTGGCGGCCGCGGCCAGGCTCGGCGCGCCGCTCGGCGGCGATTTTTGCGCGATGTCCCTGTCGGACAACCTCAAGCCCTGGGAGGTCATCACCGCCCGGCTGGAGGCCGTGCTGCAGGCGGATTTCGTGGTGTCCCTCTACAACCCGATCTCCTCGGCCCGGCCCTGGCAGCTCGGCCGGGCCCTCGATCTGGCGGCCGGAATCCGGCGCGGCGACACACCAGTGGTGTTCGCCCGCGCGGTCTCGCGCCCCGACGAGGCGATCCGGATACTCACCCTCGATCAGGCCCGGGACACCACCGCCGACATGGCCACCGTGGTGATCATCGGCGCTTCGGCGACCCGGCTGATCCCGCGCGGCGACGCCACGCCCTTCGTCTACACGCCGCGCAGCGTACCGGCCGCGTGATGCGCGGGGCGGCGCAGGCCTCAGAGGATGGCGATCCGATCCAGCGCGGCCGTCACGTCCGGCACGCTCGGCACCTCCGGTTTGTGCGGTCTGGCGACCATGATCACCGGCAGCCCGAGCGACCGCGCGGCGGCAATCTTGCCGTAGGTGGCGCTGCCGCCGGAATTCTTCGAGACCAGGACCTCGATCGCGCTCCCGGCCAGGAACGCCGCCTCGGCGGCCTCGTCGAAGGGGCCTCGGGCCTGGATCGTGCTCAGGCGCGGCACCGCCAGATCGACGCTCTCGATGGCGCGGACGACGTAGTCGTGCTGGGGCGCGGCCGCGAAGGCCGCCACCTCCTGACGCCCGATGGTGAGGAAGACCCGGCGCGGCGCGGGGCCAAGCGCTCGGGCGGCGGCCTCCATGTCGGGCACCTCCGTCCAGTGGTCGCCGGACACCGGCTGCCAGGCCGGACGCCGGATCGCCAGCAGGCGCGTGCCGGTGCGGGCACAGGCCTCGGCGGCGTTGGCGCTCATCCGGGCCGCGAAGGGATGGGTCGCGTCGACCACCAGATCGGTGCGGTCCTGGGCCAGCCACGCGGCCAAGCCATCCGCGCCGCCGAACCCGCCGATCCGGGTCGGCACCGGCTCCGCCTTCGGCTGGCTGGTACGGCCGGCGAGCGACAGAGTGACGGCGTGGCGGTCTCCGCACGCCAGCAATCCGCGCACCAGCGCGCCGGCCTCGCCGGTGCCGCCCAGGATCAGAATCCGCATGCTTTCGCCGTCCATGGGGGCGTTCTCCATGACCGATGACACCGAGTCCACCCCGCGGCCGGCGGCGCCCTGGCTGACCATCGTGGGCCTCGGCGAGGACGGACGCGCGGGCCTGAGCCCCACCGCCAGCGCGGCCCTCGACGGCGCAAGCCTGATCTATGGCGGGCGCCGGCACCTCGCCTTGGCGGCGCCTCTGGCGGCCGAGACGCGGATCTGGCCCAGCCCGATCGCCGACGCCTATCCGGGTCTGCTCGCCCGGCGTGGAACACCGACCTGCATCCTCGCCACCGGGGACCCGTTCCACTACGGCATCGGCGCCGAAATCGCCCGCTTGGTACCGGCCGACGAGATGCGGGTTTTTCCGCATCCCTCCGCCTTCAGCCTCGCCTGCGCCCGCCTCGGCTGGCCGATGGCCGAGACCGCTTGCCTGACCCTGCACGGTCGGGCGCTGCCCCGGCTGATCCCGCATCTCCAGCCCGGTGTCCGCCTCCTGGTCCTGACCTGGGACGGGACGACGCCGGGGGCGGTCGCCAGCCTGCTGCGCGAGCGCGGCCTCGGCGCCTCCCGCCTAACCGTCCTGGAGGCCATGGGGGGCGCGCGGGAACGCCGCCGCAGCGCCCTGGCTGACGGTTTCGCCTTTCAGGAGATCGACCCCCTCAACACCCTGGGCATCGAGGTCGTGGGATCGCCCGAAGCCCGGGTCGTCGGCTTGAGTCCCGGCCTCGACGATGCCTGGTTCGAGAATGACGGCCAGCTCACCAAGGCCGACATCCGGGCCGTGACGCTGGCCGCCCTGCGTCCGCGCGCCGGCCAGACCCTGTGGGACATCGGCGCCGGGGCCGGCTCGATCTCGATCGAGTGGATGCTGCGCCATCCGAGCCTCAAGGCCGTCGCCATCGAGGGCAGCCCGGTCCGGGCCGCCCGTATCGCCCGCAACGCCGACCGGCTCGGCGTACCGGACCTGCGGGTGGTCGAGGGCCGGGCCCCCGACGCGCTTGCCGGATTGCCCGAACCCGACACCGTGTTCGTCGGCGGCGGCATCACCGTGCCGGGCGTCCTCGATACGGCTCGGGCCGCCCTGCGCCCCGGCGGACGCCTCGTCGCCAACGTGGTCACCCTCGAGGGGGAGGCGGTACTGCTCGCGGCCTTCGCGCGCCAGGGCGGCAGCCTCAAGCGCCTCGCGGTCGCCCATGCGGATCCGGTCGGGCCTCTGCACGGCTGGCGCAGCGCCATGCCGGTGACGCAGTGGAGCTGGGTGAAGGCCTGATGCCGGGCGATTCCGGCCCGCCCCGTCCCAATGCGCCCCATCCCGGCCCACCTCTTGCCGGCCCACCTCTTGCCGGCCCACTTCATGCCGACCCACCTCATGCCGGTGCGCCCGACCTCATCGCCGGGATCGGCTTCCGCCGCGCGACCCCGGCCGATGAGATCCTCGCGCTGGTGGCACGGGCCTGCGACGCGGCCGGAGTGCCGCTCGCTCGCGTGGCCCGCCTCGCCACGGCGGCCGACCGGGCCGGGGAGCCCCCGATCCGCAGCGTCGCCGACGCCCTGGGCCGTCCCCTCGACGCGGTCCCGTCCGAAGCCATGATCGCCATCGACGCGCAGGTATCCACCCGCTCGCCGCGGATCGAGGCTTCGCGCCGGGTCGGCTCGGTGGCGGAAGCCGCGGCTTTGGCCGCCGCCGGGGCCGGGGCGACCCTGGTGGTGCGGCGAATCGCCAGCGCCGGGGCGACCTGCGCCCTTGCGCTTCGCGCACAATCCGTCACGCAGGGCTCATGACCGTTCACTTCATCGGCGCCGGTCCGGGCGCGGCCGACCTCATCACCGTGCGCGGGCGCGATCTCATCGCGCGCTGCCCCGTCTGCCTCCATGCCGGCTCGCTGGTGGCGCCCGAAATCCTGGGCTGGTGCCCGCCGGGCGCGCGCATCGTCGACACGGCCCCCCTCGACCTCGACGCCATCGTGGCCGAATGCGCGGCCGCCCACGCGGCGGGCCACGACGTGGCGCGCCTGCATTCGGGCGACCTGTCGATCTGGAGCGCCCTGGCCGAGCAGACCCGCCGGCTCACGCAGGCCGGCATTCCCTACACGGTGACGCCGGGCGTGCCGTCCTTCGCAGCCGCCGCCGCGCTGCTGCGACGCGAACTCACGGTGCCGGGCCTTGCCCAGTCCGTGGTTCTCACCCGGACCTCGGGGCGGGCCAGCGCCATGCCGGAGCGCGAGACCCTCGCGGCCTTCGCCGCCACCGGCGCGACGCTGGCCCTGCACCTGTCCATCCACGTCATCGACACGGTGGTGGCCGAGTTGACGCCGTTCTACGGCGCCGATTGCCCGGCCGCGGTGGTGTTCCGCGCCACCTGGCCCGACGAGCGCGTGCTGACCGGAACCCTGGCGACCCTGGCGGGCCAGGTCGCGGAGGCCGGCCTGGAGCGAACGGCGCTCATCCTGGTGGGACCCGCGCTCGACCCGGCCGAGTTCCGCGAAAGCGCCCTGTATTCGCCCGACTACGACCGCCGCTTCCGCCCCACCGGCAGTACCGTGCTGGGAGAGCGCGCGGCCGGCGCACCGGCGACGGGAGAGCGCGCATGAGCGTGCCCGGCCTCCTCGTCGCTGCGCCCCGCTCGAGTTCGGGCAAGACCACCGTGACGCTGGCGCTGATGCGGGCGCTGGCCCGGCGCGGACTCGCCGTACGGGGCGCCAAGTGCGGACCGGACTACATCGACCCGGCCTTCCACCAGGCGGCCACCGGGCATCCGAGCTTCAACCTCGACAGCTTCGCCATGCCCGAGCCGATGCTCGATGCGGTCGCGGCCCTGGCGGCCACCGGCGCCGACCTCGTGGTGGCCGAGGGGTCGATGGGGCTGTTCGACGGTATCGTGGCGCATGAGGGCCGGACGGGGGCGAACGCCGATATCGCGGCGCGCTATGGCTGGCCGGTGATCCTCGTCCTCGACGTGTCGGGCGCGGCCCAATCCGCCGCCGCACTCGCCCTCGGCTGCCGGGCCTACGATCCCCGCATCCATATCGCCGGGGTGGTGCTGAACAAGGTCGCGAGCCCGCGCCATCGCCGTCTCGTGGAGGCGGGCCTGAGCCGCATCGGCATGCCGGTGCTCGGCGCCCTGATGCGCGACGCCAGCCTCGTCCTGCCCGAACGGCATCTCGGCCTCGTCCAGGCCCGCGAGACCAACGACCTCGAGGCTCGCCTCGACCGGCTCGGCGACCTCGCCGAAGCGGGGCTCGACCTCGACGCGATCCTGGCCGCCGCGGCCGGTGCGGCGCCCGGCCCCGGCTCGGGCACCCTGCCCCGGCCGCCGGGCCAGCGCATCGCCCTGGCGTCCGATGCGGCCTTCTCGTTCCTGTACCCGCACATGGAGGCGGGCTGGCGCGCGGCCGGGGCGGAACTGGTCCCGTTCTCACCGCTGGCGGACGAGGCGCCGCCGGCCGATTGCGATGCGTGCTGGCTGCCCGGCGGCTATCCGGAGCTGCATGCCGGCCGTCTGGCGCAGGCCGATCGTTTCCTCGGCGGCCTGCGCGACTTCGCGCAGCATAAGCCGGTCCACGGCGAATGCGGCGGCTACATGGTCCTCGGCGAAAGCCTGGAGGACGCCGCCGGCGTGACGCACGCGATGGCCGGGCTGCTGCCCGTGGCGACGTCCTACAAGGCGCGCCGCCTCCATCTCGGCTACCGGGTCGCGACGCTTCTGGCCGAAGGGTCCCTCGGCGGAGCGGGCGCGCGCCTGGTCGGGCACGAGTTCCACTACGCCAGCGAGCGCAGCGACGCACCGACGCAAGAGACCGGCCTGGCTGCCGTGACCGACGCGGAAGGCGTGCCCCTCGGCATCGCGGGGCACCGGCGCGGCTCCGTCACCGGCAGCTTCTTCCACTGGATCGGGTAGGGCCTCGACGCGAGCCCCTACTCGGCAGCGGCAGCGGGCTCGGGGGCCTGCTTGCCCATCTTGGCGGCGGTGCGCACGATCGCCAGCACGTCGCGGCGCAGTTGATCGTCCTCGATCAGCGCGTAGGCCCGCAGCAACTCGATGGCGCCCTGCGCACTGAGGAAGCCGAAGACGTCCGATTGGGTGCCGCCGACTTCGTCCTCCTCGAAGAACGCCGAGACCGGAACCTCCAGGAGACGGGCGATCTCGCGCAGGCGACCGGCGCCGACGCGGTTCTGGCCCTTCTCATACTTCTGGACCTGCTGGAAGGTGACGCCCACGGCAGTGCCGAGTGCGGTTTGACTGAGGCCGCGCGCCTTGCGCAGAGCGGTGATCCTCAATCCGACGAGGCGATCAACGTCGGTAGTCTGCTTCGGCATCATCTCTCGATTCAGTCCCTAAAGAAATTCCCGCTCGGCCTCGCTCCCGGAAGGGCTGGGAGAATTGAGCGCTTTCGTACAAAGCTGTGCAGGACACCCCAAGCTCATTCATCACGAAACAAAGGCAGTCGAACGTCAATTTCACGAGCTCTGTGAGACTATCCTTGTCTGCCGTCAAATGCCACTGGGCGTTTTACTCCGCATCAGCATCGGACCTGACCATTCTGACAGCTTGACCACAAAGCCGGCACGGATTGCAAGCGCGACGTTGTGATCTCCAAGCCGAGATTCGCTGCATTGCGCTGTCATTCGCAGCACGAAACCCTTCGGCGTCACCTTCGGTAACGACACGGATCGGGGTTCAGGCGGGGCGGCTCCGGTCGCGGCCGCGACGCATGCGCCGAATCCGATGGTCTTTCCCCGGCCGGCGCCCCAGATTCCCTTCGTCGATGGGGACCGCCCCGGACGCCCGAAAACCCAGGTGGATCATGTTTATCGCAATGAATCGCTTCAAAGTCGTCAAGGATGCGACGGAAGATTTCGAGCAGGTCTGGCTCGGTCGTGACAGTCATCTCGGCGAGATGGCGGGCTTCGTCGAGTTCCACCTGCTGCGCGGACCCGAGCACGAGGACCACGTCCTCTATGCGTCGCACACCATCTGGTCGTCGAAAGCCGATTTCGAGGCGTGGACCCGCTCGGAGCAGTTCCGCAAAGCGCATGGCCGCGTGCCCTCGACCAAGCCCCTGTACCTGGGCCATCCGCAATTCGAGGGATTCGAGGCGATCCAGACCGTCGCGCGCCCCGATTCGGAGGCCGCGGCGTAGCGCGCGGCTCCTATTCCCGAGGACGGAACCCGTCCGCGACCCTGCGCATCTCCGGCGTCGGGCCGGCTGTCGTGGCCGAAACGGGGGTCAGCGGCTGGCGAGGCGCGGCAGCAATGCCGCGCTGAGGCCGATCAGCGGCAGGTAGGCCGAGAGGGCGTAGACGAACTCGATGCTGGTGTGGTCGGCGACTTCGCCCAGGATCGCCGCCCCGAGCCCGCCCATGCCGAAGGCGAAGCCGAAGAACAGGCCGCCGACCAGCCCCACCCGGCCGGGCAGCAGTTCCTGGGCATAGACCAGGATCGCCGGCATCGCCGAGGCCAGGATCGCACCGATCGGGATCGTCAGCGCCACCGTCCAGGCCAGGTTGGCATGGGGCAGGATCAGCGTGAACGGCAGCACGCCGAGGATCGAGCCCCAGATCACCGGCTTGCGGCCGACGCGATCCCCGATCGGGCCGCCCAGGATGGTGCCGGCGGCGACCGCGCCCAGGAAGACGAACAGGTAGACCTGCGACTGTGCCACCGACACCCCGAAGCGATGGATGAGATAGAACGTGTAGTAGGACGAGAAGCTCGCCATGTAGAAATACTTGGAGAAGATCAGCGTCAGCAGGATCGCGACCGTGGCGACGATGCGGGCGCGCGAGAGCGGCGTGACCGTCCCCGGGCGGGATCGGGCCGGCGCCCGGGCACTGGCGGCGAGCCGGTCCCGGTACCAGCGCCCGACGATGCCGAGGACGATGATGCCGGCGAGCGCGGCCAGGGAGAACCACGCTACGCTGGACTGGCCGTGCGGCACCACGATGAAGGCGACGAGCAGCGGGCCGAGAGCCGTGCCGGCATTGCCGCCGACCTGGAACACCGATTGGGCAAGCCCGTAGCGCCCGCCGGAGGCGAGGCGGGCGACCCGCGAGGCTTCCGGGTGGAAGATTGCGGAACCGATCCCGACGAGGCCGGCCGCGAGCAGCAGCACGCCGTAGGTCCAGGCCATCGAGAGGAGCAGGAGCCCGACCAGGGAGGCGGCCATGCCGAGGGCCAGGGAGAACGGCATCGAGCGCCGGTCGGTATAGAGCCCGACGACCGGCTGCAGCACCGAGGCGGTGAGCTGGAACACCAGGGTGATGAGGCCGATCTGGCCGAAATCCAGGTGGAAGCTCTGCTTCAGCAGCGGATAGATCGCCGGAAGCAGCGACTGCACCAGGTCGTTGAGGAGGTGCGACAGGCTCAAGGCCGCGAGGATGGCATAAGCCGTCCCTCGGGCGGCGCTGGCTGGAGCCGGCGACGCAGGCATCGACTCGACGGTGTCATTCAGGGTCGGGGACATCGGAATTCCGTCACGCGCCGGGACGACGCACAGGTTTCTTTACCGTCACGCCGCGCAGCCGGAGGGCGCGGAGCAACGGCAATCTCGAGGCCGCCCGGAGACAAACCAAGGTTGCGCCAGAACAGCGCCGACACTATGCGCCGTGCTTGTCCACACCTGACGCGCGAAATCAACCGAAACTCGGCCCCTGTTCATCTCCAGTTGTTTTCTCATCGAGCAGTAGAGACGCCTCCCGGGCAGGCCGGATCGGAATCCCGGTCTGTACAGCGCACAGCCCGGCCGTCTAATCCTGCGGCGTTGCGGCAAGCCATGGTGACTGTCGGGCTGATCGCTCCCGGTGATCTCGGAACACTGCCGAGAAACGTCAGGTCCGGTCTTTGCTGAGTCTATCGCAGAAACCAAGATTGAGTCGCATTTTGTCTCAACTTGGGACAGTCTTCGCATCAGGACGGGACATGGCGCTCCAGATGTTTCACGATCGGATCCCGGAGGCTTTCGAGAAGCTTCCGGTCACACGCGCGCGCCGCGATGTCTGGGCGGCTCTCCTGCCCCGTCGCCGGCGGGCGGCGTTCCGCATGGGCCTGTCGGCGGCGACGGCCTGTGTGGATCTTCTCACCATCTTCACGGTCGCGGCCTTGGTCGACGTCACCTATTACGGCGGGCTCGTCGGTGCGATTCCCGAGGTCAGCACCAGCGGCAGCTTCGAACTCTCGGTGCTGGTCGGATTGTTCGTCCTCCTGACGCACATCGTGCGCGAGGATTACCGGATCGAGACGCTGCTGGCGGACCGGCCCCACCTGCGACGGACCGCGACCGCCTGGGTCGGAGCCTGGGCCATCGTCCTGGTAATCGGCTTCGGCACCAAGACGACCCACGATTATTCGCGCCTCGTCTCCCTGGGGTTCTTCTTCACGGGGTTGCCCGCGATGTTGCTGGTCCGGTGGGGCATGCTCAGCTTCGTCCGCAAGGCCGCGACACCGAACTCGGCCTCCACCAACCGGATTCACCTCGTCGGCTACGAGGAGGATATCGCGCGGTTCTATGCCCACAACGACGCTGATGCCCTCGGCCTGCGGGTGATCGGAACGAGCTACCTGCGCCGGATCGACACGATGGGCGACGACGAATCCCGCCGTGCCCAGTTGTCGGAGGATCTCGACCTCGCGGTTTCGGTGGTGCGCTTCCTGCGCCCGGACGACGTCTTCATCCTGGTGCCGTGGTCGGCATCCGCGGACATCGAGCGCTGCATCGACGCCTTTCTGCGCGTGCCGGCCGCCCTGCATCTGCGCCCCGGCGCCGTGATGGACCGATTCCCCGACCTCAAGCTCGCCCGGGTCGGCGGCCTGTCCGGCATCAACATCGGACGGCGCCCGCTTCAGGCCGGCGAACTGTTCCTGAAGCGCAGCCTCGATCTGGTGCTCGCCCTGATCGCCCTGGTGCTGCTCAGCCCGCTGTTCCTCGTGGTGGCGGTGCTGATCAAACTGGACAGCCCGGGTCCGATGTTTTTCCGGCAGAAGCGCTATGGTTTCAACCAGCAGCCCTTCGGCGTCTTCAAGTTCCGCAGCATGAAGGCCGCCGGAGACGCGGTGTTCAAGCAGGCGACCCGCAACGACAGCCGGATCACGCCGGTCGGCCGGGTTCTACGCCGCTCGAACATCGACGAGCTGCCGCAGCTCTTCAACGTGGTGCGGGGCGAGATGTCTCTCGTCGGCCCCCGCCCGCACGCCCTCGCGCATGATCGCAGCTTCGAGAACCGCATCGCCCTCTATGCGCGCCGTCACAACGTCATGCCGGGCATCACCGGATGGGCCCAGGTCAACGGCCTGCGCGGCGAGACCCTGACGGATCTCGACATGGAACGGCGCGTCCAGCACGACCTGTACTACATCGACAATTGGTCGGTCTGGTTCGACATCCGGATCATGTTCATGACTGTCTTCTGCGCGCGCGCCTACAAGAATGCGCGCTGAGGGGAAACGGCGCCCGAAGCCGGCCCGCCGCTCGCGTCTTTCGTTTGTCGTGTCGGGATAACCGGCCTCCACGGATCCCTGACAAACGCTAGTCGTCGGCGGACCGCAGACGACATGCGCCGCACTCGCCCTCGACTTCGAGGATCCGGCTCGTCGGCTTGAAGCCGACCTTGGCCAGGGTGCGCCCGAGCTGATCCTCGACTTCCGGCGACGTGGTCTCGTCGATGGTTCCGCAGTTGCGGCAGATCAGGAAGACGAGGCCAGCCCCGTCCGTGTGCGCGTGGCCGCAGGACACGAAGGCGTTCCGGCTGGCGATCCGGTGGACCAGTCCGTGCTCCGTCAGGAAGTCGAGGGCGCGATAGACCGAGACCGCCGCCACGCGCCGGCCGGGCTCGCTCAAGGCCTCGGCGATGTCGTAGGCTCCCATCGGCCGGGTCTGGCCTGCCACCGCCGCCAGCACGTCGCGACGCAGGCGCGTAAACTGGAGGTCGCGCTCGCGACACAGGCGCTCCGCCCGTGCGATCGCCTCCTGCGCGCCGCCGCAACCGTGGTCATGCGTCGCCGCATGGTCGTGCATGGTCTGCCCCGCGAACCCGGACCGTTGAACTGGCCGAGTGTTACAGTGTATCATCACCAACATAAGCCGACGCTTCCGTTCGGGCAAATGATCCATCCGTGACCCGACCCCCGCGTCCTCCCGTGTCCCTTCGCTCTCCCGCGCCCCTGCGCCGCTCGCTGTTCCAGGCCGGCGCATCGCTGCGCTTCGCGGTGGCCTTCGCCCTGAGCCTGCTGCTCTGGGGCGCCATCCTGTGGGCTTCGCGATGAGGTGCCGATGAGCTGCGACGTTCCCGGCGCCATCGCGCTCCGCGGGTTGACCCTCGGCTACGACCGTCACCCCGCCGTCCACCACCTCGAGGGAATCATCCCGCCCGGCGCCCTCCTGGCGCTGGTCGGGCCGAACGGTGCCGGCAAGTCCACGCTCCTGAAGGGCATAGCCGGCGAGATCCCGTGCCTGGAGGGCCGGATCGAACGGCCAGGGCTGGATGAGGCCATCGCCTACCTGCCGCAGGCCGCCGAGATCGATCGCAGCTTTCCGCTCAGCGTCCTCGATCTCGTGGCGATGGGGTTGTGGCGTCGTCTCGGACCCTGGCGCAGCGCGCGGCGCCACCAGTCGACCCTGCTGGAGGCGCTCGCCACCGTGGGCCTCGCGGGTTTCGAGAAGCGCCTGATCGGCACCCTGTCGGGTGGCCAGTTCCAGCGCGCCCTGTTCGCCCGCCTGATCGTGCAGGAGGCCCGCGTGCTCCTCCTCGACGAGCCCTTCACCGGCGTCGACGGGCGAACCACCGCCGACCTCCTCGGCCTCATCGGCATCTGGCACGGACAGGGCAGGACCATCGTGGCGGCCCTACACGATCTCGGACAGGTGCGGAGCCACTTTCCGCACAGCCTGCTGCTCGCGCGCGAGGCTGTCGCCTGGGGACCGACCGAACGGGTGCTGACGGCCGAGAACCTCGCGCGCGCCCAGAGCCTGTCGGAGGCCTGGGACGAGGATGCGGCGGTGTGCGCCGGGCACGATGCGGGCGGGACCGAACCGGCCCATCGACACGACCATGCGGGTCCGCACGACCATTCCGGACACCCTTCTTCCGCGCACGACCACCACGGGCACGCCGCGTGATCGACCTGCTGTTCGGCCCCTTTCTCGAATTCGGCTTCATGCGCCGGGCGCTCGTCGGCTGCCTCGCGCTGTCGCTCTCGGCCCCGCCGGTCGGCGTCTTCCTGATGCTGCGGCGCATGAGCCTGATGAGCGACGCCATGAGCCATGCCATCCTGCCCGGGGCGGCCGTGGGCTTTCTCGTGGCCGGACTGTCCCTGCCGGCCATGACCCTGGGCGGCCTCGCGGCCGGCCTCGCGGTGGCGCTGATGGCCGGCTTCGTGACCCGCTCCACGGTGATCAAGGAGGATGCGAGCCTCGCGGCCTTCTACCTGATGTCGCTCGCGGGCGGCGTCCTCCTGGTGTCGTTGCGCGGATCGCAGATCGACCTCCTGCACATCCTGTTCGGCAGCGTCCTGGCCCTGGACGATCCGGCCCTGTGGCTGCTCGGGGGCATCGCCACCGTGACCCTGTTCGGCCTGGCGGCCCTCTACCGGCCGCTGGTGATGGAATGCGTCGACCCGCTGTTCCTGCGCACGGTCAGCCGGGCCGGCGGGCCGGTGCATTACGCCTTCCTCGGCCTTGTGGTGATGAACCTCGTCGGCGGATTCCAGGCCCTGGGGACCCTGCTAGCCGTGGGGCTGATGCTGCTCCCCGCCATCGCGGCCCGGTTCTGGGCGGCCGACCTGTCCGGGATGATCCCGGTCTCGGTGCTGATGGCGATCCTGTCGAGCGTGATCGGGCTCAACGTCTCCTACCAGGCCGACGTGCCCACCGGACCGGCGATCGTGCTGGCGGCCGGGGCGCTCTATCTGGGGTCGATGCTGGTGGGACGCCGCGGCGGCCTGGTCTGGCGGCTGTTCCGCGCCCGGCACCTCGAAGCCTGACGGCGCGAGGCGCCACGGAGGGCCCCCTGGTGTGGGAAGCGCCGCCGGCGGGGGCAGGCGCGGCTCAGAGGTTGAGCAGGCTCATGATGCCGGAGATGATGGCGTAGACGAAGCCGGCATTGAGGAGGACGCCGACCGCCCCGATGGCAAGGCCCCCCATCACCACGACGCCGTCGCGCTCGACGAGGCCGAGGCCGACAAGACAGATGGCGAGGCCGAGGGGAATCTGCCCGACGATCGGCGCGGCCACGATCAGCGCCAGCGACAGGGTGAGGAGCAGGAGGCCGACGCCCCGCATGCCGAGGCCGGTTTCGAACAGGCTCATGCGCGGACGGGACCAGTGCTCGAGCCGGCGCAGGAGCGGCACGGCGCGGCTCGCCGCGCGCTCGACGTCCCGGCGAGCGACAGACCGGCGCAGCAGCGCCCGCGGAAGCCAGGGCGAGGCCATGCCGGCCGTGATCTGGATCGCCACCAGCAGCAGCAGCAGCCCGCAGACCAGCGGGATCGGCGGCGGCATCGGCAGGCAGTTCGGCAGCCCGAGAATGACGATGAGGAGCGCGAAGGCACGATCCTTCAGGACGGCGACGATGTCACCGACGGTCAGCCGCTCACCCTCCTGCTCGGCGAGCACGGTGAGAACCTCGGAAGTTCTGGCAGCGGGTGACAAGAATGCTCGGCCATTGGCGACTGTCCTGGGCCGGGCTGTAGCCGAGTTGGGGGCCGAGGCCAAGCGGCGCATCCGCACGCCGCGCGATGACCCTCGGGCGATTCGCCGAAACACGACGCCGCGCCGCCAAGAGCAACACAATCTCAGATTGAATCACCGAAAATCCATTTCCGTGAGGTACGAAGATTGGATCAGAAGCGACCGAGCCTGTTTCGAATCGTCACGATACTTTCTTATACCCTGAAAATTCCAAACCTGTTCTTGATTTCCATTAAATTGAGTCAAACACTACCGGCTTCGTATACCATGAAGCAGGCAGGCAGTGCGTGTGCGCGCGGGGCTTTTGGGCGGAGCCAACCGCTGGATGGGACCCGTCGCGGGCCTCGCCGGTCTGGTTGCATCCGTGCCGACCGCGCCGGTTCGCGGGGCGGAGTTCGCCGGGCCGTCCCCGGCGTCGGTTCTTCTCTTCGGGAGCCTGGAGGCCGGGCCCTCCGTCTTCGTCACAACGGGCGCCAAGGCGGCGCTGGATCGGATCGACCGGGAGGGGTTCGTCGCCCTGGCCAGTGTGGGCGGTGGTCAGCGTCGGGAAACGGCAGGCATCCGCGCCACCACCATCGGAGCGGTCGTGTTCGGCTATCAATGGTTCGCCGATTGGGGTGTGGTCGCACTCTACGCGGGAGCGGAAGGCACGGCGGACGTGATCTATGGCTGCGGCTGCCTGCGGGCGCTGCCGCCCCGCTTCGGGCTGCGCCTGCACGGGGAGATCTGGGCGCGGCCCAGCGACGAGACCCTGTTCGTCGCCACCCTGATCCTTGGTAGTACGCGCGCCAGTGCCTGGGGCCGGGCCGCCTGGGGGTATCGGGCCTTGGGCGACTGGGTTTGGGGCGCCTATCTCGGACCGGAGGTGTCGTTCTACGGAGACGAGACCGGGTACCAGAAATGGGGCGCGGGCCTTCACGCCACCGATGTCGATCTCGGCCGGGTTCACCTCAGGCTCTCGGCCGGGCTGCAATTCGCCAGCGAGCGGCAGGATACCGGCCCCTATGTCGGGCTCACCGTCTGGTCGCCCTGGTGACGGGCGCCTCGGCGCGCCGTCGGAGGTTCGGGGAACGCGGGACTGCGAGGTCGAGGGTGCCCTGCTCGGTGGATGTCGGGCCGACCGGGGCGCCGTCACCGAGGCGATCGAGAAACCGGGACGCCTCCGCGACGATCGCCGCCCGCCGGGCCGCGTCCATGCGCTCGATCGCGCGGTAGGGCATCGCCAGGCGGGGGTTGTCGCCCAGGCGGTCCGCGTGCCGGATGAGGAAGGCCCAGTACAGATAGTTGAACGGACAGGCCTTCGGACCGGACTTCTGGGCGACGTCGTAGGTGCAGGCCCTGCAATAATCCGACATGCGGTTGATGTAGGCACCGGAGGCCGCGTAGGGCTTCGAGCCCATCACGCCGCCATCGGCCCACAGTACCATGCCGTGGACGTTGGGCAACTCGACCCACTCGTAGGCATCCGCGTAGACCACGAGGTACCATTCCTCGACCTGGGCCGGCGCGATCCCGGCGAGGAGGGCGAAGTTGCCCGTCACCATCAGGCGCTGGATGTGGTGGGCATAGGCGTGGGTCCGGGTGGCGTCGATGCACTGCGACAGGCAGTTCATCTCGGTCTCGCCGGACCAGTAGAACCACGGCAGATCGCGGCTCGCCGCGAGGGCGTTCGAGGTCGCGTAATCCGGCATCCGCGCCCAGTAGAGCCCGCGCACGTATTCGCGCCAGCCGAGGATCTGCCGGATGAAGCCCTCGACGCAGTGAAGCGGCGCCGCACCCGTCCGATAGGCGCGCTCCGCCGCCCGGCAGACTTCGCCCGGCGTGAGCAGGCCGGCATTGAGCGCAGCCCCGATCAGCGCGTGATACAGGAAGGGCGCGCCGCTGCGCATCGCATCCTGATAGTCGCCGAAGCTGGGAAGACAGACAGCGAGGAAGTGCTTGAAGGCCGTGAGGGCCTCGCCGCGCGTGACCGGCCAGGCGAAGGCGTCGGTTGTGCCGAAATGATCCGGGAATTCGGCCTCTACCAGGGCGATCACCTCCCGGGTCACGGCATCGGGCGGGAAGCCGAGGCGTTCCGGCAGGATGTGGCCCTTCGGCAGCCCCTTGCGGTTTTCCGGGTCGAAGTTCCAGCGCCCCCCGACGGGCTCGGCCCCATCCATGAGCAGGCCGGTACGCCGGCGCATGCCGCGGTAGAACGTCTCCATGCGCAGGCTGCGGCGATCGCCCGCCCAGGCGGCGAACTCCGCCCGGGGACACAGGAAACGGTTGTCGTCGCGGATCTCCACCGGCAGGCCGAGATCGTCGCGCCAGGCCTGCATCATCTCCCAGACCCGCCACTCCCCCGGTTCGGTCACGACGATCCGGTCTGGGGCGTGGCGTGCGATCGCCCGTTCCAGTTCCCCGGTGAAGCTGCCGGTGTTGCCGGGCGCATCGAGCCGGACGTAGTCGACGGCGATCCCCTCCCCGTCCAACTCCGCCGCGAAGTGGCGCATGGCCGAGAACAGGAAGGCGATCTTCTGCTTGTGGTGGCGCACATAGGTCGCCTCGGCGCGGACCTCGACCATCAGGACGATGTCGTGGTCCGGGTCGAGATCCGTCAGGGTGGCGATGCGACGGGTGAGCTGGTCGCCGAGCAGGAGCCTGAGAGTGCGGATGGCGATCAGCCCTCGCCGCGCGCGGCCGGGCGCGCGGCGACCGGATTCGACATCCCGACCGGCGCCGCATCACCCGTCGCGTCGGCGACCCGGTCCCGCCGCAGAGACGCTTCCAGCCTGGCTACTCTCAACTTCGACGCTCCCAATTCGCCGCCGATCGGATAGGTATGGCGAAAGCCGGTGACGGGGAGCCGTCGTCGCGCGGGATCGACCGATCCGTGACGTCGCAGGACCGCCGAGGGGCCCATGAAGTTCGCCTTTGCCGGCATCGATTTCCTCGGCGGCGTGTTCGAGGCCCTGATCGGGGCCGGCTGGACGCCGATCAAGCTGTTCACCCGCCCCTGCGACGGGCTGTACGACCACAACGAGGCGGTCGTGGCGAGCGCTCGCCGCCACCGCATTCCGATACAGCTCTCGCGGTTGAAGCCCGAGGATCTTGCCGCGCTGGCGGACGCGCAGGGGCGCGACTGGGCGCTGGTGGTCGCCGGCTATCCCTGGATGATCCGGGGCTGGCGGGGTTCTGCCGCCTACGGGCTCAACTTCCATCCGTCGCCGCTTCCGATGGGCCGGGGACCCTATCCGCTGTTCAAGGCGATCAGCGACGCCCAGTCCGAATGGGGCGTCACCGCCCACGTGCTCGCCGAGGAGGGTTTCGACACGGGCGACATCCTGGCCCAGGAACGCTTTCCCCTCGCCCCCCTGGAATCGCATGAGACCCTGCTGGCCAAGTGCCAGATGGCGGCGAGCCGCATCGCCGCCGGTCCCATCGCGCGCGATCTGCCGGCCCTCTGGAAGGCGCCCGTGCCCCAGGGCACCGGCTCGTACTGGCCGCGAGTGACGGATGCGGACCGGACCCTGGATTTTCGCACCGAGGTCGACGCGATCCTACGCCGGGTGCGGGCCTTCGGCACCATCGAGACGATCGCGCGGATCGGCGACAGCCGGGTCTACGTGGCGGCGGCGGAGGGCTGGCGCGAGGCGCACCGCCACCCGCCCGGAACCGTGGTGCAGCGCTATCGCCGCCACATCGTCGTCGCCGCCCGCGACGGCTTCATCCAGCTCAATCGCTGGAGCCCCGTCCCGGCGACGGAGGTCGGGCACCTCGGGCGATAGGCATGCGACACCGGCTCTTCAGAGCGCAAGTCCGCGCACGCTCCGCCCATGGACCAGTGCAAGGATCAGCACACCGTCCGGAATTTCCTCATAGAGGATGACATGGCTCTCGAACTCATGTCGCCGTACGCCTTCCGCGAGCCGATGGGCGGGACGTCCAAGGCCTGGATTGTCGGCGAGGAGGCGAAAGCAACGATCAAGGCCTGTTCGATAGCGCTGGGCCTGAACGTCCCCGAAATTTTGAAGCCCGAAGACGAAGAGGTCGAGAAGATCGTCATCTGCCCTTTGCGTCAGGCGATACTCACCCACGCCTCGATCCGCGCGCCAGATCCTGTGCCTGCGCGAAGATCGCGTCGACGTCACGCGGACTGAAGCCGCTGGCCCGAGCCTCGGCGACGCTCTGGCGGAGATCATCCATCGTCATGGCCATTCCGCGCCGCTCCCGATCACGCCGGATCAGATCGGCAAGATAGGCGCTTGAACTGGCGTAGGCGCCGGTCCGGACCTGAGCGTCGACCCAATCCGTGATCGGATCGGGAAGGGAAACGGTCATGGTGGCCATCAAGCCCCCTTTTCGATCGATGCGCTGCACCCGACGATATCACGATGAAGCCGCTTGCGGCGCGAAGAATGGACCTGATCCTCATGGCGCGCATGCGCAAGAAAGCCGACCTGCCCACCAAGATCTGCGTCCAGTGCGGCAAGCCGTTCGCGTGGCGCAAGAAGTGGGAGCGCGTCTGGGACGAGGTCCGCTACTGCTCCGACCGGTGCCGGGCGGAGGCCAAGCGCGGCGCCCGCGCGGGGGAAGCCCAAAGCTGAATCCGAGAGTCTTTCGTTTTCGTTTGTCGTGTCGGGATGACCGGTTTCCGCTTGTCCCTGACACACTTCTAGCGAAGCGCGTCGAGGCCGGCGGGGGTGTCGACGTCCTGGGTCACGCCGACATCCATCGCGATCTCCAGCACGTCGGTGCGTCCGGCCAGCAGGCGCCCGGCGCCCTGGTCGCCCGTGAGGGTCGCGAGGGCGGGACCGAGCCGAGAGCGGTTGAGCAGGACCGGGTTGCCCCGCTGTCCGCCATGGACCGGCACCACGGCGGAGGGCGCCGGGTCCGCCTCGCGAAACGCCTCGGCGAGACCCGTCAGGTGTTGGGGCGTGACGCGCGGCATGTCCCCGAGAAGCACCAGGACCGCCGCGACCTCGACCGGGAACGCGGCGAGGCCGGCCCGGAGCGAGGTCGAGAGACCCTGCGCGTAGTCCGGGTTGGCGACCCGGACGAGATCGAGCCCGTCGAGGGCGGCACCGACCCGGTCGGCATGGGCGCCGAGCACCGCCACCACCGGGCCGAGCCCCGAGCCGAGGGCGGCCTCGGCCACATGGCGCACGAGGGGCTGCCCCCCGAGCGCCTGCAGCAGCTTCGGCTCCATGCCGAAGCGGGTCCCGCGCCCGGCGGCGAGGAGGATGAGGCCGAGGTCAGGCATCGTCCTCGGCCGGGCTGCCGCCGGAGCGGGGCTGGGGCCGGGACACGATCTCCATGAGGAGCCCGCCGACGCCGAGGCCGACGATATCCGCGCGGGTCACCGCGAGGCCGGCCAGCAGCCGGTGCAGCACCCAGTCGAAGCCGTTCTCCTTGGGCGAGCGGGCACAGCCCGGTGCGCCGATCACCGGCACCTCGGCCACCGCCCCGACCAACAGGAGGTTGCCCGGGTCGACCGGCATCCCGAGATGCTCGACCCGCCCGCCCGCCGCCTCGATCCCGGCGGGAATGACGTCGCGCCGGTCGGCGATGGCGGAGGCGCCGAACACCACGACGAGTTCGGCCCGATCCTCTGCCACCGCCGCCCGGATCGCGTCCGCCACCGCTTCGCGGCGATGCGGGACGCGGGCCTCGGCGACGAGATCCGCCCCCGTCGGGGCGAGCCGGTGGCGCAGATTGTCCAGCGTCTTGTCGATGGTCGTGGGCTTGAGCCCCGGCAGCAGCGTCGAGACCACAACGACCCGGCGCAGGCGATAGGGCGTGACCCCCAGGGCACCTCCGGGCGCGGCCCGGCAGGCCCGCGCGAGAGCCTCGCCCGAGACCGCGTACGGAATGATCTTGACCGTGGCGACCATCTCGCCGGCCACCACCGGCTTGCAGGGAGCCAGGGTCGCCACCGTGATTGCCTCGTCGACCCCGTTGACGGCGTCGATGGCAGCCCGGTCGATGCGCAGCAATCCGGCGCTCGCCGCGTGCAGGTTGCAGCGCCCGGTGAAGGGCGGCGCGCGATCGAGATGCGGGCCGGCGAGATGCGTCGCGAGGCGCTCGGCCGCCGCATCCTCGGCCACGTCGCCGGGTTCCAGGGTGACGGCGACGAGCTCCGACAACCCCGCCGCGTCGAGACGCGCCGCATCCTCCGCGGGGATCACCCGGCCCTTCCGGAGGGTGACGTCGTGCGCCCGCACCGTGTGGGCGGCGATCAGCCCGGCGGCCTCCCGGGTGGGAACGGCGCCGAACTTCACGGGGCGTCCCCGAGGCGCGGTGCCCGCAGCGCGGCGATGATCTGGGCCAGGATGGACACCGCGATTTCGGCCGGGCTGACGGCGCCGATGTTGAGCCCGATCGGCGCCGCGATCCGGCCGATCTCGGCTTCCGAGAACCCGGCCTCGGTCAGGCGGGTGACGCGGGCCGCGTGGGTTTTGCGCGAGCCGAGGGCGCCGACGTAGAAGCAATGCGCCCGCAGGGCCGCGACCAGCGCTGGATCGTCGATTTTCGGATCGTGGGTCAGGGCCGCCACCGCGCAGTAGCGATCGAGGGGTGGAACCGGCCCCGCGAAGGCATCGTCCGGCCATTGCGCCACGAGGTCGACGCTGGGAAAGCGCTCCGGGGTCGCGAAGGCGGTGCGCGGATCGATGACCGTCACCGCGAGGTCGAGGGCCTGGGCCATCGGGACCAGGGCCTGGCTGATATGCACCGCGCCGATCACCACCAGCCGCACCGGCGGGGCCTGCACGGTGAGGAAGACGCGGCGCCCCTCGGCCTCCGCGAGGCCGCTCTTGCCGGAGGCGAGATGCCGGGCGAGCAAGTCTGCGAGCGGGTCGCCGGCGATCTCGGCCTCCCGCACCACGCGCTGGGCGCCGCCGTCGAGGTCGGTCACCAGGATGGCGGCGCGGCGGGCGGCCCGTTCGGCATTGAGAATCGCGAGGGTTTCGAGCTGCATGGCCGCGCCTCAGGCCACGGGCTCGACGAAGACGCGGATGCGCCCGCCGCAGGACAAGCCGACCCGCCAGGCGGTCTCGTCGGCAACGCCGAATTCGATCACCCGCGCCCGCCCGTCGGCAATCGCCTCAAGACCTTCGGTGATCACCGCCCCCTCGACGCAGCCGCCGGAAACCGATCCTAGGAAGTTGCCCTCGCCATCGACCACGAGATGGCTGCCCACCGGGCGCGGCGCCGACCCCCAGGTCTCGATGACGGTGGCGAGCGCCACGGCGCGGCCCTCGCGCCGCCAGGCTTCGGCGGCGCCCAGGATATCGTTGAGGAAGATATCGTTGAGGGCGATATCGTTGAGGCGGTCGGTCTCGGTGGAGAGCATGGTCCTGACGAACTCCGGCGCGCGATCGGACCCGGCAACGGGACCCCTGACCCACGAATTAAGCGCCCGCGCGGCGGGGACAATGCGGCCTCGCGAGCGATCGCGCCAGGGCGTGACTTCCCGCACCGACCCGCCGGCCCTATCCTGAGTGCTGGATTCTCACCGTCACGGACCTGCCCTCCCGATGCTCAGCCCGCGCGCCCAGGTCATTTCGCGAGCGTTCGCCTTCGGGCTCGCGGCCTGGTCTGTGACAATGGCCGGGCGCGCCGAGGCCCAGGTGCGGATCGGCGTGTCGGCTCCCCTGTCCGGCCCGGATGCGGCCTTCGGCCAGGGGGTGCGGCTCGGGGCCGAGCAGGCGGTTGCCGATCTCAACAAGGCGGGAGGCGTCAACGGCCAGCGCCTCGTCCTGGTGGTCGCGGACGATGCGGGCGAGGGCAAGCAAGCCCTGGCGGTGGCCCGGCGATTCGCGACCGACCGGGTCGGCCTCGTGGTGGGTCCTTTCGGTGCCGGAGCCGCCGGTCTCGCCATGCCGGCCTATGCGGAGGCGGGCATTGTCGCGGTGACGCCCGGGTCGACCGATCCAGGACTGACCGGCAAGGGTCTGTGGAACGTCTTCCGCACGGTGCCGAACGAGTCCGAGCAGGGCACCGTCGCCGGGGCCTATCTGGTCGGCCACCATTCCGGGCAGCGCATCGGCATCGTTCACGACAAGAGCCTGTTCGGACGCGGCCTCGCGGAGATCGTCAGCCGGGCCTTGAAGGCGGCCGGACAGCCGGAGGTGGCCTTCGAAACCCTGAACCGGGGCGAGCGCGACGTCTCCACCCTGGTCGCCCGCCTCAAGCGGGCGCGGGTGGAGGTGGTGTATTTCGGCGGGCTCGCGCCGGACGCGGCCGTGCTCCTGCGGGCTTTGCGCGACGCCGGGGTGAGCGCGCCCCTCGTCGGAAGTGACGGGCTCCTCGATCCGGCCTTTCCGCAGGGCGCCGGGCTGGCCGCCGAGGGCACGGTGATGACCCTGGCACCCGAGCCGCGCCGCCTGCCCGAGCCAAAGGGAGCCAAGGCACCGCGGACGGCCGAGGCGAATGCCGTTGCGGCCCAGGCCTACGCCTCCGTCGAGGTTCTGCGCCAGGGCGTCGAGGGCGCCGGCTCCGCCGACGGACAGGCGGTTGCCGCGTTCCTGCACCAGGGCCGCCCCATCCGCACGATCCTCGGCGACCTCGCCTACGATGCCAAGGGCGACCTCAAGGCCGATCCGCGCCGGCCGACCACCCTGCTGCAGGTCTGGAAGCGGACGCCCGACGGCCGGATCGACTACGCCGGCAACACCGTCACGCCGTGAGACGTCGCCTCCCTGGACCGGTGCCGGCGCGATCCGCCGTCAAGCCACCCTGAAGGATTCATCCGACCGGCCATCCGCCCCGCGTCCCCAGCCCAATTCTGAAGCGACATCTTCCGGTCGTACCGAACCTTCGACCACAGCATGCCGCTTTCGTCGGCCCTCGCCTCGGGAAAAGCTTGCTTCGGAGCGGTCCGGACATTATGTCGGGGCAACGCTCGCCGGTGTTGCGCATCCGATGGGATCGGACCCGCCGCCCGCCGCGTTTTGCCGAACGGCTTCGTTTTGTGTCCCGGGTCGCCCCTTTTCAGGCCGTCCGGCTGGAGAGTGTGGATGGCGAAAGAAGAGTTGATGCAGTTCGACGGTCTCGTGATCGAGATCCTGCCGGACGCGCGCTATCGCGTGCAGCTCGACCAGGGGCACGAGATCGTGGCCTACACGGCCGGCAAGATGAAGAAGAACCGCATCAAGACTCTGGCCGGCGACCGCGTCACCGTCGAGATGTCGCCCTACGACCTGGAAAAGGGCCGTCTCGTGTTCCGGCACAAGGACGAGCGCTCCTCCGGCCCCCGTCCGCCGATGCGCGGCCAGTTCCGCCGCCGCTGATCCGACGCATCCGCGATGCCTCTCCGCTTCGAGAGGCATCGATCGACGAACGCGTATGCGTCCAGGGGCTCCGAGGCGGTGTCGAGAGCGTGCGGCTCGCCCGCTTCACGCACCGATGAACTTGATGAAGGCGGCGCCCACCCCGAACAGGGCCGGACCGACCGCCATCCTGGACAGGGCAATCCGCCAGGGTGCGAGCATCCGGTCCCACTCGCGCGTCATGGCCTCGGCCATCAGCTTTTTCGGCTCGGCGACGAATTTTTTGCTTTCCACGCGTGCGCGCCGGATGCGTCCGATCCGCTCCTCGAGGTCAGGCGTCAACGGTGTTGGACCCTCGCCCATCGGGATCGTCTTTCGTCGCGTGGAATCGCGTAGCTGATCCTGCCCTCCTCCCGTGAGGGATCCAGCGCGCGCGCGTGATGCGCGCGCTGGATGTTTTCCTACTTCCCGAACCGCTCGAACTTCGGGAAGCTCCGGGTCATCAGGGTACCGGCATCGGAGCGGTGCCCCATCCATTTCTCCAGGATACCCGCCTGGGCGAGCCGGGCCTCGCCGCCGGTCTCGCGCCAGGGCAGGCCCTCCGCCAGGGTGAAGATGTGAGCGTCGGTGAGCGCGGTCTGGCGGCAGCGCTGCAGGCGTACGCCCTTGCCGCGCACCATCTCGGGCAGTTCTCTCAGCGGAAAGACGAGCATCAGGCGGTCGGCGCTGCACACCGCGATGTGGTCACCGGCAGCCGGCACCAGCACGGCGGCGGTGGCCGGCGCGTCGAGGCCCATGATGCCCTTGCCCTTGCGGGTGTTGGCCACGAGCGCATCGGCCGGGGCCAGGAAGCCGCGCCCGTCGGTCGCCGCCACCAGGACCTTCCCGCCCGGTTGGTAGGGGATGGCGGCGACGATCTCGGTGCCGTCGTCGAAATCCACCATCAGGCGGATTGGATCGCCGAAACCGCGCCCGCCCGGCAGCTTGGCCGCCTCCAGGGTGAACACCTTGCCGTTCGAGGCCAGCACCAGGATCTTGGCCGTGGTCTCGCTCGGAAAGGCCAGCTTCAGGCCGTCATCGCCCTTGAAGGCGACGCCCGAGAGATCGGCGACGTGGCCCTTGAGCGCCCGGATCCAGCCCTTGTTCGAGACGATGACGGTGATCGGTTCGCGCTCCACCATGGCGGCGGTGAAGTCGATGCCGGCGGTGTCCGGCGGGTTCTCCAGGGTGGTGCGCCGGGCGCCGATCTTGGTCTCGGGTCCGAAGGTCTTCTTCACCGCGCGGATCTGCTTGGTGATGTCGGCCCATTGCAGCTTGTCGGAGCCGAGCAGCCCCTCGATCCCCTCCTTCTCCAGGGTCAGAGCGTCGAGTTCGCGCTTCATCTCCATCTCCTCGAGCTTGCGCAGGGAGCGCAAGCGCGTGTCGAGGATGGCGTTGGCCTGGATCTCGGTCAGCGCGAAGCGTTTCATCAGGGCGGGCTTCGGCTCGTCCTCCTCGCGGATGATGCGGATCACCTCGTCGAGGTCGAGATAGACGATGAGCAGGCCGCCGAGGATTTCCAGGCGGCGGTCGATCTGACCGAGACGATGGCGCGAGCGGCGCTGGAGCACGACGCGGCGGTGGTCGAGCCACTCGCGCAGCGCCTCGGCCAGGCCGATGACGCGGGGGACGAGCCCGCCCACCAGCACGTTCATGTTGAGCGAGATGCGCGATTCGAGCTCGGTGAGCCGGAACAGCGATTCCATCAGGATCACCGGATCGACGTTGCGGGCGCGCGGCTCCAGCACGATGCGGACATCCTCGGCCGATTCGTCGCGCACGTCGGCCAGCAGCGGCAGCTTGCGCTCCTGCAGCAGCTCGGCGAGCTTCTCGATCAGGCGCGCCTTCTGCACGCCGTAGGGGATCTCCGTGACCACGATGGTCCAGGTTCCGCGTCCCAGATCCTCCTTGGCCCAGCGGGCGCGCACGCGAAAACCGCCGCGCCCGGTGCGGTAGGCCTCGGTGATCGATTCGGCGCTGTCGATCAGGATGCCGCCGGTGGGGAAGTCCGGTCCCTTCACGAAGGTGAGGAGTTGGGCCGAGGTCGCCTCGGGATGACCGATCAGGTAGAGCGCCGCGTCGCACAGCTCGGCGGCGTTGTGGGGCGGGATCGAGGTCGCCATGCCGACCGCGATGCCTTGGCTGCCATTGGCCAGCAGGTTCGGGAAGGCGGCGGGGAGCACCACCGGCTCCTCCTCCTGCCCGTCGTAGTTCGGGCGGAAATCCACCGAATCGTCGTCGAGGCCTTCGAGGAGGAGGCGTGCCACCTCCGTCATCCGGGCTTCGGTGTAGCGCTGGGCGGCGGCGTTATCGCCGTCGATGTTGCCGAAATTGCCTTGTCCGTCGACCAGCGGGTAGCGCTGTGCGAAGTCCTGCGCCATGCGCACCAGAGCGTCGTAGGCCGCTGTGTCGCCGTGCGGATGGTATTTGCCGATGACGTCTCCGACGATGCGGGCGCATTTCTTGAAGGCCGAGGTCGGATCGAGCTTCAGGAGCCGCATGGCGAACAGGATGCGACGGTGGACGGGTTTGAGCCCGTCGCGGGCATCGGGCAGCGCCCGGTGCATGATCGTCGACAGCGCGTAGGCGAGGTAGCGATCCTCCAGCGCGGTCTTCAGCTCGACGCTCTCGATGCCATCGGGACTCGATGGCGGCTCGAAGGGCTGGCCCATCACGAACTCCCGGGCCTCAGACGACCCAAATCAGAACAAAACACGAACGGAATTTAGGCGTTCCGCGTGCCCAATGCAACGAAGCGCGCGCGCTCCTCCGGAGCTGGGATCGCGCGCGGCCCCCAGATGTGCTGGTCGAGGAAGTACCCCGTCAAGGTAAACCCCTCCGTAACGGCACGGGAATCGGGGGTCATCGGCGCCAAGCCCCCCGGATCGCGGGCGCGCAGGAAGTCGGGCAGCGCCAGGAGCTTGTCGCGATAGGGCTCGCCGGCCGAGGCGCTGACGGCCCGGCCGCTGCGGGGCGAGACGTAGATCAGGGCATCGTTGCCCCCCGTCGCCGCGCAGGCCGCGAGATCGAGGCCGAAGCCCAGTTCCGCCAGGAGCGCCAGTTCGAAGCGCACCATCAGGGGCGGGGCGATGTCGGGATCGTGCAGGTGGCCGATCAGGAGCCAGGCGGCCTCGAACAGTTCGGGATGCGGATCGCGCTCCGGCAGCAGCCGGAGCAGGCCGGCCAGGTGGCTGACGCCGTAGAGCGCCAGGGCCGAGCCCATCAGCCGGGCGGCGACCGACTGGACCGGCTCGATCGCGAAGGCCCCGAGGCTCCCGTCGAGGCGCGCCCGCCAGGTGGCGCGGACCCGGTTGCCGGGCTGCAGCACCGGCTGCATCCGGCGTGAGCGTCCGCCATGCACCAGCCCGAGATGGCGGCCGTGATCGCGGGTCATCAGTTCGAGGATGACGCTGGTCTCGCCCTGTCGGCGCAGGCCGAGCACCAAGCCGTCGTCAGTCCATTGCATGGGCTGTCTTACGGCGGCGATCGCCCATTGCAAACGCGACGGGATGGCACCGATTGCAAGCCTGACGTTGTTCGCGCTTTGCGGGAATGTCACTACGCTCGACCACACCCGAATCGAGGCCCCCGCCATGCCATTTCCCTGTCGACCGTCGAGCCTCGGCCCGACCCTGCTGGCGGTCCTCACCATCGTGGCTCTGGCGGGCTGCACCGCGCGCGGATCGATTCCGGTGCCCGCCGCCACCGCGCCCATACGCGAGCGCCTCGCCGCCCTGGCGCTGAGCCAGACGGAATTCGGCTCACTCTCGCTGATTCCGGTCCGGTTCATTCACAGCCGGGTCTCCGGCCCCTTCCTCGACGAGGGCCGCACCCTCTACTGCGTGTCGAGCCGGATGCGGGGGCGCAGCTTCGGCCGGTCCGAACGGCCCAAGATCGTCATCCAGGAGAAGGCAGGCGTGCTCACCGTCATCAACGAGGACAAGGAGGCCTGCGACCTCCAACGCACCGAGCCGTTCCCCGAACTCGAGACGATGTCGGTCAACAAGGGGTGAGCCAACATGGGGTGAGACGGCAACGGTTGAGCCGGCGCGTCTTGCCCTGTGGAGCGCCCGATGATTCGGTGGGGCCATGCCGGACCAGCCGCTCGCCCTGAACCTTGACCTGATCGCCCGCGCCCACCCGCTGCCGGTGGCCGACGACGCCACAGCCCTGGCCCTGATGACCGACGCCGAGTTGGCGCCGGGCCTCGCCGCCGCCCTGGCGGCCCACCCCGCCCCGTCGGAGGGGCTCTGGGTGTTCGGCTACGGCTCCCTGATCTGGCAGCCGGAATTCGCCTATGTCGAGCGCCGCGTCGGCACCCTGCATGGCTATCACCGGCGGTTCTGCCTGTTGCAACGCCGGTTTCGCGGCAGCCCCGGCAATCCCGGCCTAGTCCTGGCCCTCGAGACCGGTGGCACATGCGAGGGCGTCGCCTTCCGACTCACCGGGCCGGCGGCCGCCGAGACGCTGCTGCCAGTCTGGCGCCGGGAGATGCGGGGCAACGGCTATCTCGGATGCTGGGTGCCGGTCGAGACGGCGGCGGGGACGATCCAGGCCCTCACCTTCGTGGTCAACCGCGAGAGCGACCGCTACACCGGCCCGATCTCCGACGCGGCCATCGCCGAGCGGATCGCCGACGGAGCCGGACATCTCGGCCCCAGCGCCGAGTATCTGTTCCGCACGGTGGCCGCCTGCCTGGCGGAGGGCATCCGGTGTCCGCACCTGCTGACCCTGCAGGCGCTGGTGGCCGAGCGCCTGCAGGCACGCCTGGCGTCGAACGGGCCGAACGTCTGAGGAGACGTCGAGGCGCCACAACGCCTCACTTAGATTACAATCATAAGTATCAATTCGCCCGCTGTCGTTCCTCTACGTGCGATGAGCTTTATTGGCTCACCGAGACATCTGTATGGTGGAACGATTTGGATCAATACTTGCTGTTCAGACTTCTTTATTTGTTTCCGGCTACATCGATTGATCAGAGAAATTACTCTTCTGGAATACGTCGTCATGCTCGGAATTCGTTCGCGCCTCTATGCCGGCTTCGGCAGCCTGATGATCATCACCGGCGGGCTCGGGCTCACCGCCCAGTATCAGCTCGCCTCGGTGGTCGACGATTACGGGCTGAGCGCGCGGCTGGAAGAGGGCGCGCGCAACGTCTTTTCGGTCAATGGCCAGGGTGAGCGCCTGTCCGGTCTGGCCATGGAGTTCCAGGCGAACCCGAGCCCCGAGCGGGTGATCGAGATGGAGCAGGCCCGCGACGCCATGGCGGGCCTGCTGAAGCGTCAGGTCGACATCGCCCTGTCGGCCGAGCGGAAGGCCCTGTACGCCGACATGTTCGACCAGACGTCGGCCCTCAAGGACGACATCCGGAACCTCGGGCAGGCGGGGGAGCCGGTGGCGCAGAGCAAGGCGAAGCTGTTCAAGACCGGCGACGAACTCACCCGAGTCAGCGGCCTCCTCATGGCGGAGGTCCGCAAGACGGGCACCGCCGCACAGATCAGCCAGGCTGCGACCCTAGAGAGCGCCGTCCTGCTGATGCGGGTCAGCAACTGGCGCTTCCTGGCCACGCGCGACCCGAACGGCCCTGCGACCTTCGCCACCAACAGCCAGAAGGTGGATCTCGCGATGAAGGCCTTCCAGGCCCTCGATCCGGACGGCGTGTTCACCCGCTCGACGAAGGCGCTCGACGAGACCGTGTCGGCCTATGTGGGCGCCTTCAACGGCGCGGTCGCCGCGCTGGAGGCGACACGAGCCGCCTATGACGATGCCCTGAAGCCGCACCTGGCGGCTTTGGGCCGGTCCGGTCTGACCGTGCGCACCAAGATCGAGGCGGCGGTGGCCGAGATCCGGGCCGCCACGGAGGCGAGCGTGAGCCGGGCGCGCCTGATCCAAATCGCGCTGATCGCCCTCGCGCTCGCCCTCGGCGGCGCGCTGGCGTTCCTGATCGCCCGCAGCATCATCGGGCCGATCGTCGGGATGACGCGGGCGATGAGCCGCCTCGCCGCGGGCGAGACCGCAGTGGCGGTGCCCTCGCAGGAAGCCGTGGACGAGATGGGCCAGATGGCCAAGGCCGTGGACGTGTTCCGTCTGAACGCGATCGCCCGCATCGCCCTGGAAGAGCAGCAGGTCGCCGAGCAATCCGCCCGTCAGCGCCGGGCCGACCGGGTCGACGCGCTCGTACAGGGCTTCGAGCAGACCATCGCGGGGGCGATCGGCATCGTCACCTCGGCCGCGACCGAACTCGACGCGACGGCGCAGTCGATGACCCAGGTGGCCGAGAGCACCAGCGGCCAGGCCGCCGCCTCCAGCGCCGCCGCGGCGGAAACCTCCGCCAACGTGCAGACCGTGGCGGCGGCCGCCGAGGAGATGGTGGCCTCCCTGCACGAGATCGAGCGGCAGGTGCAACAATCCAGCGCCGCGGCCGGCGTCGCGGCCCGCGAGGCCGAGGCGACGGATGCCACCATGGGAACCCTGACACAGGCCGCCGACCGGATCGGCGAGGCGGTGACGATGATCTCCAGCATCGCCGGCCAGACCAACCTGCTGGCGCTGAACGCCACCATCGAGGCGGCCCGCGCCGGTGAGGCGGGACGCGGTTTCGCCGTGGTCGCCGCGGAGGTGAAGGAGCTCGCCGGCCAGACGGCTCGGGCCACGGATCAGATCAGCGGTCAGATCACCGCGATCCAGCACGCGACCGCTCAGGCCGTCGCGGCGATCCGGCAGATCGGGCAGACCATCGTGTCGGTCAACACCATCGCGGAGAACATCGCCATGACGGTGGTGGAGCAGACGGCTGCGACCGGCGAGATTTCGCGCAACGCGGCGGAGGCGGCGCGCGGCACCCACGACGTCTCGATGAACGTGTCCCGGGTCCTCGCCTCGTCCGGCGAAACCGGTACCGCTGCCCAGCAGGTCCTGATGGCGGCCGGCGAGCTCGCGACCCAATCGGTGAACGTGAAGCAGGAAGTCGAAGGATTCCTGTTGGCCATCCGGGCGGCGTGAGGAGCGGATTCGACTGATCCCCGCGCCTACCCCCCCTTGTGGGAAAAGGGTAGGCGCGGGGGCGGGTTAGTAACCCTCAAGCTACGGAGGCCAGCGGAACCACCCCCACCTTCAACGCCTCCCCTCAAGCTCTATGGATCGCGGGCAGGCCCGAGATCCGCTGGGGAGGAGGGCCGCGTCGCGCTGAGATGATTGAATACGGTCGCTGACAGAATTGGATTTACGACGTCACGGAACGGCTTCGCGCAACCGCACGCTTTTCCGCAGACGGTGGCTCGGCTCGAACCGAGCCGGCCGCTGTTTGACGAAATGACTCGTCAATTGACCTCGACCTGAACCACCCCCGGGACAGCCCGCAGGGCGCCGGCGATCTGCGGGGTGGCCTGGTAGCGGCCCGGCAGCTTGACCTCGACCTCGCGCTCACCGTCGAGAAGGAGGATGAGGGAGACCTCGCCCTCCCCGCGGACCTGGAGGCGCTGCTGCACGGAGGCGATCGGGCGCTCGTCCTTGAGATAGACGCGCATGCCCTTCTGGTGGCGGGCGACCGCCGCGTCGAGGGGTTCGGCGGTCATGATGCGGGCGCGCACGTCCTCGCCCTCGAGGTTGGCCTGGAGCTGGAGCACCAGCGGACGGCCCGGCTCCAGGATCTCGCGGTACTGGCCGAGCCCTTCCGAGAAGATGATCGCCTCGAAATGCCCGGTCTGGTCGGACAGGATGACGATGCCGAGCTTGTTGCCGGTCTTGGTCCGGCGCTCCGAGCGATCGAGCACGGAGGCCGCCACGCGACCCACGCTGGTGGTGCCGGCCCGGACGGCGCGGCAGAACTCGGCCCAGGTCTGGACCCTGAGCTTGCCCAGGAGGTCGCCGTACTCGTCGAGGGGATGGCCCGACAGGAAGAAGCCGACCGCCTCGTATTCCTTCTTCAGCTTGTCGGCCATCGGCCAGGGATCGTAGGGGGGCACCCGCAGGGTGACGTCGGCGGCGGTGATGCCGCCGAACATGTCCTCGATGCCGGTGCTGGCCGCTTCGGCCGCGCCCTGAGCGAGCTTCATCATGGGCTCGATGGCGGCGCAGGCCCGGGCCCGATCCGGCTCGATGGTGTCCATGGCGCCGGCCGCCACCAGGTTTTCCAGGGTGCGCTTGTTGAGCATGCGCGGGTTGAGCCGGCGGGCGAGGCAGGCGAGGTCCCGGAAGGGCTTGTCGCCCCGCGCCTCGATCAGCGCCTCGACCGCCCCGCGGCCCACGCCCTTGATCGCCGCGAGGGCGTAGTGAATGCGCCCCTCGCGCACCTCGAAGCCGACGCCGGAGGTGTTGATCGAGGGCGGCTCGACGGTGATCTTCAGGCGCTGGGCGTCCTGGCGAAATTCGGCGAGCTTGTCGGTGACGTCGATGTCGAGCTGCATCGCGGCGGCCAGGAACTCCACCGGATGGTTCGCCTTGAGGTAGGCGGTCTGGTAGGTCAGCAGGGCGTAGGCGGCGGCGTGCGACTTGTTGAAGCCGTAATCGGCGAACTTGGCCAGCAGGTCGAAGATCTCGTCGGCCTTGGCCTTGGTGAGGTCGCGCTCCATGCAACCCTTCACGAAGCGGTCGCGCTGGGCGTCCATCTCGGCCTTGATCTTCTTACCCATGGCGCGGCGGAGCATGTCGGCCTCGCCCAGCGAGTAGCCGGCCAGGACCTTGGCCACCTCCATCACCTGTTCCTGGTAGACGATGATGCCGAAGGTCTCCTTCAGGATCGGCTCCAGCTTGGCGTGCGGGTACCAGCTCGCCTCGTTGCCGGCGTCGCGCCCGAGCTTGCGCTCGCAATAGACCGGGATGTTGGCCATCGGACCCGGGCGATACAAAGCCACCAGCGCGATGATGTCCTCGAAGCGGTCCGCCTGCATCTCGACGAGGGCCTTGCGCATGCCGGCCGATTCCACCTGGAACACGCCCACGGTCTCGCCGCGCTTCATCGGCTCGTAGGTGGCCTTGTTGTCGAGGGGCAGCGAGGCGAGGTCGACGATGATGCCGCGCTGGGCCAGGAAGTCGGTGCAGCAGCGCAGCAGCGTCAGGGTCTTCAGGCCGAGGAAGTCGAACTTCACCAGGCCGGCGGCCTCGACCCACTTCATGTTGAACTGGGTCACCCGCATCCCGGTCTTCGGGTCGCGGTAGAGCGGCACCAGCTGTTCCAGCGGCCGGTCGCCGATGACCACGCCGGCGGCGTGGGTTGAGGCGTGACGGTGCAGGCCTTCGAGCTTCTTCGAAATTTCCATGAGGCGGGCCACGATCGGCTCCTCCTCGATCGCCTGCTGCAGCTTCGGCTCGCCCTCGATGGCCTGGACCAGGGTGACGGGGTTGGCCGGGTTCTGCGGCACAAGCTTGGTCAGCTTGTCGACCTGCCCGTAGGGCATTTCCAGCACGCGGCCGACGTCGCGCAGCACGCCGCGGGCGAGCAGGGTGCCGAAGGTGATGATCTGCGCCACCTGCCGCTCGCCGTAGCGCTGCTGCACGTACTGGATCACGCGCTCGCGGCCCTCGACGCAGAAGTCGATGTCGAAATCCGGCATCGAGACGCGCTCGGGGTTGAGGAAGCGCTCGAACAGGAGGCCGAAGCGGAGCGGGTCGAGATCGGTGATGAGGAGCGACCACGCCACCAGGGAGCCGGCGCCCGAACCGCGGCCCGGCCCCACCGGAATGTCGTGGTCCTTGGCCCACTTGATGAAGTCCGACACGATGAGGAAGTAGCCGGGAAACTTCATGCCCACGATGACGTCGAGCTCGAAGGCCAGGCGGTCGCGGTAGACCTGCTCGGACATGCCCGGCGCGGTGCCGTGCTGAGCGAGGCGCAGTTCGAGGCCGGCTTCCGCCTGCCGGCGCAGCTCGGCCGGCTCGTCGAGGGGCGGGGCCGCCGCGATCTCGGAGGCGGCGGCGTCGGGTGCCGCGGCGGCGACCACGCCGAAATTCGGCAGGATGGGCTTGCGGGTGCGCACGCGGTAGGCGCAGCGCATGGCGATCTCGACGGTGGCGTTGAGCGCATCCGGCAGGTCGGAGAACAGCGCGCCCATCTCGGCGCGGGTCTTGAAGCCGTGGCGCGGCGTGAGCTTGCGGCGGCGGTCGTCCGAGACGAGGCGCCCGTCCGCGATGGCGAGCAGCGCGTCGTGGGCGTCGTAGTCGCCTTCCTTGGCGAAGAAGGGTTCGTTGGCCGCCACCACCGAGAGGCCGTGGCTGTCGGCGAGGCGCAGCAATTCCCGCTCGACCATGCGCTCGTCGGGCAGCCCGTGGCGCAAGATCTCGACGTAGAGGCCGTCCTCGCCGAAGGCGGAGCGCAGCTGTGCGAGGCGCCCCGAGGCGAGTTCGGCCCGGCCCATCCGCAGGGCGCTGTCGACGGGGCCGGTGGAGCCGCCCGTGAGCGCGATCAGGCCGGCGCTCGATTCGGCCAAAGCCGCGACGCTGACGCGGGGGGCATCGCCGAGGGCGCCGTCGAAATAGGCCCGGCTCGCCAGCCGCAGCAGGTTGCCGTAGCCGGTCTCGTCCTGGGCCAGCACCACGATGTTGGCGCAGCCCGATTGCGCCAGCCCCACCCGCGCCATCGGATCGGGCGCCTCGAAGGCCACGGTGAGTTGCAGGCCCGGGATCGGCTGGATGCCGGCGCCGGACGCCTTCTCGGAGAATTCGAGCGCGCCGAACAGGTTGTTGGTGTCGGTGAGCGCCAGGGCCGGCTGCCGGTCGGCCAGCGCCGCCTTGACGATGTCGCCGACCTTCAGAGCCCCCTCGAGCAGGGAGAACGAAGAATGGACGTGGAGGTGGACGTAAGCGGGGTCTTTCAGGATGCGCGCCATGCGACCACCAGCCCGAGTCGGGGTTTCCAATCCATGACAAACCGATGCCGCGGCCCGTTTCGCTGTGGACCGCTCAGCCTCTGTGCCCCGGGTGCAACGCTATCGCAACGGCGCCAGTGCGACAGCCCAGGCAGCGACCGACACCGCCAGCAGCCCGAAAGCCATGAACTCGACCGCACCCGTCAGGATCATCCGCTTGAACATCGGCATCGCCTCTCGTTGACGTCCTGAGTTTTGTTCTTGTTTTGTTCTTTGTAAAGCGGTTTCGGATATCCCTGTGCGGCAAGGTTAGCGGCTCGTTAATAAGAGGCGAACCCTCGGAGCCGTCGCACGTGTCAGGCGTCGCAATGCCAGCGGCATTGGAGGATTTCGAGGGCCTGATCCGGTCCCTGCCCGGCGACCCGATAGACAAGGCGGTGCTCCCCGGTCATCCGTCGCGACCACCAGCCCTTGAGATGGCCTTTCAGCGGCTCGGGCTTGCCAACGCCCTGGAACGGATGCCGCCGGGCCTCACCGATCAACACGGTGATGCGCTGGAGGGTCGTTCGATCGGCCGCCTGCCCGTGAAGGTAATCGTCCCAGGCATGGTCAGACCAGACCAGCGTCACGGCTGGATCAGGTCCCGATCCGTCCCCCCGGCACCGTCGCGTTGCGCCATGGCTTCGGTCAGGCGCCGGGCATTCGCCGGTGTCCCGAGCAGGTGAAGGGTCTCACGCAGGCTCTCGAACTCGGCAAGCGGTAGGATGACGAGATCTTCGTGTTCTGCCGCGTCACCACCAGTTCGGTGCGATCCGTCTCGACCCGGTCGAAATGGGTCGCCGGGTTCTTCCGCAGCTCGGTGAAACCGACATGGGTCATGGCTCTAAGCCTCATGTACACACCCATGGACGTGTTCTGACGACTCCGCGGACGCAAGGCGGTGCCGCGATCAGGCCGCCCAGCCCGGTCACGCCACCTCTTCGATCAGCCCGTCCCGGATCGTCACCCGCCGGTCCATGCGGGCGGCCAGGTCCATGTTGTGGGTCGCGATGAGGGCGGCGAGGCCGGAGGCGCGCACCAGCGCCACCAGGATGCCGAAGACGTGGGCCGCGGTGTGCGGATCGAGATTGCCGGTCGGCTCGTCGGCGAGCAGCAGGCGCGGGCCGTTGGCGACGGCGCGCGCGATGGCGACGCGCTGCTGCTCCCCGCCGGACAGTTCGGCGGGCCGATGGACGAGCCGGTCCTTCAGCCCGAGGAAGCTCAGGAGCTCCGTCGCGCGCGCCTTGGCCTCGCGGTTCGACAATCCCCGGATGAGCTGGGGCATGACCACGTTCTCCAGGGCCGAGAACTCCGGCAGGAGATGGTGGAACTGGTAGACGAAGCCCATCTCCTCGCGGCGCAGGCGGGTGCGCTCGGCATCGGCCATCGCCGCCGTGGGCGTGCCCCCGAGGTAGATCTCGCCGCCATCCGGGCGCTCCAGCAGGCCGGCGAGATGCAGGAGCGTGCTCTTGCCGGCGCCCGAGGGCGCCACCAGGGCGACGAGCTCGCCGGGCCAGATCGCGAGGTCGGCCTGCCGCAGGATCTCGAGGGCACCGGTCCCCTGCGGGTAGCGCCGCTCCACCTTGGCGAGGAACAGGGCCGGGACCGGCTGCGCGCCGGGCGCCTCGGCTTTCGTGGTCATGGAGGTTCGGGCCTTCAGCCGTAGCGCAGGGCCTGCACCGGATCGAGCCGGGCGGCGCGCCACGAGGGGTACAGCGTCGCGATCAGCGACAGGGCGATGGAGGTGACCACCACGACGGTGATCTCGTTGGCGTTCATCTCGGCCGGGATCTCGGCGAGGAAGCGCACGGTCGGGTCCCAGGCGGAGGGGAACAGCACCCGCTGGATGCCCTTGATGTTGACCGTGATCAGGATGCCGAGCGCCAGCCCGCTCAAGGTTCCGACCACGCCGATCAGCGCGCCGTTGATCAGGAACACCCGCATGATGGTGCCGGGGGTCGCCCCCATGGTGCGTAGGATGGCGATGTCGCTCGACTTGTCGCGCACCAGCAGGATCAGGCCCGAGATGATGTTGAGGGTCGCCACCACGACGATCAGGCTGAGGATCAGGAACATCACGTTCCGCTCCACCTCCAGGGCGCCGAAGAAGGTTCGGTTGCGCTGGCGCCAGTCGGTCAGCAGCACCGGGCGCTCGGCCGCCATCTCCAGATCGGGTCGCATCGCCGCCACCGATTCGGCGTTGTCGAGATAGACCTCAATCAGGCTGACGTCGGAATCCCGGTTGAAGAAGGCCTGCGCCTCGGTGAGCGGCATGAACACGAAGGTCGAGTCGAACTCGGTCATGCCGATCTCGAAGATCGCCTTGATCGAATAGCCCTTGGTGCGGGGCGCCGTCCCGAACGGGGTCGAGGCGCCCTTCGGCGTCAACAGGTTGATCTGGTCGCCGGCCTGGACCCCGAGGGATTCGGCGAGCCGGCGTCCGATGGCGACGCCCGAGCCGTCGTCGAAGCCTTCGAGGCTGCCGCTTTTGACGTTGCTGGCGATGGCGCCGATCTTGTCGAGATCCTCGCCCCGGATGCCGCGCACCAGCACGCCGCTGCCGGCGCCGCCATAGGGCGAGGAGGCGAAGGCCTGCCCCTCCACCAGGGGAATCGCGGCCCGGACGCCGGCCACCTTAGACAGGCGTTCGGACAGGTCGGCATAGTCGGTGAAGAGCTTGTCGATCGGCGAGACGAAGACGTGCCCGTTGATGCCGATGATCTTCGACAGGAGTTCCGTGCGGAAGCCGTTCATCACCGAGAGCACGATGATCAGCGTGGCCACGCCGAGCGCGATACCCAGCAACGAGAAGAAGGCCACCACCGAGACGCCGCCGCCCCGGCGCCGCGCCCGCAGGTAGCGCCCGGCGATGATCCACTCGAATCCAGCGAAGGGCGGCGTACTCCCGCGCTGGAACCGCGTGCGAAGACCCGCGAGCCTGTCCGTCAGGGCCCCCGCCATGATGCGCCTCAGACCCGCTTCAGACGGGCGAGCAGATCGATCGGGGCGATGCTCTCGCGTTCGGCCCCGGCGCGCCGCTTCAGCTCGACCTTGCCCTCTGCGAGGCCGCGCGGGCCGACGATGACCTGCCAGGGCAGGCCGATGAGATCGGCGGTGGCGAACTTCGCGCCCGGGCGCTCGTCGCGGTCGTCGTACAGCACGCTGAGCCCGGCGGCCTCCAGGGTCGTCTGGATCTCCGCGCAGGCCGCGTCGGTGGCAGCGTCGCCGGTCTTCAGGTTGATCAGGGCGACGTCGAAGGGCGCGACGGAATCGGGCCAGATGATCCCGGCCTCGTCGTGCGACGCCTCGATGATCGCCGCCACGAGGCGGCTCGGGCCGATGCCGTAGGAGCCCATGTGGACCGGGCGATCGACCCCGTCGGGACCGGTGACCTTTGCGCCCATCGGCTCGGAATACTTGGTGCCGAAATAGAAGATGTGCCCGACCTCGATGCCGCGCGCGGCCATCTGCTTGTCGCCCTGCACCTCGGCGAAGGCCGCCGGCTCGTGCATCTCGGAGGTCGCGGCGTAGAGCGAGGTCCAGCGGTCGACGGTGCCCTGGAGCGCGGCGACGTCCTCGAAATCGGTGGTCACCGGCGGGATCTCGAAGTCGAGATACTGGCTGTCGCAGTAGACCTCGCTCTCGCCGGTCTGGGCCAGGATGATGAATTCGTGGCTGAGATCGCCGCCGATCGGCCCGGTATCGGCCCGCATCGGGATCGCCTTGAGACCGAGACCCGCGAAGGTGCGCAGATACGCCACGAACATCCGGTTATAGGCATGGCGGGCGGCGGCCTGATCGATGTCGAACGAGTAGGCATCCTTCATCAGGAACTCGCGCGAGCGCATGGTGCCAAAGCGCGGCCGCACCTCGTCCCGGAACTTCCACGAGATCTGATAGAGGTTCTTCGGCAGGTCCTTGTAGGAGCGCACGCTGCCACGGAAGATCTCGGTGACGACCTCCTCGGCGGTGGGCCCGAACAGCATCTCGCGGTCGTGGCGGTCGGAGATCCGAAGCATCTCCTTGCCATAGGCCTCGTAGCGGCCGGATTCGCGCCAGAGCTCGGCCGACTGGATCGCCGGCATCAGGATCTCGATGGCGCCCGCCCGGTCCTGCTCCTCGCGGATCACCGCGCAGACCTTGTTCAGCACGCGCAGGCCGAGCGGCAGCCAGGCATAGATGCCGGCGGCCTCCTGGCGTACGAGGCCGGCCCGAAGCATCAGGCGGTGGGAGACGATCTCGGCTTCCTTGGGCGTCTCGCGCAAGGTCGGCAGGAAATAGCGGGAGAGACGCATGGAAGGCCCTGGAAACAGCGTGCCAGTGGGTCAACGGCACGCCCCGGCACACAACACATTGCATCAGGAAAAGACAAGCGCGGCCAGGTGACACCGATCCGCTCAATCGCCGTTCCGGTGCGGTCACGCGGACAAATGCGCAGAACCGACACGCATTCCGGTAGAAAAGCGCAAGAATGTGTCACGAAGGACGTGACAATGAGAATTGTTGTTCCTATAAGCGCCCCGTGATGGTCGCACCGCCCAAGCAGCGGCGCCGCACGGTCCGAGTCTCGGGAGGAATTTCAGCCGCCACGCCGTCAGCAATGCGTGAGACAATCGAGGCTGAGCGCACTACCATCTTTACAAAGCAAGGCTTAGGCCTTGCTTTTTTTATGCCTAGACGCTTGCGCGAGGCTGGCATCGCCTCTTCGGCGTCTGCGTCGCTTGGGCGCCCTCGTCCAAAAGCGGTTCGATCGGAGATTCCATCCCCGGTGTCATTCCGGGGCGCCACAGGCGAGCTCGGACCCGAAGGGGCGCGCCGGCGGCGTGCAATCCAGAGCCGCTGACGGCGTAAGTTCCTGCACGACTTGCGTTTCTGGACTCCGGGCTCAGCTGCGCGGCCCCGGGATGACGGGGTGCTGCGTCTGGACTTCGCCCCCGATGCCGAGCTTATGCGGTGACTCTGTCCCGGCGTCGACGGGGATGCGGCCCGACCGCTAAGAGACAGCTGCGTAAACCCGGTCGCGCCGTCGCCTCAGAGCCCCGCCAGCTCGAACACCTGGATCGTCACCAGGAAGACCACGCTCGCCAGGAGCGAGGTCAGGATCGCCTTCTCGCGCAGGCGCGGGCTGGCCGGCGCCCCCGGGTCCTGGCCGGGCACCATCCGCGCCGGGTCGCTCTCCACCTGGTTGCGCAGGGGCAGGATGACGAAGAGCAGCGTCCACCAGACCACGAAGTAGAGGGCGAGCGCACCGAACACCGAGAGCTTGAACAAGCTCACCGCGACGGCGACTGCCGTGGCAAGCACCACCACCATCACCCCGAGGGTGCGGAGGGTGGAGGCGGCCAGGGCCTGGAGGACTGCGCCCATTCGGCTCAGACCTGTTCCAGCTCGACGAGGGTCCCGAGGAAGTCCTTCGGATGCAGGAAGAGCACGGGCTTGCCGTGGGCGCCGATCTTCGGCTCGCCGGTGCCGAGAACGCGCGCGCCCTGGGCCTTCAGCTGGTCGCGCGCAGCCAGGATGTCGTCGACCTCGTAGCAGACGTGGTGCACGCCACCGTTGGGATTGCGCTCGACGAAGCTCTCGATCGGCGAGCCCTCGCCGAGCGGCGCCATCAGCTCGACCTTGCTGTTGGGCAGGTTCACGAACACCACCGTGACGCCATGCTCGGGCTGCGGCAGCGGCTCCGTGACGGTGGCGCCCAGGGTGTCGCGATAGATGGCGCAGGCGGCGTCGAGATCGCGAACCGCGATGGCGACATGGTTCAGGCGTCCGATCATGATGGGCTCCCCCCGTTATGCTTGCCCCGCGAAATGCCCCTCTCCCCTCTGCGGGAGAGGGTGGCCCGCGAAGCGGGACGGGAGAGGGGAGCACCCGTTCCGGAGAGGTCCAGCCCTCTCCAACCTTGCTCCGCAGGCCCCCTCCCCCGCCGAGGGGGGAGGGTCGATGCCCTAGACCTCGACCACCTGCACGTGGCAGGCGGGCTTCTTGCCCCAGACCTCGTTCACGGCCGAACGGATACCCCGGTCGACCGCCTTCTCGACGGCCTCGGCGTCCTTGCGCTTCGGCTTGGACAGGCCCGACAGGGTCCGCGAGACGGACTCGACCACCACGTCCAGCATCGCCTGGCCGTTGCGGCCGCGATTGGGCAGGCCGATGATGTCGATGGCGGGCTCGCCCAGGATCTCGCCCTGGACGTCGATCGCGATGGCCACGGAGACCAGACCGGCCTGCGAGAGCTTGCGCCGCTCGGGGATGGCCCGGTCCTTGGCGTCGATCAGGACGTTGCCGTCCTTGAACAGGCGCCCGGCCTTGACGTGGTCGACGATCTCCGGCGTGCCGGGCGCGAGGCGCACGACGCTGCCGTTCCGGGCCTTGACGATGTTGGGAACGCCCTGGGCCCGGGCGAAACGCGCGTGCTCGTCCAGGTGCAGGGCCTCGCCGTGGACCGGGATCGCGGTCTGCGGTCGGGTCCAGGCATACATCTCCGCCATCTCGTCGCGGCGGGGATGGCCGGAGACGTGGACCAGCTTGGTGCGGTCGGTGACCACCTCGATGCCGGCATTGATGAGGTCGTTGATGATCGCGCCGACCGCCCGCTCGTTGCCGGGAATGGCGCGCGAGGAGAAGATCACGCGGTCACCCGCGGCGAGCGTGATGTCCGGATGGTCGTCGCGCGAGACCCGGGCGAGCGCGGCCCGCTCCTCGCCCTGCGAACCGGTGAGCAGGGCAACGACCTTGTCGCGCGGCAGGTAGCCGTAGCTGTCCGACGACCGGAATTCCGGCAGGCCGTCGAGGAAGCCGCATTCGCGCGCGACTCCGATGACCCGGTCCATGGCGCGGCCGACCGCGATGACTTCACGGCCACAGGCCTGGGCGGCCTCGGCCACGGCCCGCATGCGGGCGACGTTGGAGGCGAAGGTGGTGACCGCCACGCGGTGCGGCGCCTCGGCGATCAACTCGCGCAGGGTGGCGGCGACCTCGGCCTCGCTCGGGGACCGGCCCTCGCGCACGACGTTGGTCGAGTCGCTGATCATCGCCAGGATGCCCTCGTCGCCGAGCGCCCGGAAGGCGGCCTCCGACGTCACGTCGCCGAGGATCGGGGTCGGGTCCAGCTTCCAGTCGCCGGTGTGGAGCAGCAGGCCGTGCGGCGTGCGGATCGCGACCGCGTTGGATTCGGGGATCGAGTGCGAGACCGGCACGTACTCGATCTCGAAGGGACCGATCTGCACCCGGCGCCCGGCCTGGATCTCCTTCAGGATGACCTTGGGGGCACCCGGCTCGCTCAACCGGCGGGCTTCCAGCAGGTTCTTGGCGAACCGCGTCGCGTAGACCGGCGCCTTGAGCTTGGGCCACAGCTCACCGATGGCGCCGATATGGTCTTCGTGCGCGTGGGTGATGAAGATGGCGAGGAGGTCGTCCTTGCGCTCCTCGATGAAGCTCAGGTCGGGGAACATCAGGTCGATGCCGGGGAAACCCTCCTCGCCGGCGAAGCCCATGCCGCAATCGACCATGATCCATTTGCGCCGCTTCGGGGGGCCGAAGCCGTAGAGCGCCGCGTTCATGCCGATCTCGCCCACGCCGCCGAGCGGCACGAAGACGAGTTCGTCTTGCCCTGTCGTCATTGTCCGTCAAACCTCAAGCCGCCGTCGCGGCCGTTCCCAGATGCACCTCGCCCGCCGTCACGGTCCGTCGCGTTCCATCCTCCGAGCGGACGACGAGGCGTCCCGCTCCGTCGATCGTCTCGAAAATTCCGTGTACGAGGGTGTCGCCTGTCCGCACCGAAACCGGCGCGCCGATCCCGGCCGCGTCAGCGATCCAGCGCTCGCGGATTCTCTCGAACCCGCGGCCACGGTCCCATTGTCGCGCTGCGTCGATGACGGCGTCCGTCAGGTGGACGAACAGATCCTCGGCGCGCGTGTCGTACCGCATCTGCCTGAGGCAGGTTGCGGGATAAGGCAAGCCCTGTGGCGCCGCAGCGACGTTGACGCCGAAGCCCATCACGACCGCGCGACGCCCGCCGGGGCGGCTGTCGGCCTCCAGCAGGAGGCCCGCGAGCTTGGCGCCGGAGGCCAGAACGTCGTTCGGCCACTTCAGGCGGCACCCTTCGACGCCGACGGCGGCGAGGGCGGCGGACAGGGCGACACCGGCGACGAAGCCGAGGGTCGGCACCTGGCCGGGCTCCACGTCGTCCACCGGCCACAGCAGGCTCGCGGTCAGGTTGCCGGGCTCGGAGGCCCAGGCATTGCCGCGCCGGCCCCGGCCCGCGTCCTGCCGATGGGCCACGATCCAGAGCGGACCGGTCTCGCCGACCCGGAAACGCGCCATCGCCTCGGTGTTGGTGGAGTCGAGGCGCTCGTGGACGTGGAGGCGATGTCCCGCGACCCGCGCCTGCGGGCCGAGGCCGTATCCGCTCAACGGGCTAGAACAGCGACTTGGCGGCGGCACCCGCGGCGTCCACCAGCGGGGCCGGCACGATCCCGAACAGCACCACCACGAGACTCGCCAACGCGAGGACGATGCGGGTGCCGGGCGCCATCGGCTCGTAGGCGGCCACCGGCTCGTCGAAATACATCACCTTGACGAGGCGCAGATAATAGAACGCCCCGATCACGCTGGTGACCACGCCGATGATCGCCAGGGCCACGAGGTCGGCTTTGATGGCGGCGGCGAAGACGTAGTACTTGGCGAAGAACCCGGCCAGCGGCGGGATGCCCGCGAGGGAGAACATCATCGCGGCGAGGCAGAAGGCCAGGACCGGATGGGTCCGCGACAGGCCGGAGAGATCGTCGACGGTCTCGAACATCTGGCCGCCGCGCCGCAGCGACAGCAGCACCGCGAAGGCGCCCAGCGTCATCGCGAGGTAGATGATCATGTAGACGACGACGCCCCGGATGCCTTCCGGCGAACCGGCGGCGAGGCCGACCAGGGCGTAGCCGACATTGCCGATCGACGAATAGGCCATGAGCCGCTTGAGCGAGCGCTGGCCGATGGCGGCGAACGAGCCGAGCGCCATCGAGGCGATCGCCACGAACACGATGATCTGCTGCCACACCGCCGTCACGTCCGGGAAGGCGCCGATGAAGAGCCGCACCGTCATCGCCATGGCGGCCATCTTGGGCGCCGAGGCGAAGAACGCCGTCACCGGCGTCGGCGAGCCCTCGTAGACGTCGGGGGTCCACATGTGGAACGGCACGGCCGCGAGCTTGAAGGCGACGCCGGCGGCCACGAAGACGATGCCGAGCACGATGCCGAAGCCCGCCGTGCCGTCGAGCGCCGCGACGATGCCCGGAAAGGAGACGGTGCCGGTGAAGCCGTAGACCAGGGAGGCGCCGTAGAGCAGCATGCCCGAGGAGAGCGCGCCGAGGACGAAGTACTTCAGCCCGGCTTCCGTGGACTTAAGGTTGTCGCGATGGAACGCCGCGATGACGTAGGCGGCGAGCGACTGCAGCTCGAGTCCGAGATAGAGCGAGATCAGGTCGTTGGCCGAGGCCATCACCATCATGCCGACGGTGCACAGGATCAGCAGGATCGGGAACTCGAACCGGTCGATGCGCTCGCGCTGGAAGTAGTCGCGCGAGAGCAGGATCGTGGCGGCCGAGCCGAGCAGGATCAGCGCCTTCATCACCTTGGAGAAGTTGTCGATGATGAACGAGCCGTTCAGGGTGGTGATCTTGGCGCCCGACTGGGACATGACCGCGAACAGCGCGAGCACCAGCAGGATCAGGGCGCCGACATTGACGCCCTCGGCGGAGCGCTCGCCCCGGAACGCCCCGTAGAGGATCAGCACCAGCACGCCGATGCTGAGGATCAGCTCCGGCAGGGCAGGCCCGAGCGCGGGCAGGACGATCTGAGCGGCGTTCATCGGATCAAGCCTTCAGCGCGACACGGACGGCAGGGTGGCCGCGGCGGTCTGCGTGTTCGAGAGCGCGGTCCGCATGCTCTGCATCAACGCTTCCGTCGAGGGCGCGAAGGTGTCGAGCACGGGGGCCGGGTGGACGCCGTAATAGATCGTCAGGGCGACGAGCGGCGCGATGATGATCTTTTCGCGGAGATCCAGGTCGAGGATGCCCTGCAGGTTGGGCTTCTCGAGCTTGCCGTAGATCACCCGGGCGTAGAGCCAGAGGGCGTAGCCGGCCGACAGGATGATGCCGAACACCGAGAAGAACGCCACCGTCGGGTTGGCCCGGAAAGCCCCCATCATGGCCAGGAACTCGCCGACGAAGCCCGACGTCCCGGGCAGGCCGACATTGGCCATCGTGAACACCATCATGGCCGCCGCGTAGAGCGGCATCCGCTTCACCAGCCCGCCATAGGCGGCGATCTCGCGGGTGTGCATCCGGTCGTAGACGACGCCGACGCAGAGGAAGAGCGCGCCCGACACGATGCCGTGCGAGATCATCAGGAACAGCGCGCCCTGGATGCCCTGCTCGTTCATGGTGAACAGGCCGAGCGTCACGAAACCCATATGCGCCACCGACGAGTAGGCAATGAGCTTCTTGATGTCGGTCTGCATCAGGGCGATCAGCGAGGTGAAGATGATGGCGATCACCGAGAGGGCGAACACCATCGGGGCGAAGGCTTGGCTCGCATCCGGGAACATCGGCAGCGAAATCCGGATGAAGCCGTAGCCGCCCATCTTCAGCAGGATGCCCGCCAGGATCACCGAGCCGGCGGTCGGCGCCTCCACGTGCGCGTCGGGCAGCCAGGTATGGACCGGCCACATCGGCATCTTCACCGCGAAGGAGGCGAAGAAGGCGAGCCACAGCCACGTCTGCATATGCACCGGGAAGCGGGTGTGCAGCAGGGTCGGGATGTCGGTGGTGCCGGCATGCCAGTACATCGCCATGATGGCGAGCAGCATCAGCACCGAGCCGAGCAGGGTGTAGAGGAAGAACTTGAAGCTGGCGTAGATGCGCCGCTTGCCGCCCCAGATGCCGATGATGAGGAACATCGGGATCAGGCCAGCCTCGAAGAACAGGTAGAACAGCACCAGATCGAGGGCGCAGAACACACCGATCATCGTCGTCTCGAGGACCAGGAAGGCGACGAAGTATTCCTTCACCCGGATGTTCACCGAGAGCCACGAGGCGCCGATGCAGAACGGCATCAGGAACGTGGTCAGCAGGATCAGCGGCATCGAGAAGCCGTCGACGCCGAGCTTGAACCGCGTGGTCTCGCTCAGCCAAGCATGGGTCTCGACCAGCTGGAAATTCGCGGTCGTCGCGTCGTAGCGGCCCCAGGCCACCAGCGAGAGCAGGAAGGTGGCGAGGGTCGTGATGAGCGCGGCCCAGCGGGCATTGCGCTTCGAAGCCTCGGTCTCCTCCCCGAGGGTGAGGATGAAGGCCGCGCCGCAGAGCGGCACGATGAGGAGGCCGGAGAGAATTCCGAGGCCTAACATGAGCGGGCGCTCCGATACGTGACGGCGGCCATCAATGGGCGACCTTGGGCAGGCCGGTCAGCATGTACCAGCTGATGAGGGCGGCGACGCCGACGAGCATGACGAAGGCGTAGTGGTAGACGTAGCCGGTCTGGAGACGGACGACGCCGCGGGTCACGTCGAGGACGCGGGTGGCGATCCCGTCCGGACCCATGCCGTCGATGACCCGGCCATCGGCTTCCTTCCAGAGGAACTTGCCGAAATCCTTGGCCGGTCGGACGAAGATCCGGTCGTAGAGTTCGTCGAAGTACCACTTGTTGAGCAGGAACCGGTACAGGCTCGGCTGCTGGGCTGCGAGTTGGCCCGGCAGTTCCGGCCGGCGGATATACATCCAATAGGCCAGCACGAAGCCGATCAGCATCATGATGAAGGGCGAGTAGGCCACCAGCGCCGGCACCGCGTGGATGTCGTGCATGATGTGGTTGTCCGGGCCGTGCCCCAGGGCGTGGCCCCAGAATGTCTCCATGCCCTCGCCGATGAAGCGGTTCTTGAAGATCAGCCCGGCGAAGAGCGCCCCGAAGGCGAGGATGCCGAGGGGGATCGTCATCACCAGCGGGCTCTCATGCGGCGTGTGCGCATGATCGTGGTGCTCGATGGCGCTGTGCGAGGCCGGCTCGACGTCGTGGCCCTTGTCGTCGTGGGCGACGCCCTCATGATGGCCCGGGGCGCCGTCGGCCTCAGCCGACGAATTGACATGGACGGCTTCAACCGACGAACCCACATGCGCGACCTGGGCGGAGGCGCCGGCCTGGACAGCCGCATGCCCGGCGGCATGGTGATCGTCGTGATGCGCGGCGCCATGGCCGGCCCAGCGCGCCGGTCCCTCGAAGGTCATGAAGAACAGGCGCCAGGAATAGAACGAGGTCATCAGCGCGGCGACGACGGTGCAGATGAAGGCCAGGGTGTGCCCAGGCCGCGTCGACGCATAGGCCGCCTCGATGATGGCGTCCTTCGAGTAATAGCCGGCGGTGAAGGGGAAGCCGATCAGCGCCAGGGTGCCGATGGTCATCATCGCCGAGGTGAAGGGAATGTAGCGGCGGAGATTGCCCATGTTCCGCATGTCCTGCTCGTGGTGCATCGCGTGGATGACCGAGCCGGCGCCGAGGAACAGCAGCGCCTTGAAGAAGGCGTGGGTGAAGAGGTGGAACACGGCGGCCGAATAGGCGCCCACGCCGAGCGCCACGAACATGTAGCCGAGCTGCGAGCAGGTCGAGTAGGCGATCACCCGCTTGATGTCGTTCTGCACGAGGCCGATCGTGGCGGCGAAGAACGCCGTGATGCCGCCGATCACCGTGACCACGATGAGGGCGTTGGGAGCGAGTTCGAACAGCGGCGACAGGCGCGCCACCATGAACACGCCGGCCGTCACCATGGTGGCGGCGTGGATCAGCGCCGAGACGGGGGTCGGCCCCTCCATCGCGTCGGGCAGCCAGGTGTGCAGCAGGAACTGGGCCGACTTGCCCATGGCACCCATGAACAGCAGCAGGCAGGCGAGCGTCAGGGCGTTCCAGTCGTAGCCGAGGAAGTGGAAGGTCGCGTCCTTGATCTCGGGCGCGCGAGCGAAGATGCCATCGAAGGCGATCGATCCCGTCAGCACGAAGACCAGGAAGATGCCGAGCGAGAACCCGAAATCGCCGACGCGGTTGACGATGAAGGCCTTCATGGCGGCGGCGTTGGCCGAGGGCTTCTCGTACCAGAACCCGATCAGCAGGTAGGAGGCGAGGCCGACGCCCTCCCAGCCGAAGAACATCTGCACCAGGTTGTCAGCCGTCACCAGCATCAGCATGGCGAAGGTGAAGAGCGACAGGTAGGCGAAGAAGCGCGGACGGTGCGGATCCTCCTCCATGTAGCCGATGGAGTAGAGGTGCACGAGGGTCGAGACCGAGGTGACCACCACCAGCATGATCACCGTCAGGGTGTCGATGCGGAAGGCCCAGTCGACCACGAGGTCGCCGGCGGTGAACCAGGTCGCCACCTGCACGCGGGTGGCGTGCTCGGTGCCGGGCACCTCGAGGAAGGCGCCCCAGGACAGCAGCGCCGAGAAGGCGAGGAGGCCGGTGGTGATGCCCTCGCTGAGCTTCGGGCCGAGCTGGCGGCCGAACAGGCCGGCGAGCAGCGCACCGACGAGCGGGAGGAAGACGATCGCGTGATACATCGCTGGCTTGTCCGGCCTCCTGGGGTGCGCCCGGGCCCGCGCAGGGCGCGGGAGCCGATGCGGCGCCCTGTGTGTCGTGTCACCGGTCCGGCGCGCGGAGACCGCGATGCCGGACCGTCAGAATCGATGGGTGTCGGTTCCGCTCACCCCTTCATCATGTTGACGTCCTCGACCGCGATCGAACCGCGGTTTCGGAAGAACACGACGAGGATGGCGAGGCCGATGGCCGCTTCCGCCGCCGCCACGGTCAGCACGAACAGGGCGAAGACCTGTCCGGTGATATCGTTGAGGTGGGTCGAGAAGGCGACGAGGTTGATGTTGACCGCGAGCAGGATCAGCTCGACGGACATCAGGATGACGATGACGTTCTTGCGGTTCACGAAGATGCCGAGCACGCCCAGCGTGAACAGGATCGCGGCGACCGTCAGGTAGTGGCTCAGGCCGATCATCGGATGTGGCTCCCGGTCTCTGCCGTTCGAGGTCCGCAGGCCATCAGACTTCCACGCCCTGGCGCGAGGGTACCTTGCGGGTCTCCACCGCCATGGCCTGCGTGCGCGCGTTCTGGACGGAGATGTTCTGACGCTTGACACCCGGACGGTCGCGCAGGGTCAGCACGATGGCGCCGATCATCGCCACCAGCAGGATCAGGCCGGCGAGCTGAAAGAAGAAGACATAGTCGGTGTAGAGCACCCGGCCGAGGGCCTGGGTGTTGGTGACCGCCTCGGCGCTAGCGACCGGGCCGAGGGGCGCCTGGATCAATCCGGGATCGATGGTCCACGACCCGACCACCAGCAGCAGCTCGATCAGGAACACCGCGCCGATCAGGGCGCCGATGGGCAGGTATTGCTGGAAGCCCTGACGCAGCTGGGCGAAATCCACGTCCAGCATCATCACGACGAACAGGAACAGCACCGCGACGGCGCCGACATAGACGACGACCAGGATCATCGCCAGGAACTCGGCGCCCATCATCACGAACAGCCCGGCGGCGTTCACGAAGGCCAGGATGAGGAAGAGCACGGAGGCCACGGGATTGCGCGAGGCGATCACCATGAAGCCCGAGGCGATGGTCACACCTGCGAACAGGTAGAAGAAGGCAGCGGCTGCGCTCATGCGATTCTAGAGATCAGCCGTCCCGAGGACGGCCCCTTCTGCCGAAACTGTGCCACGGCCCACCGGCCGCCCGTCTATAGAACCCGCCCCTGCGGTGCACAACCGCCTCGGCGCGCCTGGGCCGGTTCCGCGGAGGCAGAACCGGCGCTCTGTTTCATCCGCCCGGAGTCGGGCCGCATTCCGGTCGTTCAGCGGTAGGGCGCGTCCACCGAAAGATTGCGGGCGATCTCGCGCTCCCAGCGGTCACCGTTCAGCAGGAGCTTCTCCTTGTCGTAGAGAAGCTCCTCGCGGGTCTCGACCGAGAACTCGAAGTTCGGCCCCTCGACGATCGCGTCGACCGGGCAGGCCTCCTGACACATCCCGCAATAGATGCATTTCACCATGTCGAGGTCGTAGCGCGTCGTGCGGCGGGTGCCGTCGTTGCGGCGGGGGCCGGCCTCGATGGTGATGGCCTGGGCGGGGCAGATCGCCTCGCACAGCTTGCAGGCGATGCAGCGTTCCTCGCCGTTGGGGTAGCGACGCAGGGCGTGCTCGCCCCGGAAGCGCGGGCCGCGATGGCCCATCTCGAAGGGGTAGTTGATCGTGGCCTTCGGCTTGAAGAAGTACTTCATCGCCAGGACGAACCCGGACGCGAACTCCTTCAGCAGCAGACCCTTAGCGACCTGATCGAGCTTCATGGCTCGGATCTCCGTGAGGGGGTTGTCAGGCGCCCGGCGCGAGGCCGGTGAGCTTGAGGACAAAGGCGACGACGATGACCGAGACGAGCGAGAGCGGCAGGAACACCTTCCAGCCGAGGCGCATGAGCTGGTCATAGCGGTAGCGCGGCACCATGGCCTTCACCATGGCGATCATGAAGAACAGGAAGCTGGCCTTCAGGGCGAACCAGATCAGGCCCGGCACCCAGGTGAAGGGCGCGAACGGGATCGGCGAGAGCCAGCCGCCGAGGAACAGCACCGTGCCGAGCGCGCACATGGTCATGATGGCCACGTACTCACCCAGCATGAACAGCAGGTACGGCGTCGAGGAATACTCGACCATGTAGCCAGCCACGAGTTCCGATTCCGCCTCCGGCAGATCGAAGGGCGGGCGGTTCGTCTCGGCCAGCGCCGAAATGAAGAACACCACGAACATCGGGAATAGCCAGAGCCAGTACCAGCCCAGGATGCCCAGCGAGGTGTCCTGCGCCATGACGATGCGCGACAGGTTGAGCGACCCGGCGCAGAGCAGGACGCAGATGATGACGAAGCCGAGGGAGACCTCGTAGGAGATCATCTGCGCCGCCGAGCGAAGCGCGCCCAGGAAGGCGTATTTCGAGTTCGACGCCCATCCGCCCATCAGCACGCCGTACACTCCGAGCGAAGAGATCGCGAAGATGTAGGTGATGCCGACGTTGAGGTCGGCGATGGCCCAGCCCTCGGCCAGCGGGATCACCGCCCAGGCGGCGAGCGCCAGGGTGGCGAAGACCAGGGGCGCCAGCAGGAACAGCGCCTTGTTGGCACCGGCCGGGATGATCGGCTCTTTCAGGACGAATTTCAGCAGATCGGCGAAGGACTGGAACAAACCCCAGGGCCCGACCACGTTGGGTCCGCGCCGGAGCTGGACCGCCGCCCAGATCTTGCGATCGGCCAGCAGGGCGTAGGCGATGAAGACGAGGAGCAGCGCCAGCAGGACGAAGCTCTTGAGCACCAGGAGCAGGACGGTGCCGAGGATTTCCCAGGAGGTCATGGCAGGAAATCCTTATTCGGCCGCTTCGAGGCCGCGCACCCGGGCGAGGCTCGAACACTCGGCGAGCACCCGCGAGGCGCGGGCGATCGCGTTGCTGAGATAGAAGTCCGGGATCGCCGAGGCGAAGGCGGTGCGGCTCGGCTCGCCGCTCAAGGCCGACAACGTCTCGACCGTGGCCACGGCGTCGCTCGGGGCGATCGCATCGAGAGCGGCGAAGTGCGGATGCTCTGCATAGAGGGCACGCCGAAGCGCCGCCAGCGAGTCGAACGGCAGGCGCCGGCCGAGCACGTCCGACAGGGCGCGCAGGATCGCCCAATCCTCTCGGGCATCGCCCGGCGGGAAGCCGGCCCGATTGGTGGTCTGCACCCGACCCTCGAGGTTGACGTAGGTGGCGCTTTTTTCGGTATACGCGGCACCCGGCAGGACGACGTCGGCGCGGGTGGCACCGCGATCGCCATGCGTACCCTGGTAGATCACGAAGGCGCCGGGTTCGATTGTGACCTCGTCGGCACCTAGGTTGTATACCACATCGAGCGAACCCGCTCCCGCGATCCCGGCGAAGTCCAGCCCGCCCTCCCCCGGCACGAAGCGGAGATCGAGGGCGCCGACCCGCGCAGCAGCCGTCTGGAGCACGCCGAAGCCGTTCCACTCGGGCGTCACCGCGCCGATATCCTTCGCAAGCTTCGCCGCGGCGGCCAGAATAGCGGCGCCGTCGGGTCGGGTGAGCGCCCCCGTGCCGACGATGATGAGCGGACGGCTGGCCGCCTTCAGGGCCTCGGCGAAGCTGTGCTGGCCGGAGGCGAGGTCGGCCAGCGTCTCGGGGCCGGCACCCAGATAGGTGTGCGGATAGGTGAGGTCGACGGGCTCGCCGATGAGGCCGACGGCCAAAGGTCCCATGCGCCAGCGCTTGCGGATGCGCACGTTGAGCAGCGAGGCTTCGAGACGGGGATTCGTTCCGACGAGCAGGATCGCGTCCGCGTCTTCGATCCCGGCAATGCCGGTGCCAAAGGTGTAGGCAGCCCGGCCCCAGGACGGATCGATCGCTTCGCTGGCCTGCCGGCAATCGAGATTCGTCACGCCAAGCGACGTCATCAGTGCCTTCAGCGCATAGATCTCCTCCACACCGGCCAGATCGCCGACCACGGCGCCCATGCGCTTCGGGTCGGTGTTCTTGACCTTGGCGGCGATAGCGCCGAACGCCTCACCCCAGGACGCAGGACGCAGCCGACCATTCTCACGTAGATACGGGCGGTCCAGGCGCTGGGTCCGCAGGCCGTCCACAGCGTGGCGGGTCTTGTCGGAGATCCATTCCTCGTTGATCCCCTCGTGAACCCGCGGCTCGATCTGCATGACCTCGCGACCGCGGGCATCGACCCGGATGGCGCAGCCTACCGCGTCCATCACATCGACGGATTCAGTTTTCGACAGCTCCCAAGGCCGAACCTCGTAGCTCTGCGGCTTGTGGACCAAGGCGCCGACGGGGCAGAGGTCGGCGACGTTGCCCTGAAGCTCGGAGCCCATCGCAGATTCGAGGTAGCTGGTGATCTCCATGTCCTCGCCGCGCCCGATGGCGCCGAGATCCGGCACGCCAGCGACTTCTGCCAGGAAGCGGACACAGCGGGTGCAGTGAATGCAGCGATTCATGGCGGTCCGCACCAGTGGACCGATGTACTTCTCCTCGACCGCGCGCTTGTTCTCGCCGTAGCGGGTCGAGTCGACGCCGTAGGCCATCGCCTGGTCTTGGAGATCGCAGTGGCCGCCCTGGTCGCAGATCGGGCAATCGAGCGGGTGATTGATGAGGAGGAATTCCATCACCCCCTCTCGCGCCTTCTTCGTCTGGCCCGAGCGAGTCAGCACCTCCGGTGGTTCGCCGTTGGGACCGGGCCGGCAATCCTTCACCGCGTAGGCGCAGGAGGCCACCGGCTTCGGCGCGCCCTTCAGCTCGACAAGACACATCCGGCAATTGCCCGCGATGGACAGCCGTTCATGGAAGCAAAAACGCGGAATCTCCGCGCCCGCGATCTCGCACGCCTGGAGCAGCGTGTAATCCGCCGGAACATCGACCTCGGTGCCGTCAACGACGATCTTGGTCATCTCAGTACCCTTACTCGGACCGTCTTCATCGCCCGACTATACCTTCGCGACATATTGCGCGTAAAAAGCTTCGTCCGACTTCGTCAGGTAAACAATGGCCTCGACGAGACAGACGATTGCCAGAATTCCCGGAATTATACCCAGAGTGACCCAGCCGACAGTTCCCATCAGCAGGTAGGCAATTCCCCAGCCCGTCTGGCCAAGATAAAACTTGTGCGCGCCGAGAAGGCCCAGAAAAAAGGCCAGCAAAGCAGCAACCAGCTTGTTTCGATCGCCTAAGCTATTCGACTTCAGCACGAAGATATTCAGCGCAGCACCGCTCTCAGAAACGAAGTCAACGTCTTGTCCAGGGAGCAAAATGCGCTGACTGCCCTGTAATGCGCCACGAACAAACTGGTATCGGAGGCCATCATCTCCGCTGATGATGCCCTGCCCGGCGGAATCATCGTATCCCAGAACTTTCCCACGCATCAGAGTCTCTTTTTGTCTCTATCAGCCAGACATTTGAATCATTTTTACTAAGTTCAAACTTGCTCGCAGCAGGATTAGTGAGCCGTGCCCACGGTTAAGCTCTAGGATCTAAAAATCGGATCGTCACTCGGCCGCCATCGGCACCGGGTCGGAATGCGGATTGGCACTGTAGCGGTCGATGCGCTTCTCGATCTCGGGACGGAAGTGGCGGATCAGCCCCTGGATCGGCCAGGCCGCCGCGTCACCGAGCGCACAGATGGTGTGACCCTCGATCTGCTTCGTCACGTCGAGGAGCATGTCGATCTCGCGGCGCTGGGCCCGGCCCTCGGCCATGCGCAGCATCACGCGCCACATCCAGCCTGTGCCTTCGCGGCAGGGCGTGCACTGGCCGCAGGATTCGTGCTTGTAGAAGTAGGCGATGCGGGCGATGGCCGAGACGATGTCGGTGGAGCGGTCCAGCACGATGACCGCCGCAGTACCAAGGCCGGAGCCGAGGTTCTTCAGAGTGTCGAAGTCCATCTTGGCGTCGATGATCTGCTCGGCCGGCACCAGGGGCACCGAGGAGCCGCCAGGAATGGAGCAGAGCAGGTTGTCCCAACCGCCGCGCATGCCGCCGCAATGCTTGTCGATGAGTTCGCGGAAGGTGATTCCGAGCTCCTCTTCGACGTTGCAGGGCTTGTTGACGTGGCCCGAGACACAGAACAGCTTGGTGCCGGTGTTGTTCTTCCCGCCAAGGCCAGCGAACCAGGCACCACCGCGACGCAGGATGGTGCCTGCCACCGCGATCGACTCGACATTGTTGACCGTCGTCGGGCAGCCGTAGAGGCCCATATTGGCCGGGAACGGGGGCTTCAGGCGCGGCATGCCCTTCTTGCCCTCGAGGCTCTCCAGAAGTGCCGTTTCCTCGCCGCAGATATAAGCGCCGGCGCCGTGATGGACGTAGATGTCGAAGGGGTAGCCGTGGATGTTGTCCTTACCGACGAGCCGCGCCTCGTAGGCCTCGTCCACGGCCCGCTGGAGGGCGTGCTTCTCGGCGACGTACTCGCCGCGGATATAGATGTAGCAGGCATGGGCGGCCATCGCGAACGAGGCCAGCAGGCAGCCCTCGATCAGGAGGTGCGGATCATGCCGCATGATCTCCCGGTCCTTGCAGGTGCCCGGCTCGGACTCGTCGGCGTTGACCACGAGATAATGGGGGCGCCCGTCGGACTTCTTGGGCATGAACGACCATTTAAGGCCGGTCGGAAATCCAGCGCCACCGCGCCCGCGCAGGCCCGACTGCTTCATCTCGTCGATGATCCAGTCGCGTCCCATCTCGAGGAGGAACTTAGTACCGTCCCAGGCGCCGCGCTGCTTGGCCGCTTCCAGCCCCGGTGCGTGCAGGCCATAGAGGTTCGTGAAGATGCGATCCTGATCGGCGAGCATGTCAGTTCCCCTTCTTGGGGGCGGGAGACCGAGGGGTGGACGGCTTCGCGCTGGAGGCTTTCGCCGTCGACGGCTTCGTGTCGACCGGCGGAGCCTCCGCAATGTCCGCGCTGGCACCCGATGCGGCCGGCTGGGGCGGCGGTTCGTTGCGTGGAAGATCCGATTGTGTCCCGGCTTCCGCGCCGGCGGCTTCGACCTTCGCGATCGTTTCAGGAGCAGGCATCGGTGCGGCCTGAGTTGGCGACGTCGCGGTCGACTCCTTGGGGTCGGCGGCGTCTGCCGTATCGCCGGCCTTCACAGGCATCTCCCCCGCTGCGGCACGCTGAGCCGGCGCGTCCGTCACCGGCTTCTCAACGGCACGGCCCGCATCGGGGCGAGCCGGCTTCGGCTCGGAAGCGGCACGCTGCTCAGACGAGGCGGCCTCGGCCTTGCCCTGCTCGCTGCCGTCCTCAGCTTCTTTGTCCTCGAAACGCTTGCGCCAAGCACCAACGCGCGATCCGTCGAACAGGGTTGCGTCGATAAGGGTGTCGGCACCACCGAGGGGCTCCGAAGAGGTTCGCCCGACCTGCGAGCCAACCTTCACGGGCCGCCCTGCAGCCAGATCGTCCATCAGCTTGCCGAGGAGGTCAGGTGTCAGGTCCTCGTAGTAATCCTGATTAATCTGCGCCATTGGCGCGTTGCAGCAGGCGCCCAGACACTCGACCTCAAGCCAGGAGAAGTTTCCGTCGGCGCTGACATGACCCGGAGCACCGAGACGGTGCTGCAGGTAGTCTTTCAACTCACGCGCGCCGCAGGAATCACATGGAACGGTCCCGCAAAGCTGGATCCAGAATCTACCCACTGGCTCCAGGGCGAACATCGTATAGAACGTCGCCACTTCGAGCACGCGGATATGCGGCATCCCGAGTTCGTCAGCCACCGCTTCGATGGCCTTCTGCGGCAACCAGCCGCCATTCTGCTCCTGCGCCTTCCACAGGAGCGGAATCACCGCAGAGGCCTGGCGCCCCTCCGGATACTTCTCGATTTGGCCCTTCGCCCACTCAGCGTTCTCGGACGAAAACGCGAAGGCGGCGGGTTGCTCGGATACGGGCGCGAGTCTGCGGTTGGCCATCAGTTCTGAACCTTGATCGTCACCGGTCCACCTCGCCGAACACGATGTCCAGAGTGCCGAGCACACAGGACACGTCAGCCAGCATGTGGCCACGGCACATCCAGTCCATTGCCTGCAGATGGGCGAAGCCTGGAGCGCGGATCTTGCAGCGATAGGGCTTGTTGGTGCCGTCGGCGACGAGATAGACGCCGAACTCGCCCTTCGGCGCTTCGACGGCGGCATAGACTTCGCCGGCCGGCACGTGGAAGCCCTCGGTGTAGAGCTTAAAATGGTGAATCAGCGCTTCCATCGACCGCTTCATCTCGCGGCGCGGCGGCGGGGCGATCTTGCCATCGGTGGCCGAAATCGGCCCCTGGCCGGACGGCTCGCGCAGCTTGATGCAGCACTGCTTCATGATCTTGGCCGATTCGCGCATCTCTTCCATGCGGATGACCTGGCGATCATAGGTGTCGCCGTTCTTCCCCACGGGGATGTCGAATTCCATTTCCTCGTAGGCTTCGTAGGGCTGCGATTTGCGCAGATCCCAGGGAATCCCTGAGCCGCGCACCATCACGCCGGAAAAGCCCCAGGCCATCGCTTCATCGACCGTGACGATGCCGATATCGACGTTGCGCTGCTTGAAGATACGGTTTCCCATAACAAGGTTGTCGAGGTCGTCGACCACCTGCAGGAAGGGATCGATGAACGCCTCGATGTCATCGATGAGTGCGGGTGGCAGGTCCTGATGGACGCCACCGGGACGGAAGTAGTTGGCATGCAGGCGAGCGCCCGACGCGCGCTCGTAGAAGATCATCAGCTTCTCACGCTCCTCGAAGCCCCAGAGCGGCGGCGTCAGGGCACCGACGTCCATCGCCTGCGTGGTGACGTTAAGCAGATGGGAGAGGATGCGGCCGATCTCGCAGAACAGGGTGCGGATGAGTTGGGCGCGCCGAGGCACCTGCAACCCGAGCAACTTCTCGATGCCGAGGCAGAAGGCATGCTCCTGGTTCATCGGGGAGACGTAGTCGAGCCGATCGAAATAGGGCGTCGCCTGCAGGTAGGTCTTGTGCTCGATCAGCTTTTCGGTGCCGCGATGCAGCAGGCCGATATGCGGGTCGACCCGCTCGACGATCTCTCCGTCGAGTTCCAGCACCAGGCGCAGCACCCCGTGTGCGGCCGGATGCTGAGGCCCGAAGTTGATCGCGAAATTGCGGATGTTGTGCTCGGTCATGGCCTCGCTCCGCCGCTCAAGCCGACGTCTTCTCGTCGCCCGGGAGCACGTATTCCGTGCCCTCCCACGGCGAGAGGAAGTCGAAGTTCCGAAATTCCTGGGTGAGCTTTACGGGCTCGTAGACCACGCGCGCCTCATCCTGGTCGTAGCGGACCTCGACGAAGCCAGTAAGGGGAAAGTCCTTCCGCAGCGGGTGCCCTTCGAAGCCGTAATCGGTGAGCAGACGCCGTAAATCCGGATGGCCCGAGAACAGAATGCCGTAGAGGTCGTAAGTCTCCCGTTCGAACCAATTCGCCGCCGGGAAAACTTCGATGACGGAGGGTACCGGCGTCTGGTCGTCGGTCTGAACCTTCACGCGGATGCGGGTGTTATGGCGCAACGAGAGCAGGTGATAGACCACATCGAACCGCTTCTCACGGGCCGGATAGTCGGCGCCGCAAATGTCAATGAAGCAGCGGAAGGCACAGGCTGGATCATCGCGCAGATAGGTAAGTGCATAGACGATATCGCTGGCCTGGACCACGAGGGTCAACTCGCCGAACGCAATGGCACGCGAGACGATCGCGGGGCCAAGGGCACCGGCGACGTGATCGCCGATTCGCTCAAGCGCCGTCATTCCCGAGTCGGGACTCGTGTGAGGAAGGATGCTGATGCCGTTGGTCATGCCGGAGCGTCCTTATTCCTAGCGCTCGATCGTGCCAATGCGGCGGATCTTCTTCTGGAGCAGGAGTACGCCGTAAAGCAGCGCCTCGGCGGTCGGGGGGCAACCCGGAACATAGATGTCGACCGGCACCACCCGGTCGCATCCGCGCACCACCGAGTACGAATAGTGATAATAGCCGCCACCATTGGCACACGAGCCCATGGAGATCACGTAGCGCGGCTCCGGCATCTGGTCGTAGACTTTGCGGAGGGCGGGCGCCATCTTGTTGGTCAGGGTGCCGGCAACGATCATGACATCGGATTGCCGGGGCGATCCGCGTGGCGCGAAGCCGAAGCGCTCACAATCGTAGCGCGGCATCGACATCTGCATCATCTCGACGGCGCAGCAGGCGAGGCCGAAGGTCATCCACATGAGCGAGCCGGTCCGCGCCCAATTGATGAGGTCGTCCGTAGAGGTGACCAGGAAACCGCGATCAGCGAGTTCATTGTTGATCGACAGGAAGGTCGGATCGTTCGCGCCGATCGGCAGCCCCGTGTTGGGATCGATGATCCCTTTCGGAGCCGGCGCGATCGCCGGAGCGTGGGACAGGTCGGGGCTGAAGGCCATCGGTTTCTCGGGATCAGGCTTCGGGCAGGCTGAGTTCGGATAGACGGAGCTCGAACAGGCAGGCGTAGAGCAAGCTGTGATTCGTGAGCGCTAGTCCCACTCGAGCGCGCCCTTGCGCCACTCGTAGACGAACCCCACGGTCAGAACCCCAAGAAACGCCATCATCGACCACATTCCGAACCAACCGAGCTCACCGAACGTGATCGCCCATGGGAAAAGAAAGGCGACCTCGAGGTCGAAGATGATGAACAGGATTGCAACGAGATAGAAACGCACGTCAAACTTCATCCGCGCGTCATCAAAGGCGTTGAAACCACATTCGTAAGCTGAAAGCTTCTCGGGATCGGGGCTGTTATAAGCAACCAGGAAGGGGGCGACGAGCAAAGCTACGGCGATGAATCCCGAAACGCCGATAAAGACGATGAGCGGCAGATAGTCTGCCATCAGGCCGGTCATGCAGGACCCCTCGTGTTCGCGGGCGATTGCGACGCCCTGAGCGCCGTCGGCCACGTGGAATTGCTCCAATGCCAGACTGCGCAGGCGCGAGGCTTAGACGACCCCCTGGGGTGAAACAAGGGCATCGTGCGTCGCACAAAATCTCGCATGCATCCCAGGTAGTTCTTCACCCGATCCACACAACACGACGGATGCGCGCAGGGTCGCCCCAGGGGGCCTCCTGGTGGGCACGAGCGAAGACTGATTCATCATACCGGACAGTGACCATCGCGAGGATATCGGGGACATCCTGGGCCATTTGTCAGGGAGATCTGGCGGCAGGCGCGGATGGGGAACCATAACCTTGGCTGTCCGTTTCGTTCATGTCCCACTCAGGCCGGATCGCGTTAGGTCGGCGCAACATTCGACCTCACAGGAGACGCTTCGTGCGCATTGCCCAGATTGCTCCGCTGTCGGAGGCCGTACCCCCGAAGTTCTATGGTGGGACCGAGCGCGTGGTCTCGTGGATCACGGAAGAGCTGGTTCGTCAGGGCCACGACGTCACCTTGTTCGCGAGCGGCGACTCTGAGACGTCCGCCAAGCTCGCGGCCTGCACGCCGGAGGGCCTGAGGTTGCTGGGCTATCGCGACCATACCGCAAGCCATCTCGCGATGCTTCACCATGTGCACAAACGGGCACATGAGTTCGATATCCTGCACTTTCATATCGATCTCTTGCAGTATCCGATGTTCGAGGACCTGAACCACAAGTGCCTCACCACGATGCACGGTCGCCTCGATGTGCCGGATTTCATGCCGGTCTATCGGACCTTCACGGGCATGCCCTTGGTGTCGATCTCAGACAACCAACGTGATCCGATGCCGGAGAACGTGAATTGGCTCTCGACGATTCATCACGGCCTGCCAGCACAGAACTGCCCGTTCTATCCTGAGGCCAAGGGCGGCTATCTCGCCTTCCTCGGCCGCATCTCGCCGGAAAAGCGGCCCGACCGGGCCATCGAGATGGCCATCCTCTCGGGCGTGCCGCTCAAAATCGCCGCCAAGGTCGACAAGGCTGACCAGGACTATTGGGACGAGGTCATCGAGCCGATGATTCATCATCCCCTCATCGAGTTCATCGGCGAGATCAACGAGGAGCAGAAGAAGGACTTCCTCGGAAACGCACTCGCCCTCGCCTTCCCGATCGACTGGCCGGAGCCCTTCGGCCTCGTCATGATTGAGGCGATGTCGGCTGGAACCCCCGTAATCGCATTCCGCAACGGCTCCGTGCCGGAGGTCATTGCCGACGGCATCTCGGGCGTCTTGTGCGATTCGATGGATGATGCGGTCGCGGCAGTCGATAAAGTCAAGTCGATGAGCCGAGCCGGTGTGCGCAAGCACTTTGAGGGAAATTTCACCGCTGAGTGCATGGTGCGCAAGTACGTGTCTGCCTACGAGCAATTGCTTGCCGGCACTAATTCAGTGATCAAGCTTCCGCATGCGGGATCTTTCACGTCCCACTACAGCGAGTTGAATGGCTCCGCGCTGCCGCAGATCTCGGTCGCCGCCATGCCGGCCTAATTCGGCTAAACCACGGCCTCTGCGAATGCCATTCTGCTCGCTTCCGGAGCGGGCTGGCGCCGCAAGATTGCCGCACTACCTCTGCCACTGAGGGCCGCCGCGCCGCACTTTGCGACCGGCGGCTCTTTCGATTCGACCCCCCCCTTTTCGGAGATGCGCAGGCATGGCAGCGGATACACTGAAGGCGACCTCCGAGCCCGCAAGCGAGACGCGGATTTCTCAAGGCTTCCAGGATGCCGACGAAGTTCTGCCGCAGTACCATATCGAAGCGCAGACATCCCTGGTCGAACGCCCACTCCGCTCGCTGAAATACGGCGAAGCCTTTGCGGTTCTCGACAGCTACGGCGACATTGGAGTGCTGCCGGGTCCGGAAGGACTCTACTTCCAGGACACGCGCTATCTCTCCCGCATGCACGTCACCATTGAGGACCAGCGCCCCCTGCTGCTCTCCTCTGTGATGCAGGACGACAACGGCGCGCTCAGCGTCGACATGACGACGCCCGACATCCGCATCGACGCTCACGACGAGACCACGATCCCGCGTGAGTTGATCGCGATCGAGCGCACCAAATTCCTGTTCAAGGGTGCGTGCTACGACCGGATCGGTCTACGCAATTACGATTCCCGCCATTGGCACCTCAAGGTCGCCGTCACCTTCGACGCGGATTTCCGCGACCTGTTCGAAGTTCGCGGCATGGATCGCCCGGTGCGCGGCAAGCGCAGCGTGCAGGTGGCGAGCGATTCTGAGGTCCAGTTCCGTTACGCCGGCCTCGACGAGGTGGTACGGACCACAAGCCTCCACTTCGGTCCGAAGCCCAAGCATATCGAGCCGGGCCGGGCCGAGTTCGTCGTTTCCCTGCCGCCCGGGGGGCGCGCCTCGCTGTTCCTCCGCGTCGTCTTTGAATCGCACCGCGCCTTCACCAGCGCGCCTGCCGCGGAGCGCGTCGGTGAAGATGCGGCCGCCGGGCTATCCCATGCCGCCGGCAGCACGGCCTCCGCGCGCCATCCGAAGGGCCTTGCCGAGGGTGTGATCTTCGCGCGGGCATATCGCGACTCGCGCCGTGATCTGCGGCAGCTCACCGCCGGCATCACCACGATCATTTCGTCGAACGACCAGTTCAACGAGGCCGCCTGTCGCGCAACCGCCGATCTTTATATGCTGGCGAGCCGGACGCCGGAGGGCATCTATCCGTTTGCTGGGATCCCCTGGTACTCGACGGTGTTCGGGCGCGACGGCATCATCACCGCCATGATGGCGCTTTGGATCGATCCGAACTTCGGAAAGGGCGTGCTGCGTTACCTCGCGTCGACGCAGGCCAAAGCGATCGACCCGGCCGCGGATGCGCAGCCCGGCAAGGTGCTGCACGAGACCCGTCGCGGCGAGATGGCCATGCTCGGCGAGGTGCCCTTCCGCCACTACTACGGCACCATCGACGGTACGCCACTCTTCGTGATGCTGGCCTGGGAATACTACGCGGTCACGGGCGACCTGGAGACCATCTCGGCGATCTGGCCGGCGCTCGAATTGGCGCTCGAATGGATGAACAAGTACGGCGACCGCGACGGCGACGGCTTCGTCGAATACGCTCGGGACACGGACAAGGGCCTCGAAAATCAGGGCTGGAAGGACAGCCACGATTCGATCTTCCATACTGATGGGAACCTCGCCAAGGGCCCGATCGCCCTCTGTGAGGTCCAGGGTTACGTGTATGCGGCGAAGAATGGGGCGGCTAAGCTCGCCTCGCTTCTCGGCCGGGACGACCTTGCCCAGCGTCTCGGCGAGGAATCCAAGGCGCTCCGGCAGAATTTCGACAAGGCGTTCTGGTGCGAGGCGATCGGCACCTACGCCCTCGCGCTCGATGGCGAAAAGCGCCAATGCGCAGTCCGCTCCTCGAACGCCGGCCACGCGCTCTTCACCGGCATCGCTTTGCCGGAGCGTGCGGCCAGTGTCGCGGCCAACCTGCTGTCGAAGGACGGCTTCAACGGCTGGGGCGTGCGTACGATCGCCCGCGGCGAGGCTCGGTACAACCCGATGTCCTACCACAACGGTTCGATCTGGCCGCACGACAACGCCCTGATCGCCTTGGGGCTGGCGCGCTATGATCTCAAGCCCGAAGCCTCGCGCATCTTCCAGGGCATGTTCGATACGGCTTTGTACCAGGATCAGAAGCGGTTGCCGGAGCTGTTCTGCGGCTTCATGCGGCGCCACCAGCGAGGACCAGTTTCCTACCCGGTGGCCTGCTCACCGCAGGCCTGGGCTGCTGCGGCGCCCTTCGCCTTCCTGGCGGCTTGCCTGGGTCTGGAAATCGACCATGACCGCAACCGGGTCCGCTTCCGCAACCCGACCCTGCCACCCTTCCTCGACGGTGTCTCGATCTTCAACCTGAAGATCGGCACCTCGCGGGTGGATCTACGCCTGCAACGCTATGGCGAGGACGTCACCGTGAACGTTCTGCGCCGCACGGGGGATGCGCAGATCTCCTTGCTCAAATGATTCGATCGGGCGGCGCCTGAAACGTCGGTCTCCGGCGTCGTCCCTTCGATTTCGCACCCGATGCCAGCGAATACCTTCCGGTCAGACATACGAATTTCGGCACGCGCTTACACAGAAGACTGTGGCACGCCCCCGCGCTGAGGATCGGCCTACAGCAGCTCTGAAGTGGGAAAGGCTCAAGCCGAGACTGATATCAAGCATGCTTGTCGTACTCTGTAGCCTCGTCCTGGCCGCTGCACGGGCCGACGCGAGGGTCGATGACATCCACGAGGGCGAGCAGATCGCACATCCCGCGGCTGCATCGGACAGCTGTTCCTATCTGCTGTTCGTACCTCACGGCTACCCAGCGATGCCGCGCCAGGAATGGCCACTCGTGATTTATCTCCACCGCGCGGGCAGCCTCGGCGACGATCTGGATCTCGTGAAGCTATGGGGATCGCCCAAAGCCCTCGCTTCGCACCCGGGCGCACCGTTCTTCGTTCTCTCGCCCGAGGCCAAGGGCAGCCTTCAGATCGGTGGACGGTGGAAAACGGAGCGGATCGAGCGGTTGCTCGCCGACCTGCGCGGCATCTACAGAATCGATGCGAGCCGCATTTGTCTGACAGGTTGGTCCATCGGCGGAAACAAGACTTGGCGCTGGGCAATCAAGCAGCCCCATCTCTTTGCCGCCGCAGTGCCGATCGGAGGACATGGTAACCTCAACCGGGATGCCAATTTGCTGACGGTCTGCGCGTTAAAGGATATGCCGCTCTCGGCTTTTGACGGGGATCACGAAGAGATCACGCCGCCAGACAGAGCAACCAAAGTCGTCGAGGCTCTCTACCGATGTCGCGGGGCACACAGCAGCCTCGCCTGACCATCCTGCCCGCGACCGGTCGTCACGCCGCCGATCCGGCCTAAGCAGTCCGGCCTTGTGGCTAGCAGATGCTCGAACAGCGGCGGTCGACCGTGCCTTCGCTGGTCGCTCCTTCAGTCAACCAAAAAGGCGCCGTTCCGGATGGAACGACGCCTTGAGCAATTCTCACCTCAGACGGCTGCTTTAGCGCGGTGCCAGGATCATGATCATCTGGCGTCCCTCGAGCATCGGCTCGCTCTCGACCTTGGCAATCTCCTGGGTTTCGTTCTTGACCCGCTCGAGCAGGCGCAACCCGATATCCTGGTGCGCCATCTCACGGCCGCGGAAGCGCAGGGTCACCTTGACCTTATCACCTTCCTCGAAGAATCGAATCACGGCCTTCATCTTGGTGTCGTAATCGTGCTTGTCGATGCCGGGACGGAGCTTGATCTCCTTGACCTCGACCGTCTTCTGCTTCTTGCGCGCTTCGTTCTGCTTCTTCTGCTCGTTGAAGCGGAAGCGGCCGTAATCGAGAAGCTTACAGACGGGAGGAACGGAGTTCGGAGCGATCTCGACGAGATCGAGGCCTGCCTCCTCGGCCAAGGCGATGGCGTCGAAGAAGGCGACGACGCCACGGTTCTGCCCGGTGTCGTCGATGAGCTGCACTTCGCGAACGCCACGGATATCCCGGTTGGCGCGCGGCCCGTCCTTCTGCGGGGCCGGCATAGCTCTCATAGGTCTACGAATGGCTTTGTTCTCCTAGTGAAACGACGAAACGGCAGCCCGCGAACCCAAGCCCCGTTTGGGGTCGATCCTGGCCACCCATCGCTCGCGAAATTCGTTGCGACACCTTGGCGAAAGTCTCGTGCAAGTCAACACGGTCGTCGCCGTTTGGTTCATCGGGTCCGACGCGGTCATCGGTGCGTGGCAAGCGCCTGCTTCGCAAGGAGGTCTGCGTAGACCGCGAGCGTATCGCCCACCATCCCCTCCAACGAAAAATGGGCTTCCACATGCACCCGTCCGCGGCGGGTCATGGCATCACGGGCACTCGCACCGAGCGAGAGCGCTTCGCAGAGGGCATCGGCCAAAGCCGCCGCATCACCGGGAGGAACCCGCCATCCCGTCCGCTGCGAAGTCGGCACCTCCGGCGGCGACAGCACCGTCTCCGGCACGGCACCGAGATCCGACACGATCACGGGCGTCCCGAGCGCCTGCGCCTCGACCGCCGAGCGCCCGAAAGCTTCCGGCTCCACCGATGGGACCGCAACGACGGAGGCTGCCCGGAACGCTGCGGGCATGTCGGCGCAATGCCCGACCCGATGCACGATGCCCCGCAGGCCGCGGGCGGCGACAAGGGCGTCGAGCTCGCGCTCGTAGGCGACGCGCCCCTGCGGGTCGCCGGCCAGCACGATCGCGACGTCGGTGACGCCCCGGTCCCGCATCAGGGCTGCTGCCTCGATGAGGACGCGCTGTCCCTTCCACGCGGTCAAGCGCGCGGCCAACAACACGACGCGCTCGTGAGGGGCGACACCCCAGGCCCGTCGCAGAGCCTCGACCCGGGCCGGGAGGACCGCGGCAGGCGTAAACAGGGAGAGATCGGTTCCGCGATGGATGACCCGGATCCGGTCGCCTGCCTGCTCCGGATGCAGAGAGCGGATCAGGGCCGCGGTATAATGCGAGTTGGCGATGACGACATCGCCGCGCGCCATCACGGAGTTGTACAGGACCTTGACGCCCGTCCGGCCGGAATAACTCCCGTGATAAGTGGTGACGAAGGGAAGCCTCATGCGGCGAGCGGCACCGAGTGCTACCCAGGCCGGCGCCCGCGAACGAGCGTGGACAATCTGCACCCCCTCACGCCGGCAAAGCCGCGCGAGCCGCCCGACATTCAACGCCATGGCGAATGGGTTCTTCGAAGCCGCCGGGAAGGGAAGCCAGACCCCTCCCTTCGCCTGCAACTCGCCCACGAGGCGCCCGCCCTCGGTGGCCACCAGGGCTCGGGCACCGGCGGCTGCGAGAGCTGCGGCGACATCGACGGTCGTACGCTCGGCACCGCCTGCGTCCAGTTCGGGGATGATCTGCAGAATGGTGGCACCGGAGAGCGGCGCGCGCTCGCTCGGAAATCCGCCGCGGACCTCGCCGTTCATGATGCGCGCGCCGAGACGGCCCGAAGTTCGAGAGACGATTTCGGGTAGTCTTCCCGAAGGTGGCAGCGTCCGTCCGGCGTATCGATCATGGACGCAGCTTGAACGCTGCGCTTTACGGCTCGGTAAACGAAATGCGAAACCAATGCATTCAGTTCGAGGCACCGTCGAGCCAAGGTCGAGAAATGACGTCTGCGCAGGGCGAAGCTCCCGAATTCATCGTCGTCGGCGAAGGGGGAAAGGCACGACGAATCGCGGTGCGATGCCGGGCCGGCGATGGCTCCCCGATCGTCTGGCTCGGAGGCTTCCGCTCCGATATGGGCGCGACGAAGGCGATGGCCCTTGATGCTTGGGCCGAATGGAATGGACGTGCATTCCTCCGATTCGATTATACTGGGCACGGTGAATCGGACGGTGTTTTTGCCGAGTCTACCCTTTCGACGTGGCTTGCGGACGCCCAGGCGGTCATCGAAACCTTCGCGCCAAAGCGCCCGCTGCTGGTCGGATCATCGATGGGGGGGTGGATCGCCTGCCTTGTTGCGCAGGCTCTCACACAACAGCAGAGGCCGCCATCGGGGCTCGTTCTCATAGCCCCGGCACTGGATTTCACGCAGGACCTGCTCTGGGAGCGTTTCAGCCCGGATATCCGCGCCACGATCGAACGAGACGGGGCTTGGTTCAGGCCCAGCGCCTATGATCCGTCCCCGGTGCCAATTACGAAAGCCCTCATCGCGGACGGACGAAGGCACCGCTTGCTTGGCAATGCCTTCGATCCAGGCTGTCCCGTTCACATCCTGCAGGGCATGGACGATCCCGATGTTCCCTATACGCACGCCTTGAAGGTGGTCCAATCCCTGCCGAAGGCCGGCACGCTGCTCACCCTCATCGCCGACGGAGACCACCGCCTGTCCCGACCGCAAGATCTGGCACGGCTGGTTAGGACAGTGACCGATATGTCAGCCTAGTGAAGACTGACCGTGTACAGATCGTTGGCTGCCGCATTGGCCACGATCGCGTCGCGCGAATCGGCCAACAGGATCGGCGCGCCGCTGGCGGACAGGAGAGCGAACAGGTCGAGACCAGGCGTGAGATCGGGAGCTTGCGGGAAGATGCGCTTCACCTCATCGGATCGGATAGCGCGCACATAGGCAATGTGCCCCTCACCCAAAGCCGCCAGATCGGCCGCATTGAACTCGGCCGGGTCGAGATCGGCCTCGGTGATCGGATTGGTGTTGAACTCGGTCATGGACTGCCCTCCTTCTTGGCAGAGCGGTACACCGGGATCGCTTCCCGGTGGTCTATATGCGTTGAAGCTCCCGACATCACACCTCGTCGCGGGATGCGATGGCGATCTTGCGCACGATCCGGTCCGGCTCAGGCCGGGTCAGGTCGATGGAAAGCAGGCCGTTGGATAGATCGGCACCCATCACCTCCATGCCGTCGGCAAGCAGGAAGGCCCGCTGAAACTGTCGCGCTGCGATGCCGCGATGGAGGAACTGCCGGGTCTTGTCGTCCACCTGCCGACCCCGCACCACGAGTTGGCTCTCCTCGAGCATCACATCGAGTTGATCGCGGGTGAAGCCTGCGACCGCGAGGGTGATGCGAAGACGCTCTGGCTGTTGCTCGGTGCGTGGCAGCCGCTCGATGTTATAGGGCGGATAGCCGTCATTAGCCGCCTTCGACACGCGGTCGAGGGCCTGCTCGATTTCGTCGAAACCGAGAAGAAAGGGATGTCCGAACGGAGAGGGCCGAGTCGTCACAAACGCATGTCCTTCCAGCGAAGCCCGAAACACTGTTTCATGAGGCACTTCGGTGATCGGGGCCCGCCTGCGCAGCACCCCTCCCGGAGATCGCTCACCGGTCACAGCGATATGGAGGTGGCTGCTGGGTGCATCAAGGGTCTGATGCATCAAGGGCTTGATGCATCCAGGGTCTGGCGTGAATGCGTCATCTGCCTGACTTGGCAGAGGGTTGGGTATTCTCGGCATCTTGCTTCAGGATATTGTGGCACAGCGTAAGCTTCGACACCGGAAGGCCGACGAGTAACAGTTTGGAATTCCTCTGATATTCGGCCCTGACCTTGATCTACGGTCACGATCTCGGATATGCCGGCCTCGCACGACGAGCGCCCCGAACGCGGTCTTTCGACCTCGTTCTATGGCGCATGTCGAATCGAACCCGTGCCATTCCGGTCTGTCACGACTGATTGTCGAGCCGGAACCGCGTGCAGGCGTCGGGAGCGTCGCGGAGGGCGACGGGCCCCTTGAATGGAGTGCACGGCGTGATCGGAGAACGGCCTTTGCAAAGTATCAAGACATGTGCAGCGCGGCACCTCGTGTCAGGCCTCGCCTCCCTGACGATGCTCGCCGGCTTCGGCGGCGTGGCGATGGCTCAGGACAAGGCCGCAGCACAGGACAGCAAGGGACCTGTTCTGAAGCTGGAATTGAACCGCCTGGAACCGGCGGGTGAGTCGTGCCGGACCTACCTCCTGGTCGATAACAGCCGAGGCCAGGCACTGAAATCCTTGAAGGTCGATCTCTTCGCGTTCGACAATGACGGGATCGCTCAAAAGCGCTTGGCCGTGGAACTCGGCCCCGTTCAGGACCGCAAGACGATGGTTCGCCTGTTCGACTTCCCTGCGATTGCCTGCCCGAAGATCAGCCGGGTCCTTCTCAACGATGTGCTCTCCTGTGAGGGCGGCGACGCCAGTCGCGAAACCTGCCTCGAGCGGATCGAGACCGAGAGCAAAACGGCAGCGACGTTCACGCGCTGAGCGGCGCCCTTCCTCCTATCGTCAGAAACCCGCACGCACCGAGAGAGCCCGCCATGGACCCGACAGCCGCGCCGGCCGGAGTCGCCCACGACTTATCCTTCTTCGGACTGTTCCTGCAGGCCGATCCGATCGTGAAGGGCGTCATGCTCCTGCTCGTGGTCGCCTCGATCGCGTGCTGGACCGTCGTGTTCGAGAAGATCGTACGGGTTGCGGCCGCCAAGCGTCAGGCTCGCGCCTTCGATGCCCTGGTGCGCTCCGGAGGCGCGCTGGAAGCCTCCGGTGGTGGCATCGACGCCCAGATCACGGGAGCTGCCGTCGAGGCTTGGCGCGATCAGGATGCCACCGAGACCCGTGCCGAGCGGCGCGATCGCATCGAGCGCGCGATGCGGGCCGCCCTGACTTCACGCATCAAGCGCTTGCAGACCGGCCTACCGTTGCTGGCTACCGCCGGCTCGACGGCGCCGTTCATCGGTCTGTTCGGCACGGTGTGGGGCATCATGAATTCGTTCTCGTCGATCGCGAAGAGCCAGGATACCTCCCTCGCCGTCGTAGCCCCCGGCATCGCCGAGGCACTGTTCGCAACGGCCATCGGCCTCATCGTCGCCATCCCGGCGGTCATGGCCTACAACAAGCTCATCAACGATGTCGGCCGGGTTCAGTCGAGCTTCATTTCGACCATCGGAATTCTCGGCAACCGACTCGCCCGCGACCGGACTGTCCACGGACGCGCCGCCGCGGCAGAATAACGGTGCGGATTGCAGCGGTGATCTCTCGGGCCTGATCGGGTTCCAGGTCAATTCAGAGCCGTTTCGGTGCCGCGACAGCGCCGATTCAGACACAGCAATCTCTGCGATGGGCCGGCTTACGGTCGTCCACCCTGGCCCCGGAGGGCCGCTTCACGATGGCAATGGGTTCGATCCGCGCCGGCGGCGGCGATGACGAGGATGGCCTCGACGCGGCGCCGATGTCCGAGATCAACGTCACCCCAATGGTCGACGTCATGCTCGTGCTGCTCATCATCTTCATGGTAGCCGCGCCCCTGATGACGACAGGCGTGCCGGTACAGCTCCCGAAAACGACCGCTCAGAAGGTGGCGCAGGCCCAGAAGCCGCTCGAGATCTCCATCGATAAAGATGGCAAGCCCTATCTCGCCAAGGAAGAACTGTTCCCGGATACGATCCTCCCACGTCTGCGGACATTGGCAGCGCAGGATCCCAACCAGGTCATGCTGGTGCGCGGGGATCGCGACGTCCCCTATGGTCGGGTCATGGAAGTGATGGGGCTCGTCGGACAGGCGGGATTCTCCAAGGTCTCGCTGATCGCGCAATCACCCGGCGGCGCGCTGCCCTCCGCACCGGCGGCCCCTGCTCCTGCCGCCGCCAGCGGAACGCCGCGCTGATCTCATGAGTGTCCTTCAACCCCCGAGCGCCTTCGCAACGACACGCGGCCCGGAGCGGCAAGGCCCATCCGGCCTCGCCTATGCCTTCCTGGTCGCCCTCGCGCTGCACATCGCGGCTCTCGTCGGCATGATGGTGTTCGGCGCCGCGCCAACGGCACCTCCTGGCGAAAACATCGTCACGATCGATCTCGCCCCGCAGATGACGGAGGCAGATACACAGTCGCCAGCCGAGCAAGCCGCGTCGAGCCCGGCTCCTCCCGAAGCGAACCCCGTCGAAACACCGGAAGCCGAGCCGGTGGTGAAGCCGATGGAGACGACGGAGGTCGCCCCACCGGAAGCCACCACGCCGCCGCCACCGGACGCGACACCCGTCGCCCCGGAAGCCACCACGATGGCCGAGCCGACGGATGCGCCGGTGCAGCCACCGGTGGAGGCGGTGGCGGAGCCGCCGCCGGAGGATCAGGTCATCACCTCGTCGGCGCCGGAAGCGCCCGCGCTGGCTCCGCCGCCACCCACCGTGGCGGTCGCTCCCAAGCCAACGGAAATCGAGAAGCCGAAGCCCGACCCGGCCAAGATCCTCGAAGCCAAGCGGGAGGCGAAGCGAAAGGCCGACCGTGAGGCTCGCCTGAAGGCAGAGCAAGAGGAGCGGCGCGAAGCCGCCAAAGAGGCGAAGGCCAAGGCCGCCAAGGAAGCGGCCCGCCGTGCGGCCGCGACCGCCAGCCAGGGGCGTGCGCAGCAGAACTCCGCGTCCGCGTCCCGTCAGAGCAGTGCCGGCGCTGCCGCCGGCGGCAATGACCCGAACGCCCTGCGCGCCTGGCAAGGTATGCTGAGCTCCGCCATTCGCGGCCGGATGAACGCCAATGCGGCGGCGGGGACCAGCGGCGGCGTCGCTGTGGTGCGATTCACCGTGTCCCGCTCCGGGCAGGTTCTGAGTGCGGGCCTCGCCAGCAGCAGCGGCATCGGTGCGATCGACAGCGCAGCCCTGGCGACCGTACGCGGCTCGCTTCCGCCCGCCCCCGCCGGCATCACTCTGAGCAGCTTGGCCGTGACCGTTCCGCTGCGCTTCAGCCCAGGGCGGTAATCGAGGTGTCCGGCAATAGGCGCTGATCATGCCGGTGTGGTTCACCAGCGACACGCATTTCGGAGATTCGCGGGTCCTGCGGATCGACAAGCGTCCCTATCCGGACCTTGCGGCTCACGACGCAGCCTTGATCGCCGCCTGGAGTGCCGTGGTGAAGCCGGAGGATGAGGTCTGGCATCTCGGCGACTTCGCTCTCGGTCCTTCGGACACCAGCATCGCCGAGATCCTCGCATACCTTCCCGGAACCAAACACCTGATCGTTGGCAACAATGATGGACCTGGGACGCTGCGCGCATCAGACTGGACTTCGGTTTCGCACTACGCCGAACTCACCGTCGACGATCGTCGCCTCGTTCTCTGCCACTACGCCTTTCGCACTTGGAACGGGATCGGGCGGGGGGCCATCAATCTGCATGGGCACTCGCACAATCGCCTGAAGCCCATACCCCGACAGTATGATGTCGGCATTGACGCTCAGGGTCCTGCTCCGGTCAGTCTTGCAGCGATCCTGGCCTCCCGCCGCAAGCGGACGGCAGTGCACAAAAGCGTGGAACCTTAGCGACGGGTGCGCCGTTTCCGAAACCTGAACGCAGGACGAGCAGCGCAACGCCTATTTCTTTTTGGGCCAAGCCAACTCTCATCTTGCGGACACTCTCGAACGATCCGTGAATTCAATTCACCGGCCGCACGCCCCAGTGTCCACATCTCAGGTGTTTCCATGCGTCACCCGCTTCGACTTACGCTCGGCTCGATCCTCCTGATCAGTCTCGCGGCTCCTGCCCTCGCAGCCCCTGCCTGTCTCGATGCGCAGCGCAAAGTCGATGAGGCCAACGCGCTCCGCTTCCAGTTCCGCCAAGAGGCTCGGCTCGGCAACCACGATCGCGCCTGTGACACGCTGGACGAGATCGGAGACCGCTATGCGGATGCCCGGCATGCATTCGAGGATTGTGGTGCCGGCGTTGTCGCTATCGACTTGCGCAGTGAATCTCGCGCTCTGCGGGCTGCCAAAGCCGCGCACCGCTGCTGACTGACAGGGTGCGGACCCGCACGCCCTTCCGGACCCGAACGATCCACCTTCCCATCCCACCCGGCCGATGATTCGCCGCCGCCAAGGTCAGCCCTGATGAACACCACCGCCGACGTGAACGCCCTGCACCATAACCCGGCCATCGGCCCGTCCTTCGCGGCAGCCCTGTGCGGCTTTCTCAGCACCACCGTGGCGACCACGATGGTGATGTTCCTGATCAGCAGCATCTGACTACCCCGCCCCTCCCGTCTTCAGGGCGCGACAAACCAGAACCGACGCTTTGAGAACAGCATGTCGGGCTGTCCAACGGTCGCCAGCGGGCGACAGGCGGGATCAAGGCGGTTGATGGCCGGAGATTTGGCTGCCGGCATCAGGAGCGCATTCGAGACGGGAAACAGTCCCAGCTTGGCCTGGACGCTCGGATGTCGGACGGCCGAGATCGTGACCAGCCCGACCAGGAGGCCGCCCGCCATCGTCCCCAGAATGAAGTTCATCATGATGGTGGAATCCGGCGCCCTTCGCGTGGTCTGCGCGGGCGCGACTCTTCCCTCGCCGCTCATCTCGGCATGATTACGGCATAGGTTGATATTACGATCCCTTAATCATCGGCTGCCTAAGGTCGCCTCCGCTGCCCCGAATCGGGCTTGCGCACCTTGAGGGAGGATCGAGCGATGTCGTACGGGGCCAGCGCCTATGCCCGGGTTTCACAAACGGCGTTGTCGCCGCGCGAAGCGGAAGCCGCCGTGCTGATCAAGGCTGCGACCCGACTTCAAGCCATCCAGTCGGATTGGTCCAATCAGGCACCGGGGCTCAGTGAGGCTCTGAACTTCAACCAGAAGGTCTGGACCATCATCGCTGGGGCCGCCACCGCTCCGGAGAGCCCGCTGCCTCCTGAGATCAAGAACAGCATTGCCGAACTCTCGACCTTCGTCTTCAAACGGATGATCGATACGTTGATCGACCCGACCGCCGAGAAGTTGTCCGCCCTCATCAGCATCAACCAGAATATCGCCGCCGGCCTCCGCATGTAGGCTGACGGCGGCGTGCTCCTGCCGCACGAAAGAGCCCGCCGCTTCCCAGCGGCGGGCTCTTTCGATTCCTGCGGCAAGCTCCGAAATTCAGCGGTGCGTCGACGGATCGGGATTGGCTGGGGGCACCAACCGTTCCGCTAGCGACTGCTCGTATTGGATCAGGTCCTTGCAGCGCTTCAGGGCTCGGTACAACTCGCCCTGCGCGATGAAATCGTGAATGTCGCGGAGATAGGGCGCCATGCTCGGCGCGGCCGTCATCAACGCATTGGCCTGGGTGATGAACAGGTCCTCCGCTTCGGGCGTGCTGTCCGCAAGATACAAGACCGTCAGTGTGACGTAGAGGCGCTTACAGGCCGTATCGGCCTCGCTCTCCAGGATGATGTCGCTCTCTCGCAGAAACTTGGTCACGGTCTCGATGACGAAGCTGGAGCGACGCGATCCATTGCGAATTGCCGTGCCGCCAATGAGCAGACGCTCGAACGGCTTGAGTTCGATCTTCAGGGGCATGGCGCTACTCGTTGCGGATCTGGGAGCATACTCGCCGAGCATGGTTAATAGAACATAAATAAGATGATGCGAGCGGATCGCCAAATAATTGATATATCTTGCTATTTTCAACATTCGCCACGTTTGACCGAGCTCATTAACAGTTCGTTCGCGAGACTCATTAAGTCGATTGCAAGGGATCGATGGTCATCTGCGGTCGCCTCCAAAAACGGAGGCGCACCGATCAGAATGGATCGACCATCATGTCTTCAGGCGTCACCCTCACCTCTGCCACTCGCCAGAACCTGCTCTCGCTGCAGGGCACGGCTGATCTCGTCGCCACCACTCAGAACCGGTTGTCGACCGGCAAGAAGGTCAATTCGGCCCTCGACGATCCGACGAGCTTCTTCACTTCCCAGGCGCTGTCCGGCCGCTCCGGCGATCTCGGCGCGCTCCTCAACGGCATCTCCAACGGCGTCCAGACCATCCAGGCTGCCAACCAGGGCATCACCTCGATCCAGAAGCTGGTCGATTCGGCGAAGTCCACTGCCAACCAGGCGCTGGCCGACAAGAGCGCAATTTCCAGCGGTAAGGCTGCTTCGGCAGCTGCCGTCAGCGGTAGCGTTGCCTACCAAGCCGGCACTACCGATGGCACACGCGACTTCTCCTCGCTGGCGAAGGATGGCTCCATCGACATCTCGCTTGATGGCGGCACCACCAAGACAACGATCCGTCTGGATGCGGCGACGCTGAAGGGATCTGTCAGCGACCTTACCAAAGTGACCGGCGATCAGGTGGTTTCCGCCATCAACAGCCAGATCTCCAGCACGTCGTCGCTGAACGGCAAGGTTTCTGCATCACTCGGTAGCGATGGCCGCATCAACATCGCGACTACCTCCGCTGGTGCCAGCCAGAAGCTCAATGTTTCGGGCTCAACGGGCGCAACGCTCGACCTAGAGCGTTTTCCACGATCCCTGAGTCGTTGCGGCGAGGTGAGCGTTGATCCCTGAAGGTTCGTCAGGGAGATCGCCATGGCCCGTGCCTACAGTCACGATCTGCGCATTCGCGTCCTGGACGCAGT
>NZ_JAGHKN010000060.1:0-17776 GCF_023093475.1 Methylobacterium sp. 37f
GGGGGCGCGGGTGGCGCTGCTGGCGCTGGGCACGCGCCTGTCCGAGGCGCTGAAGGCGGCCGACCTGCTGGAGGCCGAGGGCATCGCCGTGACGGTGGCGGATGCGCGCTTTGCCAAGCCGCTGGACACGGCGATGATCCTGGACCTGGCGGCGAACCACGAGGTTCTGGTGACGCTGGAGGAGGGCTCGGTGGGCGGCTTCGGCGCCATGGTGCTGCACCTGCTGGCCGAGCGCGGTGCGCTCGATGCCGGCCGGGTGCGGGTGCGCACGCTGACCCTGCCGGACAGCTACCAGGACCACAACGCGCCGGACGCGATGTACGCCGAGGCCGGCCTCGACGCCGCCGGCATCCTCAACACCGTCAAGGCCGCCCTGCCCGAACGGAAGGCCGGGCAGTCGGGTCGCCTGCGCCTCGCCTGATCCGCTGCCGGCGTATGACGGCCGCCCGGGCTTTGCGGCCCGGGTGTGTCTCCGTTGCGCTTGTCCGGCAGCGATTTCGATGACAAAAGCGCGCCATCCATGGGTCCGAAGTTAGCTTCGGGCCCGGCGCTCGCATAAGATCCTCAGACCCTTACGAGAGAAATGCCACAGGCGACCCCTTCCGGCCCGTTCGATGCCGGCCCGGTTCTCATCACGGGCGCGAGCGGTTTCCTGGGAGCGGCCCTGGTCGACGTCTTCCGCAAGGCAGGCTTTCCCGTGCGGATCATGGTGCGGGCCACCTCCCCGCGCACCAACCTGACCTGGACCGACGTCGAAATCGTCGAGGGCGACATGCGCGATCGCGCCGCCGTCGCACGGGCCCTCCAGGGGCAGCGCTATCTTATCCACGCCGCCGCCGATTACCGCCTCTGGGCACCCGATCCGGAAGAGATCGTAGCGACCAACCGCGACGGTGCCGTCATCCTGATGGAAGAGGCTCTGCGCGCCGGCATCGAACGGATAGTCTATACGTCGAGCGTCGCCACCATCAAGCCGCACGACGATGGCACTCCGGCGGACGAGACCCGGCCCCTGACCCCCGGCACGGCCATCGGCGCCTACAAGCGCAGCAAGGTCGTGTCCGAGCGCGTGGTCGAGGAGATGGCGGCTCGCAACGGCCTGCCCGTGGTCATCGTCAATCCGTCGACTCCGATCGGCCCGCGCGACGTCAAGCCGACCCCGACCGGCCGCATCATCCTCGAAGCCGCGCTCGGACGGATGCCGGCCTTCGTCGATACCGGGCTGAACCTGGCCCATGTCGACGACGTGGCGGCCGGGCACCTGCTGGCGCTCCGGCACGGTCGGACCGGCGAGCGCTACATCCTCGGCGGAGAGAACGTGCTTCTGTCGCAGATGCTGGCCGACATCGCCGGCATGGTCGGCCGCAAAGCCCCGACCGTGAACCTGCCGCGGGCGGTGGTCTACCCGATCGCCTTCGTCTCCGAGCAGATCGCGCGGTTCACCGGCAAGGCCCCCTTCGCCACCATCGACGGCATCCGGATGTCGCGCTACCGGATGTTCTTCTCCGACGCGAAGGCACGGGCCGAACTCGGCTACACCGCCCGGCCCTACGCACAGGGCCTGTCCGACGCGATCGCCTGGTTCCGCCAGGAGGGACGCCTGCCATGAGCGCGACGATCCACACCGCCACCGAGGCGCGGACCGGCAAGGGCTATCGCGACGAGAACTTCCCCGTCGCCTCGCACCTGATCCATCCCAAGCATCGCGGTGCGATCCTGGCGTTCTACGACTTCGTCCGCGCCGGCGACGACGTCGCCGATCATACCGGTCTGAATCCGGAGCGGAAGATCGAACTCCTCGACGCCCTGGCCGACGACCTGACGGGCACCCGTCCGACCGATTCGGCTGCCGAGCCCCTGCGGCGGGAACTGGCGGCGCGCGGGCTTCCCCCAACGCATGCCCTCGAACTCCTCGAGGCTTTCCGGCTCGACGCGCGCAAGAACCGCTACGCCGACTGGAACGAGCTGATCGCCTATTGCCGCCTCTCGGCCATGCCGGTCGGCCGCTACGTCCTGGACGTGCATGGCGAAAACCGCAGCGTGGTCTGGGGGCCGTCCGATGCGATCTGCGCCGCCCTTCAGATCATCAACCACCTGCAGGATTGCGGGAAGGATTTTCGCGCCATCGATCGGGTCTACCTGCCGCAGGAGACCCTCGACGCGCATGGCGCCGCGATCTCGGAGCTGTCTGCCGACAAAGCATCGCCGGCGCTCCGGGGCGCGATCCGGGAACTGGCGGAGCGCACCATGGGGCTGCTCGAGGAGGGCGCGGTGCTGCCCGATCTCATCGCCGATCTGCGCCTCAGCCTGGAGATCGCTGCGATCCACCGCCTCGCCGTCGTGCTGTGCCGGGGCCTGATGGAGCGCGACCCTCTGAGCGAGAAGGTGCACCACGGCAAAGCCGCCTTCGCGCTGACCGCGCTCGGCGGCATCGCCACCACCCTCGCGCGTCGTCCCCTGCGCGGCCGAACGCTGCGGGTTCAAGCCGCGAAAGTGGCACGGGAGAGCCGGGCATGAGCGCCACCCTGTCCCCCGCCGCCGAATCCGCGTCTCCTCAGGTCGACGCCCTCCCGGCAAAGTCGTCCTCGTTCTATACGGCGATGCGCCTCCTGCCGCCCGATCGCCGCGCGGCGATGTACGCGGTCTACGCCTTCTGCCGGGCTGTCGACGACGTCGCCGACGACGGCGGGCCCGCGCCCGTCCGCGCCGCCGAACTCGACCGCTGGCGCGCCGAGATCGATGCACTCTATGCCGGCCGCCCGACGCCGCGGGTGCAAGACCTCGTCGTACCCATCCGCCGCTACGGCCTCCTGCGCGAAGACTTCCAGGCGGTGATCGACGGCATGGCGATGGATGCCTTCGAAGACATCATCGCCCCCGACGAGGCGACCCTGGACCTCTATTGCGACCGGGTCGCCAGCGCCGTCGGTCGCCTGTCCGTCCGAATCTTCGGCCTGTCCGAGCAGGAGGGCATCGCGCTTGCCCATCACGAGGGCCGCGCTCTCCAGCTCACCAACATCCTGCGCGACATCGACGAGGACGCTGCGCGCAATCGCCTATACCTGCCGCGCGAGAAGCTGGCCGCCATCGGCCTCACCGCGCCGACGCCCCAGGCCGCCATCGATCATCCGCGAATCGGCGAGGTCTGCATCGCCGTGGCCGGTGAGGCCGAAGCGCATTACGCCAAGACTTGGGACATCATCGCGAAGTGCCCGCGCAAGGTCACCAAGGCGCCGCGCCTGATGGCGGCGGCCTATCGGCTCTACCTCGACGCTGTCCTGGCGCGGGGCTGGGCCAAGCCGCGGGCGCGGGTCAAGCCCGGCAAGCTCGCGCTTCTCGGCGTCGTCCTCCGGCACGGGATCGTCTGATGGTGGGAACGGTCCACGTCGTCGGGGCGGGTCTCGCCGGGCTGTCCGCCGCCGTCTCGCTGGTCGATCGCGGGGCGCGCGTCGTCGTGCACGAGGCGGCCAAGCAAGCTGGCGGCCGCTGCCGCTCGTACTACGATCCGACCCTCGGCCTTACCATCGACAACGGCAACCACCTGCTGCTGTCTGGGAATACCTCGGCGCTCGCCTTCATGCGCACGATCGGCGCCCCGGAGAGTGCCTTGTCCGGGCCGGACGAAGCGGCGTTTCCCTTCGCCGACCTGAAGACCGGCGAGCGTTGGACCCTGCGCCCCAATGCCGGCCGGGTGCCGTGGTGGGTGCTTCAGGCCTCCCGCCGGGTGCCCGGCACCGCAGCGCGCGACTACCTGGCGCCTCTCGGTATCCTGAAGGCAGCGGCCGGCAAGGCGCCGGGCCAGGGTGGCACCATCGGCGAGAGCATGACCTGCGAAGGCACGCTCTACGATCGGCTGTGGCACCCCGTCCTGCTCGCGGCCCTGAACACCGACCCGAAGGAAAGTGACACCGGCCTTGCGGCCACCATCCTGCGCGAGACGCTGGGCGCCGGCGGCAAGGCGTGCCGGCCCCTCGTTGCAGTCGGTGGCCTGTCGGCCGCCTTCGTCGATCCCGCCATCGATTATCTCACCCGGCGGGGGACGGAGTTGCGCTTCGGCCACCGCCTGCGCAGCCTTGTCCTCGGCGCCGGCCGCATCGACGGCCTCGTCTTCAGCGACGAAACTATCACCCTGGCACCGGAGGATGCGGTCGTCGTCGCGCTGCCGCCGTGGGTCGCGTGCGACCTGCTGCCGGGCCTGCCGGCCCCGCAGAGCCACCGTTCGATCGTGAACGCGCATTTTGCTGTGGTCCCGCCGCCGGGTGCGCCGTTAATTCTGGGTGTGGTGAACGGTATCACGGAGTGGCTGTTTGCTTATCCGGATCGTCTGTCCGTGACCATCAGCGGAGCGGATCGTCTCTTGGATGTGCCGCGCGAGGATTTGGGACGTCAGATCTGGTCGGAGATCGTAACTTTAACCGGACTTGCACCCGAACTGCCAAGCTGGCAGATCGTCAAGGAGAAGCGGGCGACCTTCGCGGCAACGCCCGCCGAGGCCGCGCGGCGTTCCGGCGCCGTGACGGCTCATGAAAATCTCGTCCTGGCAGGCGACTGGACCGCGACCGGCCTGCCATCGACGATCGAGGGAGCCATCCGTTCAGGAACGACCGCCGCGCTGGCCCTCGCCAAGAGGACAGACACGTGCGGACAAGCACGAGCGCGCGGCGCGGCGTGAGATAAGGCGGCCGCCTGGGCGGCCTGTGAGGCGAGGACGATGCGGGACGCATACAGGAAGGTCGAGGCGCTGCAGCGCCCGAAAACGCAGGAGATCTCCCTCGAGGACGTCGATCGTGGCGTCGTGCGTGCAACCCAGGCCCTGACGGCGCTGTCGCACGAGGACGGCCATCTGTGCTTCGAGCTCGAAGCCGATGCGACCATTCCGTCCGAATACATCATGTTCCACCAGTTCCGCGCCACCGAGATCGCGCCCGAGCTGGAAAACAAGATCGGCAATTACCTGCGCCGCACACAGGGTAAGCACGGTGGCTGGGCCCTGGTCCATGATGGGCCGTTCGACATGAGCGCCAGCGTGAAGGCCTATTTCGCCCTCAAGATGAGTGGCGACTCGATCGAGGCGCCCCATATGCGCCGCGCCCGCGAGGCCATCCTGTCCCGCGGCGGCGCCGCGAATTCCAACGTCTTCACCCGGTTCCTGCTCGCGCTTTACGGCGAGGTGCCCTGGCGTGCCGTGCCGGTGATGCCCGTCGAGATCATGCACCTGCCGAAGTGGTTCCCCTTCCACCTCGACAAGGTCTCCTACTGGGCCCGCTGCGTCATCGTGCCGATGCTGGTGATTCAGGCGAAGAAGCCGCGCGCCCGCAACCCGCGCGGAATCGGCATTCCGGAGCTGTTCGTCGCTCCGCCTGAGACCGTCCGCACCTGGCCCGGGAGCCCGCACGCGACCTGGCCGTGGACGCCGATCTTCGGGGCCATCGACCGGATGCTCCAGGTCACACAGGACTACTTCCCCAAGAAGCGCCGGGCGCGCGCGATGGACAAGGCCGTGGCCTGGGTCAGCGAGCGCCTGAACGGCGACGACGGTCTCGGCGCAATCTTCCCCGCCATGGTCAACACCGTGTTGATGTACGAAGTGCTCGGCTACCCGGCGGACCATCCGCAAGTGCGGATCGCCTGCGAGGCGATCGAGAAGCTCGTCGTCGTCAAGGAGCATGAGGCCTACGTCCAGCCCTGCCTATCACCGGTCTGGGATACGGCGCTGGCCGGCCACGCCCTGCTGGAAGCCGGCGGCCCGGATGCCGAACATCAGGCCCGGCGCGGCCTCGACTGGCTGAAGCCGCTCCAGGTCCTCGACATCAAGGGCGACTGGGCGGCCGGTCGGCCGAACGTGCGTCCCGGCGGCTGGGCTTTCCAATACGCGAACCCGCACTTTCCGGACCTCGACGACACCGCCGTCGTCGTCATGGCGATGGATCGCGCCACGCGCCAGCACGGCCTCGTCGCCGATGTCCCGGATTACGGCAACGCCATCGCCCGCGCGCGCGAGTGGGTCGAGGGTCTTCAGTCGAGCGACGGCGGCTGGGCTGCCTTCGACGCGGACAACAACCATCATTACCTCAATCACATCCCGTTCTCGGATCACGGCGCCCTGCTCGATCCTCCGACGGCCGACGTCACCGCCCGCGTCGTCTCGATGCTGGCCCAGCTTGGCGAGACTCGGGAAAGCTCGAAGGCCCTCGATCGCGGCGTGACCTACCTGCTGAACGACCAGGAAGAGGACGGCTCCTGGTATGGCCGCTGGGGCATGAACTTCATCTACGGAACATGGTCCGTGCTGTGCGCGCTCAACGCCGCCGGCGTCGATCCGGCTGCGCCGGAGATCCGCAAGGCGGTCGCCTGGCTGATCCGCATCCAGAACCCGGACGGCGGCTGGGGCGAGGACGCCTCGTCCTACAAGATCGACCCTGCTTTCGAGCCCGGCTACTCCACCGCCTCGCAGACGGCCTGGTCGCTACTCGCCCTGATGGCAGCAGGCGAAGCCGATGACCCGGCGGTGACGCGTGGCATCAACTACCTGACCCGCACTCAGGGCGGGGACGGCTTCTGGTCCGAAGAGCGCTACACCGCAACCGGCTTCCCGCGCGTGTTTTACCTGCGCTATCACGGCTACCCGAAGTTCTTCCCCCTCTGGGCTATGGCCCGCTACCGGAACCTCCAGCGCAGCAACACCCGCAAGGTCGCCTTCGGGATGTGATGGGCGCAGCGATGGGTCGGACGGTGTGCTCGTTGGAAAGGGGCTTGATCCTGCGAAACGGGTGAGTCTCTCGCTGTATTGCGCCCCTCCCCTACCGACGGTCGCACTCTCCTCCGCCGCGGATCTCAAGCCTGTCCGAAATCCATTGAGCTTGTGCAAAGTGAACCGCGCTCTGCTTTGCAGAGCGCGGAGGGGTGAGTTCCCGCGATTCACAGAGGGGTGAGGGAGCGATAAGCATCGAACGGGATGCGGGAATCGGATCGCCGGCCTCGCTTGACCCGTCCGGCATCCGAAGGCGCCGAGCGATGAACGCCAAGGCAACACAGGTCGGGTGACGGCATGGTTTCAAACTCCGCATCCGGCGCACAGCCCGTACTCGCCGTGACCGGGCTGGCCAAGGAGGCGCGCCTCGCCTCAGGCGACGACGTTGTTGCCATCGGTGCGGGCGGGAATCCCGAACGCCTGCGTCGCATGCTGGCGGATCGTCTATCCCCGGAGTGCCGCGCGGTCGTCAGCATCGGTATCGCTGGTGGTCTCGATCCCGACCTGGAGCCGGGCGACGTCCTGATCGCGAGCGCCATCGTCACCGCCGAGGCACGCTACCCGACCGATCCGGCCATCGTGGCCGCCTGGGAACGGGCCCTTGCGGGAATTGGCGTATCGGTCCGCACCACTGCCATCGCCGGGGTGGACGCCGCCGTGCTCAGCGTCGCGGCCAAAGCCTCGCTTCGGACTGCGACCGCCTGCGCCGCGGTCGACATGGAATCGCACGTGGCAGCGGCCTTCGCGCAGGCGCACGGGTTGCCGTTCGCGGCTCTCCGGGTCGTTTGCGACCCGGCCGAGCGGGCGATCCCGGCCTTCGCCGCCACGGCCCTGAAGCCGAACGGTGAGCCCGATATCCTCGCCGTTCTCGGCGCCGTCGCGCGCCAGCCCGGCCAAGTCGGTGCCCTGATCCGGCTCGCCCGCGATTCCGGACGTGCCTTCCAGAGCCTCAAGCACTGCCGCACCCGCCTCGGCACCGCCCTCGGGGTTCCGGACGGCCCGCGTCTTGTCCCGCGATAGACGGACCTTCGAAGAGAATCATCTGTCGCGCGTCCCGCAAGGTACTGCCCTTGCCGGGGTAGGGCGGAAGACAATCCGTCGGCTGACTTTCGCACCGAAGACAAGGTCGGCAAAAGCCGTTCGCTGATCGGTCGGGCTCACGATGCGGCACATCACACGGGCGGCTTCTCACCGAACATTAACCGAATCCGCGCCATCAGGAGGATGGGATAAGGTCCCGCCAGGGCCAGGACATGACGTCGATCTCCGCACAGGCCGGGACATTTCCGCCATCGCCGCGCCTTCGTGCACACGAGGACATCGCGGCGCGGACGGCAGCCGGCACCCTCAGCAGCGCCGATCAGACTGCCCTGAACACCGCGGTCGACTCGATCGATGCCGCGCTGACGCAGGGCATCGGCAGTGGCCCTGAGGCGGCGCGCCTGGACCCGTCCGGCCTGCGAACGCGCATCGTTGACCTGATCGGCCGGCAGGTCGAGAGCGGAGCGCTCACCGGCGACCAAGCCCGAACCCTGAACTCGGTCCTGCGGGGCGACCCGGACCCGTCCCAAACGGATGGGGCGCCTCGGGTAGCATCGGAATCCGCAACGGTCGGTCCGTCCGGCCAGAGCACCGGTGATCTGCTCGCCACTTTCGTGAAGCAGTTGCAGGTCCGGCAGGACCAGGGGGCGTCCTACGGTGCCACTGGTGCCCGCACGGTCTCGGCTGCGGCCGGCGCATTGCTGATGAACTTCAAGGTGTAGCGGCCGCCCGGTCAGGCGGCGCGGGTCGCCGCATCCTGATCGGGCGCGGGGCCCCGGCGGACCGCCTCGGCTTCCCGGCACAAAGCGGCGGCGAGGCCGCGGGCTCGCTCGACCCACAGGTCGCGCTCCCGACAAAGCGACTCGCACCGGTTCTGCGCCTGTGCCTCAGCGATGCGCGCGTCGTCGAGTGCACCGCGCAGCTCAGTGGTTCGGCGACGCTCCTCGGCAAGGGCCTGACGCAGCACCGCCAGGGCGGAAGCATCCCGCTCGACGGTCCCCCTCTCGATCGGTGCATGCAGGTCAGGCCGAAGCTCGGAAACCTCGGCGCGGACCCGGTCGGCGTCGAAGGCCGGGGCGGGCGAAGTCAGTCCCTCCTCCTCCAGGACCAGACCGTGCAGCATCCGGAAGATCGCATCGCCGTCGAGCCGTGACAGGTCGAACCCGCTTTCGCGCCCGAGGTCGCTCCATAGCGCCTCCCCCGCCGTGGCTCGCCCGACATAGGCCATCGACCAGTCAGCAAAGCCGCGGACCTCGGTTGGCCCGCATTCGAGGACGGTGACGTCGCCGTGCCGCTCGTCGCGCTGGATTCGCTCGAAGGTGCGCTCGACATCCTGGCGCGGCCCCTCCAGCACCTGCGCGAACGCGCCGCCGTTGAACATCAGGGCGCCGGTCACTCCGGCCGCGGCGTTGTTCCGCTGCGAGGCGGCGAGGATCTGGCTGACGGCGGCGTTCGCTTCGGCCTCCGGCACCGCCAACAGGTTCTTGCTGGCATAGACGAGTCGATAGAGCTGGGTCATGGCGGATTTCCGAAAGCGGGAGAGCGTCGTGGTTCGAGGCCCTACGCGTGGGCAAGGCCGTGCTGACCCCGGCTCGCGAAGAACGTGAGCAGGGCCTCGGCGGGGATCGGTCGACTGACGAGGTAGCCCTGGACATCGGTGCAGCCCTCGGCCCGGATGCGTCGCATCTGGTCCTCGGTCTCGACCCCTTCGGCCACGGTCGTCATCCCGAGGCTACGCCCGAGCCCCGCGATGGCGCGGATCACCGCATCGCCGTCCGGCTTGCGGGTGATGTCGGCCACGAAGGAGCGGTCGATCTTGATCTTGTCGAACGGGAACGACCGCAGGTAGCTCAGCGACGAGTAGCCGGTGCCGAAATCATCCATCGAGACGCGGATTCCCAGGGCGCGGAGGCGATGCAGGATGCGCAGCGTGCGCGCGTTCTCCTGCAGCAGGACGCCCTCGGTGATCTCGATCTCCAGGCGCTCGGCCGGCAGGCCCGAGCTCGCCAGGGCCGAGACGATCACCTCCACGAGCCGGTCGCCCTTGAACTGCGCTGGCGACACATTCACCGCGACGGTGATCGGTGCCGGCCAGGTTGCCGCGTCACGACAGGCTTGGCGGATCACCCATTCGCCGATGGGAACGATCAGGCCGATTTCCTCGGCGAGCGGGATGAAATCCGCCGGCGAAACGGTACCCCGCTCCGGGTGCTGCCAGCGCAGCAGCGCTTCGCAGCCGGTCAGGCGGTCACTGCCGAGATTCATCTGCGGCTGGTAATGCAGCGTGAACTCCCGCCGCCCCAGGGCTTGGCGCATGTCGAGTTCGAGGCGACGGCGGGCCTGCATGCGCGCATCCATTTCCGCCTCGAAGAAACGGAAAGTCCCGCGCCCCTCGAGCTTGGCCCGATAGAGAGCGAGGTCGGCGCATTTGAGGAGGCGGTCGGCATCCATCCCGTCCTCCGGAGCCAGAGCGACACCGACGCTGGCGCCGATGGTCAGAAGGTGGCCCTCGACCATGTAGGTGCGGCCGACGAGATCGACGATCCGTCGGGCCAGGGCGCGCGTCTCCTCGACGTTCGCGGGAGCGCTCTGGACCACGACGAACTCGTCGCCGCCAATGCGCGCGACGGTGTCACCAGGTCGAAGGGTGGCGCTGAGCCGGTCGCCGACCTTCGCCAAAAGGGCGTCACCGATGGCGTGGCCGAGGGTGTCGTTGACGGGCTTGAAGCGGTCGAGATCGACCAGCAGCACGGCGCAGCTGGCGGCGGAGGCGCCAACCCGCGCCAGCGCCTCCTCAAGGTGCTCGCGCAGATGGCGCCGGTTCGGCAGGCCGGTCAGCGGATCGAGGCGGGCATGGCTGCTGGCCGCAGCCTCGGCGGCACGGCGGGTGGTGACGTCCTCGAGGGTGACGGTCCAACGCGTGGCGGCGGCATTCCCGCAGCCGACCGGATGCAATCGAATGTCCACCGTCATCGCCGGACGTACGACCTCGAAGGCGACCGGCTCGTGGCGTTCGAAGGCCTGCCGTACCTGCGCGAAGAGAGCACGCGGATGAAGGGCGAGGAGGCGGCACAGGGCGCGAAGGGCCGACCGGGCAGTGGGATCGGTGGAGAGATCGAACGCGGTGAGAATATCGCGGGCCGGGTCCGTGCAGAGGATCACTCGCCCACCCTCGAACAGCAGAAATCCCTGTCGAACCACGTCGAGATAAGAGGCAAGGACGCCGGCTTCGGACCGGCAAGGCGCAGGGCCCGGCGAAGAAAAGGCCGTGAGACTCGAAACCGAACGCATGGTCGTGATGCTCCATCGGCCTACGCACAGCATGTCCGCGAGCCATGGATGCCACCGAGAAGTAAACGATCAGTTTTCGAATATTGCGATAAAGATGTTTTGAGATCGAAATCAGCGATTAAAAAATGTTCCAATTGTTGTTTTGATCAATACAACGCGTTCATCTACAAGAATTCATGCTGAAACGCATTCAGGCGATGCCTTGAACGAACTTAAGCTATTATAGAAAACGAACGATAATACTTTGGACCACGACGATACAAGGAGTTTTGAGCGTGGTCTCGCCGACACAATCGGGGGGTAAGGCATCGGCGAGACCCCGGTCACGCCCATGAAGGGGTAACGGGAATGATCGTGACGCAGACCCGACGATGACGCATTCACACACATCAATCGTCTTCGCGATGTCTGCTCAGAAAACGTCTGGGGCTTGCAGGAAGACCTCTCAGGTCTTGCCGTCACGGCGCGACGGAGTGCAGTCAGTACGAGGGATCGACATCCGCCAGCTGTCGGGCAATCCAGGCCTGCGCCTCTCGGAGGTCGGCGAAGATGGGCGCGTGCGGATCCTCGACGCGTCCGAACCCCGCCTCCAGGAACCAGTGACCCGCATGGGAATCATGCTCGCTGGAGAGCTGGACCAGTACGGCAACGAGAAGGCCGTCCTCGAAAACCAGACGGCTTTCGCGGTCGTTGCTGCCCGTCGCAATCTGCACGGGCTGAAGTTTCAGGGTCATGCTGCGGCCCGCGTTCCCAGGTGCAGGTACTTGGCATCGAATTCGGCGATCGACTTCAGTCGCTGACGGTCGAGAATCCTCAGGGTCCTCCCCTTGAGTTCAATCACGCCCTGGCGCCTGAGTTCCTGAAGCGACCGATTCACGTGCACGTTCGACAAGCCGACCGTGTCGGCCAGGTCGAGCTGCGTCACGGGAAACTCGTAGGTGTCCTCGCTCGCAAATCCCACGACCTGCAACCGGAGCAGCAGTTCGCAGAACAGGTGAGCGATGCGTTCGATCGCCGACCGGCACCCGACATTGACCAGCCACTCGCGCAAGGTCGCCTCATCGACCAGGGTGGACATCCGCAACGAGCGCGCAATGGCCGGATGCTCCTCCATCAGGCGCTTCACCACGTCGAGGGGAAGGCGCACCACGCGGCAGGCGGACAGGGTGGTGATGGTGTGGTCCATCCGCGAGAGCAGCGCCACATCGAGGTCACAGGCGTCGCCCGGCACCAGATAGGCGGTGATCTGCCGAGCGCCGTTCGCCCGATGCTTCTGCCGGCAGGCAATGCCTTCCATGATGAGGATGACGCCATCCGGTGCGTCGCCCTCCCGGATCAGGTCGACGCGGGGCCCAATCAGATGGCCGCTGGCACTGACGCTCTTGAGGATGGCTCGGTCCTGATCCGAGAGGGGACCGAACCCTTCGAGCTTCCGGATCAACGGGTTCATGGCATCGAGAGGCGGGGTCGAGGAATTTGATGACAAGACGGTGTCCGTAATCTTGGCAACGGGTGTCGGATCTCGCTTACGCGAGTCCCGAGGTGCGGCGATCAGCGGCTGAGCGGTTGCCCTGCGATCCGGGACGAAAACGGGCGGAGCGAAGCCCCAGGCGATCGCCGCCGATACCAGGCGCGTCGTCGATCCAGAGAGTCCAGGTCACGGTCTTCCATGCCACGCACGTGCAGATAGGTCGCACACAATCAATCTCGTTCTAACTCGGAGAACGAGCGGTTGTAAGCACCGCCAACGCATTTGTATGATTTCAAACACTTAACCTATGTTTATCAGATGATCCAAGATCGTTTTCATGCGCCGATTGGAAGATCACCATCTTTCATTGATCTAATGTTGATCTTTGGATATGGCCGCGCAGTGGAGGGTGGGGCTCTGTTCTCTTACCCAGGAGAGCAGGACTCGGGCCTTTACGAATGCAAATCTTACCTCGTAACCGTCTGTTGCGAACGCTCTCGGTGGGCGACTGGACGTTGCTGCAGCCGCGGCTGCGTCCGGCCGCGTTGACGGTTCGTCAAGTCCTGGTCCATCCCGACACGGCGCCCGATCGGGTCTACTTCGTGGAATCGGGACTGGTTTCGATCATCATGCAGATCGGATCGACCCGGCTCGAAGTGGGGATGATCGGACCGGAGGGCCTCATCGGAGCCTCGACCCTGATGCTGGGTGCGGAGACGTCGCCCTACGAGCATATCGTTCAGATTGCAGGGTCAGCACTGGCGATCGAGGTGGCGGACATGGCCGCAGCGATCGCGGAAGGGCCCGGCCTGCGCAAGCCGGTGCTACGCTTTCTCGAGGCCGAACTGTTCCAGGCCCGGCAGACCGCCTTCGTCAATGCCAGTTTCGGCATCGAGGCGCGGCTCGCCCGCTGGCTGCTGATGTGCCACGACCGCGTCGACGGCGACGAACTCCTCCTGACGCACGAGGTGCTGGCGGTGATGCTGGGCGTACAGCGCCCCGGAGTGACTCTGGCAGTCCAGAATCTCGAAGGCGCTGGGTCGATCCGCGCTCGTCGCGGCCGCATCACCATCCTGGATCGGACTCAGTTGCGTGTCGCGGCCGGCGAAAGCTACGGGGTTGCCGAAGCGACCTACGAGCGCCTGTTCGCCAAAGCCTAGAGTTTGTCAGGGATCACTGGAAACCGGTTATCCCGGCACGGCAAACGAGAACAAAAGTCTCGCGGCGCCGCCCCGCCTTCCCGTCCGCAGCGACCGGACGTTCAGCGCTGTCGATCCCGAAATCCGTCGAACTGCCCGAAATCCGTCGAACTGACGGTGAGGAGACGTCCGTGGGATAAGAGCAACGTTAGAATTCGAACGCCCGGGATGCGAGACTGCGAGGGGCCCGTCAGCCAGACGCTCCGTCAAGCATCCCACGCCTCGTTTGATCCCCAGTGACCACCGGCGCGTCAGGTGTCGTCGGCCGTGGCCCGCGTCGATGCGGTCGGCTCGGCATCTGCCAGAGAGGGAACGTAGGCGCACCAAGCGCACTGGCCGTTCGTTGTCCCACGGGGCGTATTGGCTTGAGAGCAGAGCGGACAGACCGTGAGCAGAAGGCGTCCGTCCCGGAGGGTCGCGAGACCGCGCCCACGAAAAGTGATCTCGCTATCCTGTGAAATGATGTCGGTCTCAACCGTCCTGAATGGTTTCGCGAAGGCGATCGAGCGATGAACAGCGTGTAGGTTCATGCCAAGCTCGCGCGTTGCCGTGTCGGGCGAACACACGATGCTGCACCGCCGAGATAGCCCTATCGCAATGCCACAGGGGAACGGCACGATCCAGTGCCATTCCCCTGTCGCAATCGAATTTCATTCGGCAAGTCCCCGAAGCGCCACGACGACTGGGACCAGTACCCCCCAGCGCCCTCAGGCCGACGGCTCGGCGAGACGCGCACGATGGCGATCGAGTGCGGCGCGTAACTGGGGCAGGAATACCGAACGGTTGTCCCACCGCGTCACCGCTGCCTGGAGCCGGTCCAGGGCTCCGATCTGCGCGCTCAGCCCCTGAGCCTGCGCGAGATAAGCCCAGATCGCGTCCTCGGCCTCGCCGACATCGACGGGTTGCTCCGCCAGCATAAGGCTTTGAAAGCGTTGCAGCGTGTGCTCAAGATCGGCCATCAGCGAGATCCCCCGTGGATGCATCCCGGCACGGCGGTCCCACTGGCCCGAGGGCGGAGGGGGTTCGGCTCGCAGGCGCTCACGGTCGACGCCCCGCGCCGAGCAGGCTCGCGGCCGCGAGCCCGACGCCCGCCACCACCGCTGCCGTGGTCAGCGGATGAAGGGCGGAGCGGGTGTAGAAGCTGCGCCGCATCACGTAGCCCGGATGATCGCCGGCGACGCGCCCGCCGAGGCCCGCCTCGTAGAGCGCGCCGCCCCGGTTGCGGGCGGGTTCGTCGCGCTGCTGCTGCGCCGTCATCGTCCGTGCGATACGATCGAAGGCGCGCGGCGCCATGCGCTTCGACGCGCTCATCACCCGTCCGCCGCCGCCGATATAGATATCGCGTTGGGGATGCACCGCCGCGTGCACGATGGCGTTGGCCACCTCCTCGGTGCGGTAGATCGGCGGCGGCAGTTTCGGCTCGTGGTCGGTGTAGTTGCGCGCATTCTGGGGAAACGGTGTGTCGATCGAGGCCGGCTTGATCAGCGTGACCGCCACGGGCGCGCCCTCTTCCTCCAACTCGATGCGCAGGGCATCGGTGAAGCCTTTGATCGCGTGCTTGCTGGCGCAGTACATGCCCTGCAACGGGAAGGCGATGTCGGAGGCGACGCTGCCGAGGTTGATCAGCACGCCGCCCGAGCGCTTGAGGTGCGGCAGGGCCACCAGCGAACCGTAGACCAACCCCCAGAAATTGGTATGGAACAGGCGCTGGTGATCGGCATCGCTCACCTCTTCCAGGCGCCCGAAGATCGACAGGCCGGCATCATTGACCCAGGTGTCGATGCGCCCGAAGCGCTGGATCGCCCGGTCGGCCACGGCCTGAACCTGCGCGCGCTCGCCCACATCCGCCACCACGTGGGTCGCTTCGCCGCCCGCCGCTTCGATCTCGCGCGCGATTTCCGCCAGGACGTCGCCGTTGCGGGCGGTGAGCACCACCTTGGCGCCGGCCGCTGCGGCCATCCGGGCCGTGGAGAAGCCGATGCCGCTCGAAGCGCCGGTGATGACGATGACTTGCTGGTCGAGGGGCTTACGGGTGGCGAACATGCGGCCGGTCTCCTAAAAGCGTCGGTTCGATCGGGACTGCCGGTTCAACCGGTGCAGACCTCGCCGTGTTCAGCCGTTCCCACGAGGCCGTCGGCCCTGCGGTGTCCGGCTGGCGATGCGGGACTTGACCGTTTCGTGGCTATTGACCGATTTTTGGGCATCACTGCGCGAATCAGATAGGCGCTGCCGGACATGAAATCCGCGACGGCGTATCGGAGTGGATTGAATTCGAAAGACCGTTCGAGGTTGGCCCGATCCGTGCCAAGGTGCTCACGCCAGCGTGGGAAGTCGGCTTAAAAAGGATGCCTGCCTTGTTGAAGTCCACCGTGAAAGCGTTCGTGTCGGCAACCGCCTTGGCGGGGTGTCTCGGCCTCGGAACCGTCGCTCCGGCCGAGGCCGCCAACGTTTTCCGCTTTGCCTTCCAGGGCGACATCAAGTCCCTCGACCCCTACTCGCTGAAGGAAAGCTTCACCATCGGGATGCATGGTGCGGTCTTTGACTCGCTCATCACCCGCGACAAGGATCTCAAGCTGGCGCCGATGCTGGCGGAATCGTGGGAGAATCCGGAGCCGACGCGCTGGCGCTTCCACCTGCGCAAGGGCGTGAAGTTCCACGACGGTTCAGACTTCACCGCCGACGACGTGATCTTCTCGGCCACGCGCGTACGGGCGCCGGGCTCGAACTTCACCACCAACGTGCCGTCGGACGCCGAGTGGGTGAAGATCGACGACCACACCGTCGACATGAAACTCAAGAGCCCCAACCCGATCGCCCTGTACCAGTTCTCGACCTGGTACATCATGTCGAAATCCTGGGCCGAGAAGAACGGCGCCGTCGCCCCGACTCTGCCGAGCGCCACCTCCACCAGCTACGCCGCCCTGCATGAGAACGGCACCGGGCCGTTCATCATCACCGAGCACCAGCCCGGCGTGCGGACGGTGTTCAAGAAGAACCCGAACTACTGGGACAAGATCGAGTCGAACCTCGACGAGGCGGTCTTCACCACCATCCAGAACGACGCCACGCGCGTCGCGGCCTTGATCTCCGGCGAGGTCGACTGGATCGACCCGGTGCCGCTGCAGGACGCGCAGCGGGTCAATGGCAGCGGCACCGCGACGGTGATGGCCGGCCCCGAACTGCGCACCATCTTCCTCGGCATGGACCAGTCCCGCGACGAGCTGAAGGACTCGAACGTCAAGGGCAAGAACCCGTTCAAGGACGTGCGCGTGCGCGAGGCCTTCTACCGGGCCATCGACGAGGAGACCATCGCCAAGCGCGTCATGCGGGGCCAAGCGGCGCCCTCCGCCCTGCTGATCGCACCGGTGCTGTTTCCGCGCGCCTCCGAGTTCAAGCGGCCCGACTACGATCCGAAGCGCGCCAAGCAGCTCCTGACCGAAGCCGGCTATCCGGACGGCTTCTCGCTCGGCATGGATTGCCCCAACGACCGCTACGTCAACGACGAGGCGATCTGCCAAGCAGTCGTCTCGATGCTGGCCCGGGTCGGCGTCAAGGTGAACCTCAACGCACAGCCGAAGGCCAAATACTTCGCCAAGGTGCTGGCACCGGCCTACGACACCTCCTTCTACCTCGTCGGCTGGACCCCCTCCTCCCAGGATTCGCACAACATCCTGTTCGAGATCGCCGGTTGCCGGAACGGCTCCAAGCCGGGCCGCGGCAATTGGAACCTCGGCAATTACTGCAACCCGAAGGTCGATGCCCTCGCGGATTCCGTCGAGGCCGAGACCGACCAGACCAAGCGCAATGCCCAGATCAAGGAGGGCTTCGACACCATCCAGGCCGATTGGGGCTTCATCCCCCTGCACCAGCAGGCGCTCGCCTGGGGCGTTTCCAAGAAGGTCACCCTCACGGCGCGGCCTGACAACATGCTGATGCTGTACTGGGTCTCGAAGCAGCCGTGATCATTTTGGCGGTGCGGGTTCCGAACGCGTCCCCCTCCCCCTTGTGGGGTGGGGCTAGGGG
>NZ_JAGHKN010000061.1:0-16827 GCF_023093475.1 Methylobacterium sp. 37f
TCAATCCGCTCGCTATCACCAGCTTCATCGGCGCGAGCGTCGGTGATGTCTACCGCCATACCAAGGCAGCGGACACCTCGCCCCTGTGCGTCCGCCTCGACTTGCCCACGCGCCGATACCCAATGGATAGCTCCATCGGCACGAAGCGTTCGAAACTGTGCTGCGAACCTTCCAGCAGTCCCATGTGCCTCGTGGACAAGCTCGGCGACGCGATCCCGATCATCAGGATGGATGCCAGAAAGGAACGTGGCCAACGGCATCCCACTCGCTGCCCGTTCAGGCGCAATTCCAACTAGATTGATCAGCGTACCAGAGAGATACACTCGATCGGCGCGAAGGTCGTTCTCCCATGTGCCGATGAAGCCGGAAGCATCCATTGCAGACTGAATTTCGGGACTTGCAGCCCTTTCGCGTTTTCCATTGGACGGCATGAGGCACCTCTTAGGGACACACCTTAACATGCCTCAAATTTTCATGTTCCATCGGCGCTGCAATGAGGCCAACGTAGCGTGGGTATCCTCATTGCGCATTCCTATCACGAAACCGGCTGCCGGCCCCTCCCCTTTCGTCGAGGCCGGCTAGCGACTAGGGCCTGTCGTCGCCTGAACAGATTGGCTGGGCTTGCGTTTTCGTCTCTCTGATGGAGGAGGGACGATGCTGAGTGACGCGCAATGGGCTGATCTGGAGCCTCTGGTTGAAGCCTGCCGGCCCAAGGCCAAAACGCCTCCGCAGGATCTGCAGCGCACGCTCTCGGCCATTCTTTGGCGGCATCAGAACGGAGCCAAATGGCGAGCTATTCCCGAGGAATTAGGACCCTGGTGGCGGGCTGCCCAGATCTTCATCCGCTGGTCGCGTGCCGGCGTCTGGGAGCGGCTTCTTCACCTCGTGCAGGAGCGCGGTGTCCAACTTGGTATGGTGTTCCTCGACGGCACGAACGTTCGGGCGCACCAAAAGGCGGCGGGAGCCGCTAAAAGGGGGGATCTGCAGCCGAGCGAGACGCTCGTGAAGCTGTTGGCCGCTCGCGTGGCGGCTATGGCACCAAGGCTTGCGTGATCGCCGACGGGCAGGGCCGCGCCATCGCCTTCCGGCTGGCGCCCGGTCAGGCCCATGAACTTCCTCACGCTGTTCCTGTTTGATCCCACAGTGTGGTGATACGGTTAGTCACCATGCTGCGAGGGATGCGCTATGGGCCAGGTTCTCCATGGAAGCGCCACCACGACGGAGGCAGTCCGTCGCGCGATCCAGTTACGTGAAGAGAGCGTAAGGGCGCTGGCCCGGCGCTACGGCGTCAGCCCGACGACGGTGCAGAAGTGGCGCAAGCGGGCGACGACGGCAGATTCCCGGATGGGTCCCAAAGAGCCGCGCTCCAGCGTCCTCACGGTCGAGGAGGAGGCGATCATCGTCGCCTTTCGGCGTCACAGTCTGCTCCCGCTTGACGACTGCCTCTACGGTTTGCAGCCGACGATCCCGCACCTGACCCGGTCCTCGCTGCATCGCTGTCTGGAACGGCATGGCATCAGCCGACTGCCCGAGATCGACGGCGACAGACCCAAGAAGCAGCGCTTCGCAAGCTATGCCATCGGCTACGTCCACATCGACATCGCCTATGTCAGCACGGCTGAAGGCAAGCTCAGGCTGTTCGTGGCCATCGATCGAACCAGTAAATTCGCTTTCGTGCGGCTGGTGGAGAGCGCCGGCAAGATGGAGGCGGCGCAGTTCCTTCGCGATTTCATCGAAGCGGTGCCCTACCGCATCCATACTGTCCTGACAGACAATGGCATTCAGTTCACGTCACGCCAGCGGGATATCTACGACAGCCAGCACATCTTCGATCGTGTCTGCGACGAACATGGCATCGAGCATCGTCTGACCAAGGTGAACCATCCTTGGACCAATGGGCAGGTCGAGCGAATGAACCGCACGATCAAGGACGCGACGGTCAAGCGCTATCATTACGACAGCCATGACCAGCTCCGAACGCACCTGCATCTGTTCATCGATGCCTACAACCATGCCCGCAGGCTCAAGACCCTGCGCGGTCTGACACCCACCGAGTTCATCCTCAACGCCTGGACGAAAGAGCCCGATCGCTTCAGGATCGACCCGTCACACCTCATCCCGGGACCATACACCTAGCCGGCTGGCCGGCTTGCCTTTAGAAATCATCGCGACGACGACGAGGGCGATTATCATCCTGGAATTCACGACGGCGCATCTCACGTCGCATGTCGCGCCTGTCTTCACGGCGGGCTTCCTCGCAATCAAAGTCGCGCAGCCGCTGCTCCCGCGATCGTAAATCAACACTCGGACCACCTGGACCAATCTCGAATGATTGCCCAAAGCTTGGCGCAGCAGTGAATCTGCCTGACGAAAGCATCGTGGCGGTAATTATATCTTTCATTACGTTTCATTTTTATTTTGAATGAACAACGGCTCCGCTCTCAAAGACGTTCCACACCTTGCGAAGTGTGCAGGTGTGAGTGCTGGGGCTATCTAACGACCCACACCACACCTCCCTATTGGGGAGTGTGAATGGCGCATTAGACTGAACGCTACGCAAAATCGCTCGGAACTCACTTCACCAACGCTAACTGATGGTGAAGGCATCGCTAGATTGTGACCCACCTGCTTGCCGGGAAGCTAAGTAACCCCCGCCCTGTGCAGAAGCCCTAAAAAAAGCGAGAAGGGGCTACTCGATACCTGCATTTGAGCGCCAAAAAATGGTTAGTCCTAAGACCGAGCCTGAAAGTGATTTATCTGATCCGGTCATGGCAGCCTTGAACGGTGCTACGACAAACGTTCAGAAGATTGTGACTTCGATGCTAGGAGTTGAATGCAATCCAACGATGGCACGCATGCTGGCCATCTTTGCCGTTGGTGGTTTCGTGAATGCAGGCGGCCTTGAGATTACGCAGAGCCAAGCCGACGCCATTGTTGGCATGCTGGCTGAGATCGTAGGTGAAAACGGGTTGTCCGGCTTCGAGCACTGAGCTCGAACCCAACACAGTGTCAGGCTACCGAAACATGGTATACCCGACATAAGGAAACCTTGCATAGTTTCCTGACAAAATTTTAGCGGTTTTAGGCAGCTAGAGCGGTTTCCACCTACTCCGGATCGTAACCGGCGGCAGCGAAGTAGTTTGCGCACTCGGTTGGGGTGAAGGCGTCGAGCAGATTGCCGACGACAGTCCAGAGCCGATCGACCGTGCGCTCGGCCGCTTTGCGCAGCAGCGCCTTGAGCTTGGCGAAGGCCATCTCGATCGGATTGAAGTCGGGCGAGTACGGCGGCAGGAAGCGAAGCCGTGCGCCGCTGGCCTCGACGGCGGCCTGGATTGCTGTGCCCTTGTGGGCGGGGAGGTTGTCGAGGATGACGGTGTCGCCGGGCCTGAGGGTTGTACGCGTCCGGTGATGGCCGCGGTCGACGGTATCGCGCACTTGGCTGAAGCCTGACCTTAATGCTGGCGTTAAGGTCAGTGGGTTGGAGCGATGCGGGTCGAGGTACTGGAAGGGGCCGAACGACGGCGGCGCTGGTCGTTCGAGGACAAGGTGCGGATCGTCGAAGCTTCGTACGAGGCGGGAGTGTCGGTGTGTTCGGTGGCGCGCCGGCACGGGATCGCCCAGGGCCTGCTGTTCACGTGGCGACGCCAGGCTCGGGAAGGCCGTTTGGGCGGGGACGAGCAGGCCCCGGTCTTCGTGCCCGTCGCGATCACCCCGGAGCCGTCGCCGGCGGTTCCAGTTCTGCGATCGGATGATCTTGATGTTGCGGCCCAACCTCGTCGAGCGCGGCGCAAGACCGGGATCATGGAGATCGATCTCGGTGGTGGTCGGCGTCTCACGGTCGACCGGGACGTCGATGCCGCGGCACTGCGTCGGGTGCTCGATGCCCTGGAGGGGCGATGATCCCGCTGCCGGCCAACGTTCGGGTCTGGCTGGCGACCGGCCACACCGACATGCGCAAGGGCTTTTCCAGCTTGGGGCTGATCGTCCAGGAAACGCTGAAGCGCGATCCCCATTGCGGGCACCTGTTCGTCTTCCGAGGGCGGCGCGGCGACCTGATCAAGGTGATCTGGCACGATGGCCAGGGCGCGTGCCTGTACACCAAGCGGCTCGACCGCGGCCGCTTCCTGTGGCCGTCGGTGGCGGACGGAGCCGTGACGATCTCGACGGCGCAACTCGGCTACCTGCTCTCGGGCATCGACTGGCGAATGCCGCAGGAGAGTTGGCGTCCGAGCGCCGTCGGCTGAGGATAACGCGTTACACACGCTAAGGAATATGCTCTCCTGTGGGCGTGTCGAACGCGCCCGAGCCCCCGCCGCTTCCCACCGATCTCGCTGCCGCCCACGCCATGATCCTGGCCGAGCGGGCAGCGCGGCTCGCGTCCGAGATCGCGGTCGAACGGCTCAAGCTGGAGGTCGCCCGGCTGCGACGGGAGCGCTTCGGGGCCTCCTCGGAACGCAGCACCCGGATCGACCAGCTCGAACTCGTCCTGGAGGATCTGGAGGAGACGCTGGCCGAGACGGAGGCGCAGGCGCCCGCGCCCGAGGAGCACGCCACCTCAGGGGCCTCCCGGCGCAAGCCCGCCCGCCGGCCCTTACCCGAGCATCTGCCGCGCGAGCGTATCGTCCATCCCGGCCCGACAGCCTGCGCCTGCTGTGGCGGCGCGCACCTGCGTCCTCTCGGCGAGGACGTTACCGAGACCCTGGAGCGGATCCCGGCACGCTGGGTGGTGATCCAGCACGTGCGCGAGCGCTTCTCTTGCCGCGACTGCGAGACCATCGCTCAGACCCCGGCCCCCTTCCACCCGATCCCGCGGGGCCGGGCCGGGCCGAACCTCCTGGCCGAGGTGATGATGGCCAAGTTCGGCCTCCACCTGCCGCTGCATCGTCAGAGCCAGCGCTTCGCCCATGAAGGCGTGCCGATCGACGTCTCGACCCTGGCCGGCTGGGTCGGGGCCGTCACCACCGCCCTGTCGCCCCTGGTCTCCCGGATCGAGGCCCATATCCGAGGAGCCGAGCGCCTCCATCTCGACGATACGCCGGTGCCGGTCCTGGCCAAGGGGAAGACCCGCACCGGCCGGCTCTGGACGGTGGTGCGCGACGACCGCCCCTTCGGTGGACCCGAGCCGCCGGCCGCGGCCTACTTCTATTCCCCCGACCGCTCCGGCGCGCATGCCGAGACTTGGTTGGGGGACTTCAGCGGCATCGTGCAGGCGGACGCTTTCTCGGGGTTCGGCCGCCTGTACGACACCGGCCGCAAGCCGGATCCGATCCGCGAGGCGGCCTGCTGGGCCCATGCCCGGCGCAAGTTCTTCGAGCTGGCCGATCTGAGACAAGCTCCGATCGCCATCGAGGCGGTCACGCGGATCGATGCGATCTTCGCCATCGAGCGCGCCGCCAACGGTCTTACCGCAGATGAACGCTGCGCGCACCGCCGCGCCCACTCGGCCGACCTCGTCGCCAACCTGGAGGCGTGGCTGCGAGGGAACCGCGCCAAGCTCTCGGCCAAGGCTCCCACATCCGCGGCGATCGACTACCTGCTCAAGCGCTGGACCGCCTTCACCTGGTTCCTCGACGACGGACGGATCTGCCTGTCCAACAATGCTGCCGAACGCGCGATCCGTCCCATCGCGGTGGGACGCCGCAACTGGACCTTCGCCGGCTCGGATGCGGGCGGCCATCGCACTGCTGCCCTCTACACGCTGATCGAAACCGCCAAGCTCAACGGCATCGACCCGCAGGCGTGGCTCGCCGACGTACTCACGCGGCTACCTGACCATCCTGCCCGGCGCATCGACGATCTGCTGCCGTGGAACTGGACCCCCTCTCGGCTCCATCAGATCGCCGCCTGACATCCCGCCGCGACCGCGACCGCGACCGCGACCGCGGCCTTCACCGAAGGCGTACTGAGGGTTGGGGCGAGCACCTGCTCGACATAGGCCAGGAACCAGTCTCGCGTCATCGGCCCGTCGAGCACCATGGGCGCGCTCATCCCCGACATGCGCAAGCCCGCAACGAACGTCGTCGTCAGCCAGTGGCCATGCGGGATGCCCGAGCGTAGGCGCTGACCGCGAGCACAGCGACCGCGCAGGCGCGCCATACGGGTGGAAAGGCCGGTCTCATCGATGAAGATCAGGCGCTCGGGATCGAGGTCAGGCTGCGCGGCAAACCACGCCTCACGGGATGCGGCCACGTCGGGGCGATCCTGTTCGGTCGCATGCGCCGACTTTTTTTCCATGTCACCGCCCGGCGGGCGAAGAAACGCCACAGCGTACCCAATCCGACCGAGACGCTGCGCTCGGTACGCAGGCGCTCCTGCATCTCGGCAAGCGTGATGTCGTCTTTCTCATCGATGAGGGCGAAGAGGAAGGCTTCGTGCTCGTCGAGCTTGGAGCCAGGTGGACGGCCCTGACGCTGAGCCCGCGTCTCCCCTGTCCTCGTGGCGTGCGCAGCCCAGCGGATCACCGTGGCGATACCGACCCGATAGCGCAGGGCCGCGGCCCGGCGGGACAGACCTGCGCCCACTGCGTCCAGGACGCGAATGCGCAGATCGTGACTGTAGGCACGGGCCATGGCGATCTCCCTGACGAACCTTCAGGGATCAACGCTCACCTCGCCGCAACGACTCAGGGATCGTGGAAAACGCTCTAGCTATCTATCCACCAATATGAGAGGAGCGCCTGTTGATAGCTAGCCTAAGTTTGGCCACCCAATTGAATCCAAATTCTGAGTTGCGACTTTTCCATGAATAGAAAAAGCATTTTGAAGCTGAGCATGGAGCCATTCTGCTGACTCTTCTGATAGTCTAACCGCAGCCATTCTCCGATAAGACTTGCGCGGGTTCATATTTCCGCTGCCCTTGATAGCATTTTGCTTCGTCGGCTCGAAAGAAGAAGATTCAAATTTGTCCATCAGCTGATTTAGGGAAACGCCATTGCCTATTGTTCCAGCTACAAACTCAGCTTGATGAACTCTAATGTAGTGCGGCCACGTTTCCTTCCAGTTGTGCTGTGCAATATCTAATTCAGAGGCATCGTCTCTGCCTTGCTCATGTTGCTTTCCAATTGCAATGCCAAAGACGTATATATCATGCGGATTCTTTGTAAGTTTTCCAATGAACATTGTTGAGTTTTCGTGTACGGCTCTCGGGCGCTTACCTTTTGGATAGGCAAGTGCCCAATGGCAAGCTGACTCACCTATCTCATCGAGAACATTTGATGTAAGCGGCGATCTATAATTGTTAGCGCCGAGGAATTTAACAAACGAAATTGTTGCTGTCGAATTTGTACGATTCGCAACAGCGTTACTTTCTGGAATGCCTTGGTCTTCTCCAAAGTCTTCGAGCTTGTCAATATCGGAGAAACTTCCGCCACAAAGTTGAAATTTTGATATAATTTCTTCCCACTTGTCTAGTTGATGTAGTTGTAAGCCTTGTCCGTTTTTACGCCAAATTCTATCAAAGTAACCATTGCAATCCTGGACGAGGGATTCGTTTTCTGCGATAACCCCGACTTCATGGTTTTTGTTTAGCCCACTTAAAGTAAGATTTGCTGAAGTTACAGCTGCGCTTTCTGAGCCAAATATATACATTTTTGAGTGCAAATTCTTGATCCCCTGAATTTGTGCACCAGCAACCAAAAGTCTACGAAGTGCAGAAATATCACTTACCCCTTGGGCGAAATCAACAAGGTTGAACCTTGTTATTACTCTGATGTTACGCCTAGATATCTTCAATAGTTCGTAAATTGGCGTATCTTTTATAAAAGGGCATACTATATGCATTTTTGAAGTGTGCCGCTCTCGTAGGGATTTGAGTTCTCCAAACCAATTCTCGCTAACTAGCCGAACCATCGATAATACCTGCTGCTGGAATGCAAAATTCCGTTATTGGCTTGAATTTTTTGCACTACCTCTTTCGGTCTGGTCAATAAAACTGTCGACTCATTTCAAACTTTAAACGCGACTAATGCACCGCAAACGATTTCTAGAGCAGCCCCTTCGGTGTCGGCCCTTCTGGAGACTACCCGCCGGCCCATCGCGCGCCTATGGGTGCAGGAAGCCCCGTTCGAGATCAAGGACACTGTAAAACGACGCGGCTTCCGGTGGAGCGGTACGCGGCGGTGTTGGTACCTAGACTGCGATGAGGAGCAGCTGGAGATCGAGCGAGCTTTTCTGGAGCAGCAAGTGTTTGGGCGTGCAATGCCCGATCTCCCGGTGGACCGGATCACAGCCCGTGACCGATATTCCGTGCGCACCAACCCGGAAGCTCCGGCAGTCTGAAGCGGCGACCCTGTTGACGCGCTGGTCAATGGCTCCACGAAGCCTCTTTAACGGCGCAGCTTGTGATGTTGCGACCGGCAAAAAGCTGGGTGTTGTAGAGGGTTATTCGCTGCTCAGGTGGCACGCGATAGCTGGTGCCGTCCGCGTACAGAGGGATCACCCGCAAATCTTGCTTGTGCGGGCGGCTGCCACTCGCGGCATTCAGGACCCAGCAGGAAAAACTGACCCGTGTGAGGTTGGCATCGCCGCGCGTGTTGTTGACCTTGAACACGTAGCGGTTGTCACGATCCTTAGCGAAGGTGAACGCGGGTTTGAATTGGGGGGCCGCGTAAAAATCGGCAGAGCCTATGCTACAGGTGGTGAGCGTCATGCTCATGCCGGGCTCCCATAGGAGTCCAGAACTGCTCAGCAAGGGTTGCTCCACCTCCTCACCGGGGGCCAGCCATCCGCCAGCGCCGACTGAAATCTCTCGCACACGCTGGCTGAGTGTACCGTTCGCGAACATCGGAGTGCATTGAACCATCGCCAGGCGCAACCAGTCCCGGGGGTGCCGATTGGTGATGCGTCCATAGAGGTGAGACCCTTCAATCCGTGTCACCAGGCCCACGGGGGCATCAACGCCATAGCGGTTAAGAGCACCGCTGGGTTTGATCTCCCTTTGCAGGATCCGCTCGCTGTAGCCCATGGCCAGGGGGAGCGCTCCCACCACCAGCAGCATGAGGATGGAGCTGCCGAGCCCACCCGCCACGAGGATGAGAAAGCCCGCGCCGAACACGAGGGCGCCGAGGATGATGACCTCGTAGAGGTAGGGGGCGAATGGATCGAGGCCCCAGTACCATGCCGCAAGCGTGCCGATGGCCGTGCTGGTGAGCCAGAGCCTCAGCATCGCTTACCCTCGCACGTCCTGGGGGATCAGATGGGCAAGGCCACTCCGCCCAATGTGCCCTCCCCCGGAGCGACCGCTGTCATCCTGCGCCCAGGACGCTCCTGGACCGGCGCACGGCGGGCTCAGCACTCCTGAAGCACAGAAGCCCTTCGATCGCGCGGGTGAGCGTTCTGAAGCAGCGCTGAAAACCCTGGCCATCTCCGTCGGGGCAGTGGCACATATTCTCGCATGACCACACTCACCCATCCGCCGGTCTGGAGCCTTCTCTCGCACGCCAGCCTGGATGCCCTGCTGGAGCTGTCGGCCGGAGGAATGCCGGGGGTGATCACCGTCGATGCCACAGCGGATTACGCGATGGCCGCGCCACTGGTTGGTATCACGCGCCTGATGCTCGATCGGGCTCAGGCTCTTGCTGGCCTCACGCTCACTGCTACGGGCGCGCTGAGCCGCGCCGACATTCGCGCGCTCTTCGATGCCATGACCTGGCCCGGCTATGACAAGGCCCAGGTGCTCTCGATGAACAAGGTGCTCAACGAGATCGATGTGATGCCCGTGGAGGCTACCCGGATCATCGCGCAAACTGCCAAGCTGCTTCGCAAACGGCAGCGGCACCTGCTGGTGACCAAAGCTGGTGCAACGCTTGTTCGCGACGACCAAGCTGCGGATCTGTTCCGTTGCCTGTTCGAGACGATGTTCTGGCGCGTCAACCTTGGCTATTTCGACCGCGTGCCCGTGGAGGCTTGGCCGCAGAACCACATCGGCATCGTGCTGTGGTGCCTTTCCGTCATGTCGCCGGAATGGGTCGCTCGCGGAGACCTGATGCGCAGCTGTACGGTTTGGGACCCCGCGCTGGATCAAGGTCCGGCAGATTTCGCAGGCTATGCGTTCGAGAGCAGGGTGCTGCGACCGCTCACGTGGTTGGGTCTGTTCGAAACACGGCTGGTGGGTGATGAAAGCGCCCCGTCGTGGCGGCGTGATCGGCAATACCGGAAAGCGCCACCGTTCGATCGGATAATCCGGTTTCGCGTTGAGCTCGACAAGCCGGTGGGCCTCGCGCACTGATTGGTCGCCAGGGGAGGCATGCGAAGGCCGTTGGCAGCGGCGCGGTCGCTGGATCTTGATGTCCTGCGCGCAAGTAGCTGGCAACGACATTGGTTCGCCTAAGCTCTTGAGAATACGCTCATAAAAACCGCTAAAATGCAGCCTTTCGCCGTATGTGCGGCGGACCACGTACAGTGGCAGACGGAGCGGGGAGCAGCATAATTTGCGGTGCTGCTCACCGTCGCTCCCGGAGCGATCAAGCTGCCTTGGGCTTGCGACGCTCCGCCATCATCAGTCCGCGTGCCTCGGCGGCGGTTGCGATCTGAGCGTCAAGCTCCCCCGCGCGTACGGCTTCGATCAGCGTATCGATGACCGACGGCAGCTTGTCCAAGCTGCCCACCTCCACCGCTTGCTTGCCCTTGGCCAGCTCCAGAGGCTTGCCGCCCACGTAGGCCAGGAAATGCACGGTACCCGCACCATCCTGGAACCATCTCTTACGGATGCGCCGGTTGGCCTCCACCCGTACGCGCTCACCAGCCTCATTCTTCCGAGAAACGATGTTCTTCGGTGGCGTATAGAGTTCGCCCGCAGCTACTGCAGTGGCGAAGGCCCGCTGATCAGCCAGGCTGCCTAGCAGCTTGTCACGAGCGCGCGCCAGTGGATCGCTGGCCGTGGCGATGGGGGCGGCATTGCTGAGCTTGAGGGTCTTGAGCACGGACATCTGTGTCTCCATTGGATCCTGTGTGGATCTCATGCCGGGACGCTACTGCCGTTATCCTGTGCTTCAACCTCAGATTGCCATTCGTTGACTCTGTTCGGGGTTATCGGAGTGTTCCGATCCCTCAGTCCTGTTCCTGAATTGTTCGTCGAATCAGCGACCATAATGGTTGGATTTCTGCCGGTCCGCCTGCCGGCGGGAGTTGGCACAAGCGGACACTGCCGTCCCGCCCGCTCACGACCCATCTCGAACCCTCAAAAGGTCTGCTTCGAGGTAAGTTGTCGGAGAATGACCTACGCTGGGCTGGGTGGAAAGCCGCCGGTCCATAGGTATGCTGGATCGATGAAATATACTCTCATCCGCATTGCCGACGCCTCCGAATGGCAGGTCTACCACGCCATCCGGCGTTCTTCGCTCTGGGTGGAGAGAGGTCTAGATGGCTACGATGATGCGCGCCCGCAGGAGCGCTTTGCTCACCATCACGCGCTGCTTCTGAAACTGGATGAGGAGGGGGTCGGCACCACCCGGCTGGACGACCTGCGGGACGGGACGGGCATCGTAAGGCTGGTTGCCATCACAGCGTCCCTGCGGAGGCAGGGGCACGGCCGTGTGCTCGACTCGATGGTCGAAGACTATGCACGAGACATCGGGCTGAGCAGACTGTTCGTAAGTGCGGCTTCAGATGCCGAGGGGTTCTACACGGCGACAGGCTGGACCCGTGTCACAACGCGGGCGCCAGAACTGTTTGGAGACACTGATGGCTGTGTGCAGATGACTAAATCCATCGCCTGTTAAGAATGGAACTGATCTTTTTTAGACTATTGACAAGGTCCGTTGGCGACGTAGCCGACCCTAAGACCGGGCACAAAGCCCAGTCGCTCGTAGAAAGTGTGGACCCGCGAGTCCTCGCGCCCACTCTGCATCAGCACATGGTGGCAATTATCCGCCCAGGCTCGCGCAAGTGCGGCCTCCACGACAGCACGGCCATGTCCACGCCCTTGAAGCTCCGGATGAGTAACAACATTCTCCAAGAAGCCGTGGCGTCGCCCGCCGCGTAGAAGATTCGGTGCGGTGATCAGCATGCAGGTGGCCGCAATGCGCTCGTTCTCCTCGGAGACGAAGATGTAGGTGCCCGGCTGCGCAATTGTCTCCTGCCACACATGCGCAGCCTGTTTGTAGGGCTCGACGGCCCGACTGACCTCTGATGCTGCGAACAGGCTCAGGATCGATTGCAGATCAGCAGATTGAGCGAGACGAGCGGTGGGCATCCCGGTATTCTCGTTCGTGCCCCGTCGTTCTGCAATGGGTCGGGACCGCCGGTTCGTTCTACGACCGGGGTGGGTGGATTTTTGCCAGTCCGCTTTGGGGCGGCGATGCATGGAAGCGGACATCGTCGCCGAGCCCGCTCACGACCCTTTGCGGAAGGTCGGAACGTCTGCTTGCGGGCACTTGATAGGAAGGAGCTAGTCGGCTGGATCGGGTGGATTTCCGGTGTACAGCCTCGGCCTTGACGATCCGAAACGACCCGAGCAGGCTGGCAAGATGCAGAAACTTTCACCGGGCACGGTCTATGACTCAGTTTTACTTTCACCTCCGTGGCCCAGACGGCCTTGATTGCGACGATATAGGTCTGGAGCTCGTTAGCGTTGAGGCAGCTTATTTAGAGGCCTTTAAGGCCGTGCCGGGAATGAGCTCTGATCTGGCCTCCACCGCGGAGAACCCGATCCGGTATGGCTTCGAGATCACCGACGCGCATGGTACCATTCTGATGGTGGTTCCTTTCGATGAGGTTCTGGATCACGGGCGAAAGCGTCCAAAACAACTCTCTAAGCTACGTTTCCGGAAAGGACGGGCGGAGATGAGGCGCACAGCTGGGCTGATTGTGGAGCTTCGCGACGCGCAAGCGAAGCTGAATGTGACATTTGCAGAGACTCAGCGTCTCCTCGACATGGCGAAGGGAACCCGCTGCTAGCGGCGAGGGCAAGAAGAGGCCTTACCGATCGGAAGCAGAATAGCTGCTCCCGGGAGATAAGTTAAGGTCCACTTCTCCGTAATTTCTGAGCTGAAGACCTCAGTGATTAGGGTATACTTACGTCTGCTCGCTTTATGCGAAAACCGCAAAAAGTCGACCTGCGCTGGATGCTGACGTTCGATCCTCTCAACACCATCGATTTCGATCTCAGGATTGCCACCTCTAGAAATCTAGTGCACGCTCTGAACCGTATCACATGATTATTCCATGTGCGAACATGGGATATAAATCGGAGCGCTCCTGATGGGCCGCCTACAAGCAGATCGGTGCCTTGAGGTTGCCCGTGAGTTGCGCGCTGCGGCCGAAGAGGCGCGGCAAACGCTTCAGGTCTCGCGCGATCTCGTGCGGCGCTCACGTGAGCAGACCGCCGCAGGGCCGCTGGCAGGCAGCAAAGATGACAACCTCGGCCCGTCGAACCAATTGGTGATGTCTCTCATCGAGGCCTACGAGGCCGCTGAAAACGAGTCTGACACCCAGACCCGTCTGCTCCTCGGTCACGTGCTACATCATGTCGGACGTCGCATTGCCGACGTGATTGGACCGCGCATGGCCGGGATTGCAGTGCATTGACCAACGGGTCACAGGGATTGGCGAAGAGCCATGGCGAACGGTAACGATCCACAGGACGACGGCCCCAATATGCTAGGCCGCATCGCCCGCACGCTGGGTGTTCCGGTCGCGACCTTCCTGACGGCCGACCCAGCTGAGATGCCAGACACCGAAACCGCCATGGCGAGTCTAGATCATACCGCCGACGCAGTGGTGCTGCTGCGTCTGTTCGTGCAATTGAAGAGCCCCGAGGCCCGGGCCCGCTGCATCGCCTACATCGTGCAGGAGGCTACGCAAGACGTCTGACCCACAGGGCCGTCCTCGACATCGGGCGAGAACGCATGATGCTGGGACCCAACGAACGGTGCGGCATCGATCCCAAGGCTCAGAACGTGGCGATGGACCAAGACTACTTCCCGATTGTCGGCATCGGCGCCTCCGCTGGCGGCATCGAAGCGATGCAGGGCTTCTTCCGCGGGGTGCCGGCGACGTTCGGGGCCGCCTTCGTTGTCGTCACGCATCTCAGCCGAGAGCACAAAAGCCTGCTCCCAGATGTGCTGGCCCGCTTCACGCCGCTCGAGGTCGAGGCCGCCACCGACGGTGTGTTGGTCCGACCTGGCCGCGTCTACGTCATGCCGCCCGGTTTCATCATAGGTATCGCGGGCGGTCGGCTGACGTTGAAGTCACTGGCGCCGGCTGTGCGCGAAACCAAACCGGTTGACATCTTTCTGACTGGCCTAGCCATCGATCAGGGCGAGCGCGCGGTTGGCGTAATCCTGTCCGGCGGCGACGGCGACGGCACCATCGGCATCAAGGCGATCAAAGAGCACGGCGGCCTGACCCTGGCCCAAACCCTGGATGCCTACGGCCCCGAGACCGCCGACATGCCCCTCAGCTCGCTGCGGACCGGCTTCGTCGATTTCGGCGAGACGGCCGAACGGATGGGCCACCGGATCGCCGCCCACTTCGCCGCCAACAGTCCCGCCACGCAGGATGATCAGGCCGACCTGGTAGCGCGGGAGTTCGATGCCGAGCTGCTAACTGAGATCTTCGCCATCCTCCGCTCGCAGGTCGGCCATGACTTCTCCGGCTATAAGCCGAGCACCTTCGTGCGCCGCATGCAGCGGCGCATCAGCGTGGTCGGCGCGACCGGGCCGGGCGACTACCTCAAGCTACTACGTACCGACCCCGCCGAGGTCGGGGCGCTGTTTCGGGATCTGCTGATCGGTGTGACGAACTTCTTCCGCGACGCCGCCGCCTTCGAGGCCCTGGCCGCCGACGTCATTCCCAAGCTGCTTGACGAGCGCGCAGCAACCGACGTCGTGCGGATCTGGGTGCCAGCGTGCTCAACCGGCGAGGAAGTCTACTCCCTGGCCATCCTACTGCGCGAGCACATGCTCACCCTTGGTAAACCACCGCGCGTCCAGATCTTCGCCACCGACATTGACGAGCGCGCGCTCACTGTCGCTCGGACCGGCCTCTATCCGAGAACCTACTTATCCGCCGTCTCGCCCGAGCGGATCGCGCAGCACTTCGTAGTCGAAGGTGAAAGCGCGGTGGTCGCTAAGGCGGTGCGTGACCTCTGCACCTTCGCTCCGCACAGCGTGCTGCGCGACCCGCCCTTCTCACGCCTCGATCTCGTCTCCTGCCGCAATCTACTGATCTACCTCGGCGTCGAAGCCCAGCAGCAACTGATGCCGGTGCTGCACTACGCGTTGCGCCCGCGCGGCTACCTGTTCATCGGTATGGCCGAGAACGTGACGCGATTCGAGGACTTGTTCGAGACGATCGACAAGCGGAACCGCATCTTCCAGGCCCGCGACGTGATCCCGCCGGCCCGGTTGCCGCCAATGACCGGGCCGGACACACCAGCCTTCGCGGGTGTCGGCCAGCCGTACCGGCGCAATGTCACAACGCACGCGGCCCTGCGACACACGGTCGAGACGCAGATGCTATCCGAGTTCACGCCGCCGCACGCGGTCGTAACGCGGACGGGCGAGGCCGTGCACTACTCTTCGCGGATCGGCGATCACTTGGAGGTCGTGCCGGGCCAGCCAACCCGGGAGTTGGCTGCGATGGCGCGCAAGGGCCTGCGGCTGGATCTCCGAACGGCGCTGCGCGAGGCCATCGAGGGAAACACCCAGGTCGTGCGCGACAGCATCAGCGTCGAGCTGCCGGACGGCCGCCTCCAGACGATCTCATTGGTCGTCAAACCGCTGAACACGGCCGTCGCGACCGAGCCACTGTTCCTGGTCGTGTTTAACGAAGCCGCTGCGCCCGTCGTGAAGGAGCGGCAGGCCCTGAAGACGAATGAGCGGGACGCGGCGTTCCAAGGCCTGGAACGCGAACTGAGCGCGACGCGCGAGCGGCTTCAGGGGGTGATCGAGGAGTACGAAACCTCCCTTGAGGAGCTCAAATCCTCGAACGAGGAACTCTACTCCGTCAACGAGGAGATGCAGGCCGCCAATGAGGAGCTGGAGGCTTCGAAAGAGGAGACGCAGTCTCTGAACGAGGAGCTTCAGACGGTGAATTCCGAGCTGACGTCCAAGATCGAGGCCATTGATCAGATGAGCGACGACCAGTCCACGCTGTTCGAGGGCATGAACGTCGCCAGCGTGCTCCTGACGCCGGATCTCCACATCCGCATGTTCACCGCCGCCGCGGCACAGATCTTTGGCCTGCAGCCGGGCGACGTCGGCCGGTCCCTGCGCAACTTCTCGGCACCGATCCCCCTGGCGTGGCTGTTGGACGAGATCCCGATGGTGCTGGCGACGAGCCGGCCCTCCGAGCGGATGATCGAGAGCGCAGACGGCGCCCGCTACCATGTTCGGTTGATGGCCTCATCCTCGAAGGGCAGCCGGACGCCCGGGATCGTCGCAAACTTTACGAACCTCCTGGAGCAGGGATGAGCGAGGGGTTTGGGCTCCGCGCCTAGGACCCTGGCGGTCCATCCGGCTGGCATGACGCGGATACGGGTCTACGCAAGGGTAGCGGGCGACGGCACGCCTTTGCAAAGCCCGGCCGCCTCTGCTTCATGGAAAAGCGGATCGCGGCGCCGGTCTAATCCGAAGGTCAAACGTCAGTTTTCGGGCAACTGGCCAACGTCCGATTACCACCCCAAGCCGAAGTTGCCCCGGTAGCAGAAAAATGGCCGCTGTCGGGAAGCGCCCATGGCGCCCCAGGCGACCGAGTTGGGTCGAGGCTGTGTCAAAAGCCCGATCTGAAGTAGACTTGCGGCCTCATCTGCGGAGGTCGGCATGGGTCGGTTCGTCGAAGGGCAGGACCGTCGGCAATCCTGGTTGCTGCCCAGTTCGCTGGACGACTA